>JASGFP010000031.1:0-33045 GCA_047605445.1 Rhodoblastus sp.
CAAGACGCCGCCCGCCAGCGACGCCGCGCCGGCCGCCCAGGACAAGGGCGCGGCCTTGCAGGCCGACCCGTCCGCGCCTCCTGCCGGGGCCACGGCGGAAGCCGATACGCCCGCCGAACCCGCGGCGCCGCGGCGGGTCGATTCGCCCGCCAGTCTGCCGACCATGGCCCGCCAGCCGCGCGCCGACGCCGCGCCCGTCGACACGGCGCCGGTCGGCGCGATCCCGCAGCCGGCCCGGATCGTCCTCCCCGTCGCGGCGCTCGAGAAGGTCGCGGCCCAGGGCGACGCCGGCGCCCAATACGAACTCGGCGCCCGCTACGCGGACGGAAACAATGCGCCGCGCGACCTCAAGCTCGCCGCGCGCTGGTTCGAGAAGAGCGCCGCCAAAGGCCTGCCGCCCGCGCAATATCGGCTCGGCGTGCTGTTCGAGCGCGGTCTCGGCGTCGACCGCGATCTCGCCACCGCGCGCACCTGGTACGAGCGCGCCGCCGACGGCGGCAATGTCCGCGCCATGCACAATCTCGCCGTGTTGCTCGCCGACGGCGGAGGCAAGCCCGATTATTCCGCAGCCGCGCGCTGGTTCCGCAAGGCGTCCGAATACGGCGTGCGCGACAGCCAGTACAATCTGGCCATTCTGTATGCTCGCGGCATGGGCGGGCCGCAGGATCTGGTCCAGTCTTACGCCTGGTTCTCCGCAGCCGCCGACCAGGGCGACGCGGATGCGGCCAAGAAGCGGGACGAAGTCGCCTCGCGCTTCGACGCCAAGACCTTCGAGCGCGCCAAGGCGCTCGCAGCCAGCTACCGCCCGAAGACGCCAGAGCCCTCCGCCAACGAAGTCGTCGCCCCCGCTGACGGCTGGCAGGCCCATCCCGCCAAGACCGACGCCAAGGCTACGAAGCCGAGGATGTCGCGGCTCTGATTCTCGGCGGCGCGGCCATGCCCGCGCCGCAATCCGATGGCGTCTTGCAATCGATAATGCGCCCGGCCAATCTGCCGCGCAATCGACAGGGACGCATATGAATTTCCGTAAAGCCCCGCTTCTCGCCGCCGTCGCGGCTCTCGTTGTGTCCGCATCGCTGGCCGCAGCGCAGACAACCCAGAAGCCCATCCCCAAGCCCAGCGACCGCCGACCAGGCGAGCTCGAAGGCTGGAGCGACACGCCCAAGCCGCAGGCCAGACAGGCCAAAGAGACGAAAAAGCACACGGCCGCAGGCAAGACCGCCAAAACGGAAAAGCCGGCGGAAAAATCCGGGGATGGCGGCATTCCCTTGCCGAGCAATCGCACCGACCCCAACGACTATGCGCCGGTGGGATTCGACAAGAACGGCAATCTGGGAACCGGCCTCAAGTTCTAGGCGAAGCCTCTAGCCAAGGATGGCCAGAGCCTGCGCGGCCACGTTGTCGCCGCCCCGCCCGGCGTCGAGCTTGCGCCAGTTCTCGGGCGCGGCGCCTTTCTCGATCTGGCTGTCCAGCACGTCGGCGGTCGCATCCGAGGGATCGTCGCGCCGCGCCTCGATCCGCCGCGCCATTTTCTCGCGCGGCGCCTGGAGCCAGCAGCCGATGAAGCGCGCGCGGTTCTCATGCGCGACGATTTCAATCGCCGCCGCCAGCTCCGGCCGATCGAAGACAGCATCCGCCACGACTGCGCCGCCGCGCGCCAGCACGCGCGCCGCCTCGCTTCGCATCTGCGCATAGACGCGCTCCGACACGGCGGGCGCATAGGCCGCTGACGGCAACCGCTCGGTCGCGGCCACGCCGTGCAGCGCCTTGCGGATACGGTCGCTCGACAGAATGCGCGCGCCCGGCGCCGGTCCGATTTTTGGCGCCAGCGCAGCGGCGAGCGTCGATTTGCCGGAACCTGAAAAGCCTCCGATCGCCACGAGCATTTTTTCGCGCGGGGCAAGCAGCCGCTCGGCGAGATCGAAATAGGACTGCGCTTCGTCCTGCAGCGCGGATGCCGCCGCGTTCCCCGCGTTCGTGGCCTGCGTCGCCGTCACATGCGCGCGGATGGAGGCGCGCACGGCCATGAAGAAGGGCAGGGCGGGCAGGCCGTCCGTTTCATCGGCGGCGTCGAGATAGCGGTTGAAGACGAGATTGGCGTGCGCGCGGAGGCCGCGATGCGTCAGGTCCATCAGCAGGAAAGCGAGATCGTAGAGCACGTCGATCGTGGCGAGGCGCTCGTCGAATTCGATGGCGTCGAACGGCGTCGGCTCGCCCGCGAACAGGCAAATGTTGCGCAAGGTGAGATCGCCGTGGCAGCGCCGCACTTTCCCGGCGCCCGCGCGCGCGTCGAGCAGCGGCGCGATTTCGGTCAGTCTGTCGCGGAGCGCTGCATCGAAGGCTGCAATGCGCGCGGGCGTCGCGAGGCCGGAGCCCGCGAGCGCGCCCTCGTCGAGCGTGAGTATCTGCGCCATCGCTGCGGCGCCGCTCGCGTCGCGGGCGGGTGCTGCAGCGCGATGGAAGGCGACAAGTTTTTCTGTCAACAGCGTCATGTGTTGCGCGCTCAGCGCGCCGCGCTGCGCCATCTGGTCGAAGAGATCGGCCTGATCGAAGCTGCGCATCTCGACGATGGTCTCCACCGTCTCGCCTGCGCCGTCCAGATCGAGCGACCCGTCACGCGCGCGCGTGATGCTGCGCGTTCCGAGATAAATTTGCGGGGCCGTGCGTCGGTTGATCGCCACCTCGGTTTCAGCCGCCGCGGCGCGTTTCTCACGCGTCGAAAAATCGAGATAGGAGAAGGCGACCGGCTTCTTGATCTTGAACGCGCGCTCGCGCCCGATCACGACGCGCGAAATATGCGTGTCGATCACCCGCGCGTCGCGGCCGAGACGCGCGCGGAGAAAATCGGTGATGTCGTCGAGATCGGACAAATTGCAGCATCTCTCCCTCTCCCCGCCTGCGGGGAGAGGCAAGAATCGTCACGCCGGCTTCTTCTTGCCGGCCCCGAGCCCCATCTGGCGCGAGATCAGTTCCTTCATGATCTCGCTGGTGCCGCCGTAGATGCGCTGCACGCGCGCGTCCGCGTAGGCTTGGGCGACCGGATATTCCCACATGAAGCCGTAGCCGCCGTGCAATTGCACGCAGGCGTCGAGCACGCGGCCCTGCATTTCCGACAGCCACAGCTTCGCCATCGAGGCGGTTGCGGAATCCAGCGTGCCGGCGATCTGCATTTCGAGGCACTTGTCGACAAAGACGCGGCCGATTTCGACCTCGGTCTGGGCTTCCGCAAGCTTGTAACGCGTGTTCTGGAATTCGCCGATCGGCGCGCCGAACGCCTTGCGGTCCTGCACATATTGCACGGTGTTGTCGATCTGCGCCTGCGCCGAGGCATGCGCGGTGATGGCGATCTGCAGCCGCTCCCACGGCAGCTTCTGCATGAGATAGACGAAGCCCTCGCCTTCCTTGCCGAGCAGGTTCTCGGCGGGCACGCGCACGTCGTCGAAGAACAGTTCGGACGTGTCCTGGGCCTTCAGGCCCATTTTCTTCAGACGCTTGCCCTTGCGGAAGCCGGGCGTGCCTTCCTCAACGATGATGAGGCTGACGCCCTTGGCGCCGGCGTTCATGTCGGTCTTTGTCACGACGATCACGAGATCGGCGTGCCAGCCGTTGGTGATGAAGGTCTTGGAGCCATTGATGACGTAATGGTCGCCGTCCTTGCGGGCGGTGGTGCGGACGCCCTGCAGGTCGGAGCCCGTGCCGGGCTCGGTCATGGCGATCGCGCCAATCTTCTCGCCGCGCGCCATCGCAGGCAGATATTTCTTCTTCTGCGCTTCCGAGCCGTAGGTCTCGATGTAGGGCGCGACGATATCGTTGTGCAGGCCAAAGCCGAGGCCGCTCGTATTGGCGCGCGCGACTTCCTCGATCAGCACCGAACTCATCGCTTCCGTGGCGCCAGCGCCGCCGTATTCGGTGGAAACGGTCGGCAGCAGCAGGCCCTGTTCGCCGGCCTTCAGCCAGACCTCGCGGTCGACATAGCCCTGCGCCTCCCACTTTTCGTGAAACGGCTTGGCATGCTCGTCGAGAAAGCGGCGGACCATGTCGCGGAAGAGATTGTGGTCCTCGGTGAAGATGCTGCGTTCGATCATGGTGTGTCTCGGATGTGCGGCGATGCCGGAAATGGTTCCGTCATTGCGAGCGAAGCGAAGCACTCCATCTCCGGGCGTCTCCCGGGGAAGGATTGCTTCGTCGCTTCGCTCCTCGCAATGACGGGCTGAGCGGGGCGGACTTTCGCTCAGCCTAGGCCGCCGCGCAAGCGGCGGTTCCGCATGCCGCGCGTGCTATTTCGTCAGATGGAATTCAACATTGATCTGCCCGGAGCCGCTCGAGGGGAAATAGGGCGTCAGTTCCTCCATCTCGCCATCGAACTCGCCCCAGCCCAGCATGCCGAACAGCATGTGCGTGTCGCACATCAGCCCCTCGCCGTTGCACTTGGTCGAATATTCAGGGAGCATCGCGCAGAACTCCTTGTAGCGGCGCTCCCTCCAGAGATCGACGACCCGCAGGTCGACCTGCCGGTTGAACTCGCTGCCGACCTGCTCCCATTGATTGTCGCCGACCTGGTCGTTGGGCACGAGCTTGTGCGACAGCGAGCCCGACGCCAGCACGGCCACATTGAACGGCGACGCCTCGATCGCGCGGCGCACGGCGGCGCCGAAGGCCCGGTTTTCCTGCCAGGAGGCGAACAGCGGCGCGGCCACGGAGACGACTTTCGCCCAGCCGTCCTGGTTCATGTAGTGCATGGGAACGATCGTGCCGTATTCGAGCGGCAGCGTCTCGACGCGATGGGCGAGAACCTCGAGCTTGTCCTTCTTCGCCTCGGTCGAGATCATGTCGGCGAGCTCGGGATTGCCCGCGTAGTCATATTCCATATTCTGGATCATGTGCGGCGCTTCGTGGCTTGTATAGACGCCCTTGTGCCGCGCATTGGCGTTCATGTGGCAACCGAAATTCGACAGCCAGTGAACGTCGAAGACGAGAAACGTGTCGGCCCCGCGCTCGCGGGCGCGACGGCCGATTTCCTTCAATCCATCTATGGCGCCCTTGCGCTTGCCGAACAGCGGGCCGGGCCGCTCCGAGATCAGGATCGACGGAACATGCGCGATCTTCGCGGCCATGACGATCTTGCCCATTGACGCCTCCCTGGCGGTCTGAAGCCAATTTATTCACATGTTAAATTGTTTTGTCTCGACTGTCCATTGATGTGGATCACACAGCCGGCGAGCGCCGGGACCGCCGACCTTCGGGCAGCTTTTCCGACTCGTTCAAATGCCGGCCGGAGGCCGGCGGTCCCGGCTTGCCCTTATTCATTTAACGCGTTAAGTATCGTCAATTCCCATTCGGAGCGGCCCGATGTTCGAGCAAAACAAGGCGCGACTGCAACCCCTGCTGGACGGGCTGGCCGCGGACGGCGTCGGCCACTGGATCGGCGGCAGGCGGGTGGAAAGCCTCTCAGGCGCGACCTTCGAGACGCGCTCGCCGGTCGACGGCTCGCTCATCGCCGAAGTCGCCAGAGGCGACGCCGCCGACATCGCCGCTGCGGCCGCGGCCGCCAAAGCCGCCTTCCCCGCCTGGCGCGCCATGCCCGCGCCTGCCCGCCAGAAGCTGCTGCACCGCATCGCCGACGCCATCGAGAGGCACGCCGACGAGATCGCCACGCTCGAATGCTGGGACACCGGCCAGGCCTGGCGCTTCATGTCCAAGGCGGCGCTGCGCGGGGCCGAGAATTTCCGCTTCTTCGCCGACCGCTGCCAGTCCGCCCGCGACGGGCTCAACCTGCCGTCCGCCGAACACTGGAACGTCTCGACCCGCACGCCCATCGGCCCGGTCGGCGTCATCACGCCATGGAACACGCCCTTCATGCTGTCGACATGGAAGATCGCGCCGGCGCTGGCGGCGGGCTGCACGGTCGTCCACAAACCCGCCGAATGGTCGCCGGTCACTGCCGATCTTCTTGCGCGCATCTGCTCGGAGGCGGGCTTGCCCGATGGCGTGCTCAACACCGTCCACGGCTTCGGCGAGGACGCCGGCCGCGCCCTGACCGAACATCCCGCGATCAAGGCGATCGGCTTCGTCGGCGAATCCGCGACCGGCTCGGCCATCATGCGGCAGGGCGCGCAGACGCTGAAGCGCGTGCATTTCGAACTCGGCGGCAAGAACCCGGTCATCGTGTTCGACGACGCCGATCTCGACCGCGCGCTCGATGCGGTCGTCTTCATGATCTATTCGCTCAACGGCGAGCGCTGCACGTCCTCGAGCCGCCTGCTGGTGCAGAATTCCATCGCCGACGATTTCATGGAAAAGCTCGCGGCGCGCGTGAAAAAGCTGAAGGTCGGACATCCGCTCGATCCCGCAACCGAGGTCGGCCCGCTGATCCACGAGCGGCATCTGGCGAAAGTCTGCTCCTATTTCGATGTTGCGAAACAGGGCGGCGGCGAGATTCTCGCGGGCGGCGCGCGCGCGGAGGGCGCCGGCCATTTCGTGCAGCCGACGCTGGTGCGCGCGAAGGCGGACTCGCGTCTCGCGCAGGAGGAGATTTTCGGTCCCTTCCTCACGGCGCTGACATTCGAGACAGAATCCGAAGCCATCGAGCTCGCCAACAACGTGCAATATGGGCTGGCCGGCTACGTATGGTCCGGCGAGATCGGCCGCGCCTTGCGCGTCGCTGATGCGCTGGAGGCCGGCATGGTCTGGGTCAATTCGGAGAACGTGCGCCATCTGCCAACGCCCTTCGGCGGCATGAAAGCGTCCGGCATCGGCCGCGACGGCGGCGACTATTCCTTCGATTTCTACATGGAGACGAAGATGGTCTCGCTGGCGACCGGCGCGCACAAGATCCAGAAGCTCGGAGCCTGAGCCCGCCGGCGTTTGCATCAAGTACCGGCTTGCAACAAATTCGCGGCGTGTCGCTCGAACCGCTTCTTCAGGCCGCCGTCGAAATAAGGCTGCACACATTCGCTGCCGTCGCCGCTTTGGTTCTGGGCCTGGTCCAGTTCATCGGCGTCAAGGGAACGGCGTCCCACCGCGCACGCGGTTGGGTCTGGGTCGCGCTTATGGCGCTCGCCGCCGTCAGTTCGCTGTTCGTGAACACAACCTGCGCGTTCGGACCATTCAGCCTCATCCATCTGCTGACCCTGGTGACCATCGTCATCCTGCCGATGGCGGTTCTTGCGGCGCGCCGCCGTCGGATCGCGCAGCACGCCCGCCTGATGACGCTGCTGTACGTGTCCGCGCTGCTCGTCGCAGGCGCCTTCACGTTTCTGCCGGGACGCATCATGCACGACGTCGCTTTCGGCACGACCTCGCAACACCCGCGATGCTGGCCTGCGAAAGCCACGCCGCCGCCGACGCCCGGATAAGTTTGGCGGTTATTCGGCGGCTTCCGGCTTGCGCGCGTTCTCGGCTTCAGCCCGCGCATATTTGCGCACGATCATGTGGATGAAGTGCAGCTTGCCCGTCACCTCTTCGCTCAGCACGAAGGGATACATGTCCGGCTGCCCCATCGAGCGGTTGATCTCGTTTACCTTTTCAGTGATCGGCAGGAAGGCCTTGATCAGCGTGTCGAAGTCTTCGGTTGTATAGGGGTCGGCGATCTGCTCCGTCAGCTTGCCGCCGAAACCCAGATCGAGCGCGGTGTCCATCGTCGCGACGATGTGAACGAAATGCGCGAAGGTCTCGGCCCAGTCCTCGTAAGGATGCGCGGAGGCGTAGGCGGAGATGAAATGCAGACCCCAATCCGGCGGCGCGCCGTTCTGGTAGTGCGCCTGGAGCGCCTGCTCGTAATCGGCGCGCTCGTCGCCGAATACGAAGCGGCACGCCTGCACGTCGGATGACGGCAGCACGAGCCGCTCGAAATAATAGTGAGCGAGTTCGTGCCGGAAATGGCCGACCAGCGTGCGGTAGGGCTCGTGCATCTGCTCTCGGCGCTGCTCGCGCACAGCGTCGTCGGCTTCGGCTATGTCGAGCGTGACCAGGCCTGAATCGTGGCCTGTCATGACGGGCGCGGCGGCAAGGTCGGCCGACAGGAAGTGGAAGGTCAGGCCGGCAGGGTTCTGCGGTCCGCGCGGCGTGATTGGCAGCCCCAGCCGCATGAAATCGAAGATCACGCGCCGCTTGGCCTGCTCGATCCGCCGCCACCGGTCGAGGTTGCCGACGAAAGACAGGTTGGGAATGACGCTGTCGAGCCGGCACGATCTGCAGAGCGGCTCGCCGTCCGTCGTCGCCCAGTTGCAGACGAACTGGTTCCGATTCGCGCAGGCGAGCAGGGCGCCGTCGCCGAACATGGGCGCCATCCGGCCGTCGTCCGGCGAAAAGGCGATCTGCGCGCCGCAGGCGAGGCAGGCGTAGTTCTCGAAGAAGACGCGGCTTCCGCACGCGGGGCAGTTCAGGTGGCGCATGGCTCTTATCGTAGCATTGGAAAGCCTCAGAACGCGCCACGGCGGGAAAAGTTTGCTGCAGCGCAAATTTTGGCGCGGGCGCCGCCGCGAAAGGCCGTATTTGCGGCCTGCGCCCAAAAAGCAGGCGCCAAAGCGATGGCGTCCCGCGCGCGCTTGCTGCATTTTGCAGGAAAATCCACGCCGGGGATCGGTCATTGGCTATCAAGGTCGCGCTGCGTCATCTCACCGCCTATTCCTATGACCGCGACGTCGCGATCGGCCCGCAGGTCATCCGGCTGCGCCCCGCGCCGCATTGCCGGACCAGGGTTCTGAGCTACTCCCTGAAGGTCTCGCCCGAGGGCCATTTCGAGAACTGGCAGCAGGACCCGCACGGCAACTGGCAGGCGCGCTGCGTATTTCCGGACAAGGCCGACCATCTGCGCATCGAGGTCGATCTGGTCGCCGAAATGGCGACCTGGAACCCCTTCGACTTCTTCATCGAGCCCTACGCGGAAACCTTTCCGTTTCAGTACGAGCCCAATCTCGCTGCCGAACTCGCCCCCTATCTCGAACTCGAGCCCTGCGGGCCTGCGCTTGATGCTTACGTCGCCGGAGTCTCGCGCGAGCAGAAGCAGCTCACCAATTTTCTCGTCGATCTGAATCTCCAGCTCCACAACGACATCCGCTATGTCATCCGCATGGAGCCGGGCGTGCAGGCGCCCGACGAAACGCTGACGCTGCGCTCGGGCTCCTGCCGTGATTCCGCATGGTTGCTGGTCCAGATTTTTCGCCGCCTCGGCCTGGCCGCGCGTTTCGTCTCGGGCTATCTCATCCAGCTCAAGCCCGATCTCACCACGATCGAGGGGCCGCAGGGCGCAGATCACGATTTCACCGACCTGCACGCCTGGGCGGAAGTCTATGTGCCCGGCGCCGGCTGGGTCGGCCTCGACGCGACGTCAGGCCTGCTCTGCGCCGAAGGCCATCTGCCGCTCGCCGCCACCCCGCACTACCGCTCGGCCGCGCCGATCGAGGGCATGGTCGATTTCGCGCAGACGACCTTTCATTTCGAGATGCACGTCGATCGCATCGACGAGGCGCCGCGCATCACCCGGCCTTTCGACGACGCGGATTGGCGGCGGCTCGATGCGCTCGGCGACAAGGTCGACGCCGATCTCGCCGCCAACGACGTGCGCCTGACCATGGGCGGCGAGCCGACCTTCGTCTCCATCGACGATTTTCAGTCCGACGAATGGAACACGGGCGCCGTCGGGCCAACCAAGAAGGGCCTCGCCGATCAACTGATCCGCAGGTTGCGCGAAAAATTCGCGCCGGGCGGCCTGCTGCACTACGGGCAAGGCAAGTGGTATCCCGGCGAAAGCCTGCCGCGCTGGGCGCTCGCGCTCTACTGGCGCAAGGACGGCCAGCCGATCTGGCGCGACGCCGACCTGATCGCGCCCGTGGAGAATCCGCCGCCCGCGACCGTCGAAATGGCCGGCGTGGTGGCCTGCAAGGTGGCCGATGAACTGGGCGTCGGCGCCGACTACGTCATGCCGGCCTACGAAGACGCGGAATATTGGGAGAAGAAGCTCGCCGAGTTGCCTGCGAACGTCACGACCGACGATTCCAAGCTCGAGGACATCGAGGCGCGCGAACGCATGAAGCGCACCTATCAGCGCGGTCTCGACAGTCCCTCGGGCTTCGTGCTGCCGATCCAGCGATGGAACGCGCAGGCCAACGGCCGCCGCTGGCGTTCCGAGAAATGGAAGCTGCGCAAGGACAAGTTCTATCTGGCGCCGGGCGATTCGCCGGTCGGCTTCCGCCTGCCCCTGTCGTCGCTGCCCTGGGTGCCGCCGTCCGCCTATCCTTACATCCATGCGCAGGACCCGCTCGAGCCGCGCGGCGATCTGCCGGTGAGTTTCCAGGCCGTGCAGGCGCCCGCAGCCCAGGCGCAGGGCGCAGAGCAGCAGGACCAGATCGAGCAGGTGGCTGTCGAGGGCGCCGTGCGCACGGCGCTGACCATCGAGCCGCGCGACGGCGCGCTCTGCGTCTTCATGCCGCCGGTCGAGAAGATCGACGATTATCTCGAACTGGTCGAGACCGTCGAGCAGTGCGCCCGCGCGCTCGGCGCCAAGGTGCATATCGAAGGCTATCCGCCGCCCTTCGATCCGCGCATCGACGTTATCAAGGCGACGCCCGATCCCGGCGTCATCGAAGTCAACGTCCAGCCCGCGCGTTCCTGGCGCGAGGCGGTGGACACGACCGTCACGCTCTACAACGAGGCGCGCGAGTGCCGTCTCGGCGCGGACAAGTTCATGATCGACGGCCGCCATACCGGCACTGGCGGCGGCGCGCATGTCGTCATCGGCGGATCGTCGCCCGCGGATTCGCCCTTCCTGCGTCGACCCGATCTGCTGAAGAGCGTGATCCTCTATTGGCAGCGCCATCCTTCGCTGTCCTATCTCTTCTCCGGCCTGTTCATCGGGCCGACGAGCCAGGCGCCACGCGTCGATGAAGCCCGTCACGATACGCTCTACGAACTGGAGATCGCGCTCGGCCAGACGCCGGCGCCGGGGCAGGGGCCTGCGCCCTTCCCGTGGGTTGTCGACCGGCTCTATCGCAATCTGCTCACCGACGTGACGGGCAACACCCATCGCGCGGAAATCTGCATCGACAAGCTCTATTCGCCAGATTCCTCGTCCGGCCGGCTCGGCCTCATCGAGTTCCGCGCCTTCGAAATGCCGCCGGACGCACGCATGGCGCTGGCCCAGCAGCTTCTGATCCGGGCGCTGATCTCGATGTTCTGGAAGGAGCCGCAGCAGGGCGATCTCGTGCGCTGGGGAACCGCGCTGCACGACCGCTTCATGCTGCCGCATTTCGTCTGGGACGATTTCCTCTCGGTCCTCGCGGACCTGCGCGCAGCGGGCTACGATTTCGATCCCACCTGGTACAAGGCGCAGCTCGAATTCCGCTTCCCCGCCTATGGCGCGGTGGATCACGGCGGCGTGCGGCTCGAGCTGCGGCAGGCGCTGGAGCCCTGGCATGTGCTCGGCGAAATGGGCGCCGCCGGCGGCACGGTGCGCTACGTCGACTCCTCCGTCGAGCGCATGCAGCTCAAGGCGACCGGCTTCGTTCCCGGCCGCCACGCCATCGTGTGCAACGGCCGGCGCATGCCGATGACCGGCACGGGCGTTTCTGGCGAGGCGGTCGCGGGCGTGCGCTTCAAGGCGTGGCAGCCGGCCGAAGGCCTGCATCCGACCATCCCCGCGCAGGCGCCGCTCACCTTTGACATCTACGATCTGTGGAACGGGCGTTCGCTCGGCGGCTTCGTCTATCACGTCGCCCATCCCGGCGGCCGCAATTACGAGACTTTCCCGGTCAATTCCTATGAGGCCGAGGCCCGCCGCCTCGCCCGCTTCCAGGATTTCGGCCACACGCCGGGCAAGAGCGCGCCGCCGCCTGCGGAGACGACGGGCGAATTTCCGCTCACGCTGGATTTGCGCCGCCCGCCGCTGTCGTAAGACGAGCCGCCACGCCGCACATGCGCCGCTCCGGGAACCGAGGGCGCAGCGCCGCAGTTGATCCGACGGGCGTGTGAACGGGGCCAGAAGGCCACAGCCCGCGCTCGCAATCGGCTGGCAGGAGGAACCATGAGCGACAAGACGCAGATCGACGAGGCCCGCGCGCGCCTTCTGGCGGCCGGCGGCGACCAGAAAGACCTGGCCTGGCTGGACAGTTTCGGCTGGAGCGATGCGAATACGCCGCCTGTAGGCAAGGACTCCGATATCGCCGAACTTCGCCGGCGCGAGGCCAAGCTCAACGCTTCCGTCGCCCATCTCACCTTCGCCGAGCGCGCCGACTCCCCGGAAGGCAAACTGGCCGCCGCTATCGGCGCGCGGATCGCCAACTGGGAAGATCGCGGGGACGAGGACGCGTGAGCCAAGCGCCCGTTGCGTTGGCAAATGACTAAGCGGCGCCCGCCGTTTAGCCGCATCCCGTAACGAAGTCGCAGGGTTTCGCGGCTAGGCTCGCGCCATCCAATTCAGCGCCGCGGTCCGCGACCGAGGGCGGAGGGCGTCGAATGAAGTCAGCAATCACCCGGTTTCTGCGCTGTAGTTCAGGCGCGACCGCGGTCGAATATGCCCTTCTCGGCATGGGCATGGCGGCCGCGATAGTCGCCGCGTCCAGGCTCGTCGGCACAGCGCTCAATGTCGTCCTCTCCGGCTTGGCCAGCAACGCAAGCTGATCGGCGCGGTTCTCGATTCAAGGTTAGCGATCAATTGCGGAGGCGCGCCATCAGAGCGTCTCGCGCGCGAGGAAACAGCGCGATCAGCGCTGCGCCGTAGCAACCGGCGCCGATCAGAATTTTAAAGGCGATCGCCAATGCCGATTCCGGCGCCGGCGTGAATAACAGCACGGCGCTCATGGCGCAGACGGCCGCGAAAATTCGCGCATAGGCCCAATAGTCGATCGGCAGTTCGAGCCATCGCGTCGCATAGACGAGCGCGCCGAGGGTGGCCAGAAGCGTGCCCACGAGACATCCCACCGCTGCGCCTTCGATCCCGCCCCAGCCAAGCCCGATGGCAGTGCAGCCGATCGTGGTCGCGGCGTCCGCGAAATTGGAAACGGTGAGCGCGCGCGTGCGTTCGAGCAGCAATCCGGCCTGATCGGCGGTATGAGTCTTGTAAGTGCGGATGGCGCCGGTGGCCGCCGCGATCGGCAGAACGAAGATCGTCAGGCTTCTATAGTCCATCGCGATCAGAAGATTGACGATCGGCGCTGCCAGGATCGCGACGCCCACGGTCGCCGGCGCAAGCAGGGCCAGCATGAGCGTGCCGTTCAGCGACACCTGGTCGAGCGCGCCCTGCCGATCGCCGGACTCCATTCTGTCGACCGCGATTGGAAAAGCGGCGGCGGTGCAGACCATGGCGATGAAATTGGCTATGCGCTGGCCGAGTCCCCAACCCGCCGACAGCAAGCCGAGCCCCACGACCCCCGCGCCCGCCTGCACCAGAACGCGGATGCCGTTGATCGCCGCCCAGCCGAACAGGCCGCCGAGGATCAGCGGAGCGCCGTAGCGGCGCGCCTCCCGAAATATTTCAGGATCGAAAAGTCCCGGTGGCCGTCGCACGTCGAGCGACGACATGACGGCGGCGGCGCCCAGGCCCTGGCCGAGCGCCATGCTGGCGAGAACGACGGACGGCGTTCCGCCAAAAATCAGGACCGCGGGGATCGACAGGCCGGAGCCGAAGATCGGGCCGGCGAATTGCGCGGCCGTGTAGGCGCGGATTCTATGCTGCGAACGCGCCCATTCGCTGTAGTGCACGACGAGCAGCCGCGTGACGAGGTAGGCGGCGGCGGCCAGCGCGGTCGCGAAATCGGCGACGCCGACCGCCAGCAGGCAGAAGGGCGTGGCGACGATCTGCGACGCCGATCCGCAGAACGCCATGCGCGCGTCCATGGCGCGAAAGCGATCCTCGTCCGCGCCCTCGTAGCGTTGACGGAAACGCAGCACGTAGAGCGACCACCACGCGAGGCCCACAAGCCCGGTCAATTCCTGCGCCGCGACGACAAAGGTGACGACGCCGAATGCTGCGGGTTCGAGCAGATGCGTCCACGCCACGACGACGGCGAACTGCACGAACGGCCCGAGCACCTGCGCGGGCAGATAGAGCAGCGTGTTGCGAAAGAGCGAACGCGCCATCAGGCGCGCCTCGCGGTCAACCGCAAGGCGCCGTGCGCGCGCTGAGGCGAGCCCTCGGCTTCGCGCTCGTCGCAGAAGAATGCGAGCAGCAGGACGATGAACTGACTGAACACGAGCGTCTTGACGGAAATGCCTGCGGCGGACGTCAACTGCACGAATAGATAGACGAACAGCGGCCATGCGCCGGGACGGCAGCGGCGCCAGAATTCCCACATCAACGCGGCGAAGGCGACGCCGAAGAAAAACGTCATGATCGCGCCATAGCCGAACAGGAGGCCGAACCACGAGCTTTCAATTCCGTATTCGATGCCGAGCGTGTTCTGGATCGTGCTCAACTTTTGCTGGTCGGGACCGAGCAGCAGATCGCCGACGCTGAAATAATCGAACAGCTGGAAGATCAGAAGCCGCGCTTCGGCGGAGCCCTTGTCGTCGGAAAAGCGCTCGACGAGACCTTCGAAGGCTCCACGCTGTGCGAGAGCGGCGACGCACAGGAGCGAAAGCGGTGCGACGAAAGCGGCCAGCAGCGCGCCGCGCATGTCAAACCGCTGTCCGCCCAGTATGCGCACGCCGGGGCCGATCAGGCGAAACACGCCGAGCGCGGCGCACAGAATGATGGCGGTGCGGCCGCCGAAAGTGACGAGCGCCGCGCCCTGCACGGCGACGAGGAAGCTGCGGAGCAGCCAGTTCATCGCGCGGTCGGCGTTGCAGATCAGCATGAGCGCATAGGCGGCGGCCGCCGCTGAATTGACGAGCGGATGGCCGAGCAGCGCCGTCGAGCGATAGTCGTGAAGGATGACCCTGCCGCCCGCGACATAGGGCGTGAGCCGCGCGCCGGTGACGAATTCGCCGATGCCGATGCAGGCGTTGACCAGCATGAAGGCATGCAGCGCCAGCCGCAGCGTGGCGCGCGTCCTGTCGTCGGCGTCGGCGTAAAGCACGAGCATCGCCACGCTGCACAGGAATGAATCGATGATCGGCGACAAGGGGATGCGCTGAACGAATGCGGCGAACAGGATCATCACGGTCCACGTCGCCACGAAATAGGTTGCGCCCGGGAACCGCGCGGTCTGCGCGGCAAGCCAGCCGAAAGGATTGCGCTGCGCCAGAAAGCGCACGGCGAGCGCGAGACCGGCCGCATAGGTCGAGGGGTGAAATTTCTGTAGCAACGAGCCGCCGGCCTGTTCGTAACCGATGCCGGCGGCTGCGAGCGTCATTGACGACACGCCGAAAAGCAGCAGCGCGCTCAGCAGCATCAGCGCGTCGGCCGCCCTGTCGAGCGGCGCCCGCGCAGAATGGCGGGCGATCATCGCGCGCTCCTGCCGCGCGGCGAATTGAAGACCAGCGCGATGCAGAGATCGGCCAGCCCGAGACGTTCGAGATCGTCCTCGACGCGCGCGGCATCGCTGCCATTGCGCGCAACCGCGACCATGGCGTCGACGGCGCGCATGTCGCGCGCGATGCGCGCCGCAGACCGAAACTGGCCCGCGTCGATCACCACGAGGTCGAAGGCGCCCTCGGCCGTTGCGGAGGCTATTGACCGCCCGGCGTCGTCCGAGGGTTGCAGCAGGATCTCGCCGCCGCGATCCCGGCGAAGGATACGAACGCCTTCGTCGTCACGGGGACGGAAATGCTCGAAATCCCGCGCGAATTCCGAGAGCGCCGGCGCGCGTTCGTTGCGGTCGACAAGGAGCACGCGCGCGCCGCGATTGCAGGCGGCGTGGGCGAGCGAAAGCGCGATGGTCGACGCGCCGCTGCCGGCTGCGGCGGCGCCCACCGCTACGAACGGCGTGCGGTCCGATCGGTCGAGCGCATCGAGCAGGCTGTCGTAGAGCGCGTCGATCCCCGCGCGATAGGCGCCGGCCGCCCGCATCGCCGGCGCGACGTCGGCGAGCCCTGCCCGCGCGGTCGAGCGGCGCAACAGGGGAAATTCGGGAATCTCGTGTTCGGCGCGCGCCGGCGCCCGGAAACTTGTCCGCGCCGCTGCGGCGCCAGGCGACAGCGGCCGCGCATCGTCGCGCATCCGCGCGGGCGACGCGCCTTCGCGCCGCCTCTGTCGGTATTCGGCGACAAGCGCGCAGATGATCCACAGGTTGACGCCCGCGAGGAAGGCGATCAGCAGCGCCGGCAGCGTCCTGGGGCTCGATGGCGACAGGGGCGCCGACGGCGGACTGATCAGCATGGCCACCGGCGCCGCGATCGGGTCGCGCCGAACGGTCTCGCGCGCGGCAAGCGCCTTTTCGTACGAGGTGCGCAGCGCCACGGCTGCGCGGTCGAGATCGTTCAGCTCGACGCGCTTGTCGCCGGTCTTGTTGGTGGCGACTTCGAGCGACGTGACGAGTTTCGTCGCCTCCCGTTCGGCGTCCCGCGCGCTCTTCAGCTCGCGTTCCGTAGCCGTCGCGATGCGCTGCTGCTCGGCGCGGATTTGCGCGCGTGTCGATTCCATCTGCTTCTGGATCGTCAGATAGCTTGGATGGCGCGGTCCCAGCACCGATTGCGCATAGGCCTCGTCGCGCGCCAGCGCCGCATAATCGGAGCGCAGCTTGTCGATTACGCTCGAGCGCAGATCCTCGTTGACCGAGCGCGCGTCGATCCCGGCGGCGAGCGCCGCCCTGACCTGCGCGTAGCGCGCCTCAACGTCGGCTCGCTTGCCTTGCGCGGCCACGAGGGCGGTATTGGCGTCCTTCAGACGCTGTTCGGGCGACGTGCGGCCGTCGGAGACGACGAGTTCGTTCTTGTCGCGGTAGTCCTGCGCCGCGCGTTCGGCGGCGTCCACGCGTCCGCGCAGGTCCTTCAGCTTGCGGTCGATGGCTTCGCGCTCGCGGTCGGAGACGTCGTCGACGAGCCGGATCTTGGCGGCGAGATAAGCGTCGGCGAGCGACTGCGCGATGGCGATCGCCTGCTCGCGCGAGCGGCCCTTGACCTCGACATCGATCACATAATTGCGCTCATTGCGCTTGATGGCGATCGCTTTTTCGAGCCGTTCGGCTGCCTGTTGACGACGCGCCTCGAGGCTCGCCGCCGCGCCGCCGGTCACGCCGCGCACCGCTTCGAAGATCGCGCCAATGGGCCCGGGAGGGGCGCTGGCGAGCCTCTGCTCGTCCACCACTTTGAGCAGCACCGGCAGCGAGGTCATCAGTCGCATCTGGCTCTCGACCAGCGCCGCGTCGGGATTTTGCGGTATGGGCGCGGCGTCGACGCCAGCCGGCACGCGCTCGCGCGGATCGATCAGCAGCGACATGGTCGCGGTATAGGTCGTGGGCGCGAACAACGCATAGGCGATCGCGAGGCCGAGCGTGAGCGCCAGGCAGGGCAGCAGCAGCCCGAGGCGCGAAAACACGGCGCGCGACATCTCGCCGATGTCAAGCGAAGGCGCGTCGTCGTAGCCGGCCGCGCGCGGCGGCCGGTCGATCGCTCCATAACCTTCAGCCCGCGAGGCCATATGAATGTGACGCTTTCGCTCGATCGCCGATGGGCCGGCCAGGCGGCCAACCGATCGCCGGACGATAGAGGTTTATGGTTACGAATTGCTTAGGACGGGCGCCGCGTCGGAAAGAAGGAATTCAAGGAAATCAATGCGATGCGCTTGTTTCAATATTCATTTCGAGCTCAGCGTCCGGGTTAGAAACGCCTCGATCATCGCCGCGCGCATCGGCTTGGGCTTCAGCGCGTTGTCGAAGGGCAGGGGGCGCGGCATCCGCTTGGCCCCAGATTTCACGGCAAGATCGCGGTACCAGCTGTAGAAATCGGACAATTGCCAGGTCACGATCATCTTCACGGCGGGAATGGACAGCGTGCGCATCAGATAGTCGCGCGCCAGCGCTGCGACAGCCAGGTCGCGATCCGAGAGAATTGCGGGAAACGCCGCGTCGTTGACGTCGAATTCGCTCAGGTAGATTTCGAGTCCTTTTTCGCTGAGACCCCCGACGTAGTCGGCGTATTGCACATAGTTGTGCGGGAATTGCGATTGCAGGTGCGACTGCAGTCCGACCGCGTGCAACGGCGTGCCCGCATCCTGCATGCGATCCACCAGCCGGCTCAGCAGCGGGCGTATCGATTTGCCCCAGTCGCTGTCGTTGTCGCATTGCGCCTCGTTCAGCGTGAGCTTGACCTTTTTGTCGATCGAGGCGACGCGGCGGAAGGCGCGGTAGAGGTAGGAAGGACCCATGGCTGCGTACCAGGGTCCATCGCGCCAGCCGCCCGGTTTGCGATCCATCGGCCAGAACGGCTCGTTGACGACATCCCAGGAATGCAGCGATCCGGCATAGCGCGACACGACGCGCTCGATGTGCTCGTCGAAGACACGCTCGATCTCGGCCGACGAGAGGCTTTTGAGCCACGCGGGCGCATTGTCGTTCCAGATCAGCGTAT
The DNA here is from genome assembly GCA_047605445.1 of Rhodoblastus sp. Taxonomy (GTDB): domain Bacteria; phylum Pseudomonadota; class Alphaproteobacteria; order Rhizobiales; family Beijerinckiaceae; genus JAJXWB01. The sequence continues at coordinate 18,442 of JASGFP010000031.1, forward strand.
GGCCGCGCACCAGCTTGCCGTTGGCCTTGGCGGTCGCCACGATCTGGTCGGCGGGGTCGAAATTCCACACGTCCTGCGCCGGCCGCAGCCAGTCGAACTTCAGCGCGACGTCGGTCACGAATATCTGCGTCTCGCGCTTGTAGAGCGCGAGATAGGCGGGATGGCCGAACGCCTGCGCGTCGATGGAGGCGCCATAGATAAGGCCTGCGCGCGCGGCGGCCGAGGCGAGCGTGTCGGCTTCCACGCCCAGCGCCGGCGTTGCGGCGCTTGCGACCGCGCCGGCCAGAATCTCGCGACGTGAGATCATGTTGCATCCTCCGGACTTGCAGGAGCATATCTGCTGCGCGGCCCCATGGCGTCGATGAATTCGAAGCCGCCGCCGATGTTGAGCGTGTGAACGCCCTCGAACGAGGCGCCCGCGCCAGCATATGAGGGGCCTAGCCGCCGGACGACCGTCTGCCGCAGGCTGTCGGCGCCGACATGGTCGATCCGGCAGAGGGCGAGGCCCCTGCCATAGCCGCCGACGCAATCCTGCGCGGGCCGCCACAACGCGCCGCCGATCGTCTGGACCTGACCCGCCGGCCTTGCGCAGGAGGCGTCGATCAGCATGGGACCGTCGCCGCAGCGCGTCCACGGGCCCAACGGATCGGGCGCGGCGAACAGGGACAGGCAATCCCAGCTCGAGCCGCCGGCGTCCGCGACCGTTGCGCTCATCCACCACGCGCCCTTGGCCTGGAAAGGCGTCGCATCGGAAATCGCCAGCCCCGCGATCAGCGTACGGTCGCGGACCCAGCGATCCGGAAAGCGTTCGGCGCGATAGAGATCGAGCCGCCGGCCGGCGGAGGATTCCGGCGTCATCCAGATTTCCCCGGCGGCGCGGAAAACGAGCGGATAGGAGAGATGACAGTCGGCTTCCAGCACGATGCGCGGCGGCGCAAAGCGCCCGGATTCGTCGAGTGCGGTCACGCTGACGACCCCTTTGCCCGTCGCATAGGGATATTCTTCGCAGAACAGGTAGACGCGGCCCTCGTGCACGAAAGGAAACGGGTCGGCGTAATAGCGTCGGCGGTCGTCGGCGAGCCAGCGCCAGCCGCCTTCGTCCGAATTTTCGAGGCCGGCGGCCGCGCGCGCCATCGCGCCGCCGTCCGCGCCGAGCGGCCGAAAGCCGACGCGCCAATGCTCGCCGTGCGCGACGAGCCGCGCGAGCCGCGCTTTGGCGCGGCCGGCGAGCGTCGCCGCGAGAAAGGCTGCCGGTCCGCGCCGCGCGACGATGCGTTGTGCAGGGCGCATCGCCCCGTCGGACGAATGGCGGAGCGCCATGTTCGCCAGAGCCGGAACGCTCGCGGCGAGCGCCGCGCAGCCCGCGCGCAGCGACCATGGCCGCTCGTTGGCCGGCAAGCCTTCGGCGAGAATTTCAAAGACGGCGCCCGTCGCCCGCGCCACGGCGAGGCGCGGCATGCGTCCCTCGAGCAGCGCGGCGTCGCGGGCGACCGCGCCCGGCGCGCCATCGTAGAGCAGGGTGAGCGCGCCATCCGGCGGCGTCTCGGCGCCGGTCAGGTCGAACGTGATGGCGCTATCGCCGCATAAGGCCGCGCCTGCAGGCGCTTCGTCGATCCTGTCGCACTGGCCGGCGTCGCGCGCGCCGTAGAGCAGGCTTTCGAGTTCCTCGCACAGGCGCAGCGCAAGCGGCGTCGCGGGCGCCGGCGCCGTCGCGACGCCGACGCGCGCGCCCGCATTTTCCAGCCGCGCGACAAGGGCGAGATGCCAGCGGCGCAGATCGCTCCGCGGCAGGACAAGCCGGATCGCCGTCATCGCGCGCGTTGCCCATGGCGGCGCCGATCGCCTACAAGGCGGGCGTCCGGGACGAGCGCGCGAGTCGAGCGATGGCGCCACGCAGATTGCTGTTCTACACGCATGCGCTCGTCGGCGGCGGGGCGGAGCGCGTGTGGGCGCGCCTGGCGGCGGGCTTCGCCGAGCGAGGCGACGAGGTCGATTTCGTCGTCGATTTCGAGGCGCAGGAAACTCGGGCTGCGCTCGGCGAAAAGGCGCGGCTGGTCGTTCTGCCCAAAGGCCATGGCGCCGCGACCTTGGCGCTCGCGCGCCACCTGCGGCGGCGCAAGCCGCACGCCAGTCTGTCGGCGATCTCCGTCTCCAATCTGAAACTCACCGCCGCCGCGACGCTCGCGGGCCGCCGGGACCGCGCGATCCTGAGCTATCACGGCTTCTACGAAAACGAGCGCGAACGGCTCAGCAACATCGGTTATCGCCTCACGCGGCCGCTCTCCGGCATGACCGCCGCGACGATCGCCGTCTCCGACAGCCTGCGCACCGAGCTCCTTACACGCTTTGGCGTTGCGCCCGAGCGCGTCGTCACATTGTTCAACCCCGCAGCGCCTGCGCCCTTCCCAGCGCCGGTCGCGTCCCACGAACTTGCCGCTCGCGAACCGCTCGTGATTGCGATCGGACGCCTTGTGCACGACAAGGGCTTTCACGCGCTGCTGAATGCTTTCGTCCTCACGCGCACGCCGGGCGCAAGGCTCGTCATTCTCGGCGAAGGTCCGCTGCGCGCCGAACTCGTCGACATGCGAAACAGCCTCGGGCTGCAGGGCCGCGCGGAATTGCCGGGCTTCGTCGCCGATGTCGGGTCCGAACTTCGCCAGGCGCGCTGCTTCGTCCTTGCCTCGCCGCGTGAAACTTTCGGTCTCGTCTGCGTCGAAGCGCTCGCGCACGGCCTGCCGTGCGTGGTGACCGATTCCGGCGGGCCTGGCGAAATCGTCAATGCGCCGGCGCTCGGGCGCATCGTGCCGGTCGGCGATCCCGCCGCGCTCGCCCGTGCGATCGACGACGCGCTGGCTTCGCCCGGCGATCCAGAGCCCCGCCAGGCGCGGGCGCGCGAATATGCGCTCGATGTCGCGCTCGACCGCTACGACGATCTGATCGCGCGGGTCATGGCGCATGCGCGCTCTCCCGTCTGACATCTGGCGTGTTTGCGCGTTCGGCCGCCAGATATTCGGCGAGCCGTACGGCGAAGGCGATGATCGACAGGGTCGGATTGGCCTGGCCCGACGTGCGGAAGACGGCCGAACTCGCCACGAACAGATTGGGCGCGTCGAAGCAGCGCAGGTTGCGGTCGACAACGCCGTCTGCGCGCGTCGCGCCCATGCGCGCCGTGCCGATCTGATGCGTGCCGTGCGACATGCGCGCGACGACAGCGTCGACATTCCGCGCTTCCGGCTGGCGGTAGTGGACTTCGGCGATATTCGAGCGCCGCAGCCAGTCGACGAGACATGCGTGTGCGCGCGCGACGCCCTCCGCATCCTCGCGTGAAAATCGCAGATCGACGCGAAGGCGCGGCGCCCCGAGTTTGTCGACGGCATCCGTCAATGTCACGCGGCTGTCGGCGCGGGGGCTCTGTTCGCAATGATAGGACAGGCCGTAACGCATGGCGCGGTTGCGGACGAAATAGGCCGGGATACGCTCGGACGCCAAATAGCGCCGCCAGGCGAAGCCGGTAAGAAAACCCGCCGTGCGCGGCGCATCGGACAGCACATTGCGCAGATGCGGCGCCCAGCCGACCTGCGCGCCGACGTGGCGAATGCGGATCGCTTCGGGCAGTAGGATGTCCTTGAGCACGGGCGTCGAAAGAGCGAGCGCCACCGCCGACAGCGCGCCGGAGCCATGGCGCGGATCGGCGATCGGCGGCACGACCGGCCAGAAGCAGATGTTCGGCAGGCCCTGCTCTTGCTGTAGCGCAAGGCTCGGCGTGAAGCGGCGGCGCGTGTACGAGCCGCGTCCGTCGCGCAGGATGTCGAAGGCTTCATCGAAGCGGCCGTCGCGGAAGACGATGTCGGCGATCTCGCCGATGATATGTCCCATGTAATAGCGCCCGAGCGGACCGTCGCCGCCGCCGAACATGGCGGGCCGTCGGCGCTGCGCGATCATCAGCAGGCGCGTGGATTCGAGACCGCCGGCTGCGATGACGAAGCGGTCCGCGACGACCTTGCGTCGGCGCCCGTCGGGTCCGGCGACGATGGCGGCTTCGATCGCGCCGCTTTGTGCAATGTCGAAATCGACGACCGTTGCGCCGAGCCTTATGTCGACGAGCGATGATGCGGCCAGTGCGCGGCCATGCGCCTTCTGCATCTTCGGCCTGTTGCTGGCGCGTTCGATTGTCTCGAAGGAAAACTCAACGCCGGTTGTGCTGACGCCGGGCATGGGCGCGTCGAAGATCGGCTCGCCGCACGCCGCATACCAACAGGCCCGCGCATAGTAAGGCGCGATGTCGTCGTAGCCGATCGGCCAGCCTTCGCCTTGCGCAAACGGGCGCGGCTCGAAGTCGCAAGGGTCGAGCGGCGTGCATCGCCCGCCCCAGAGGTTCGAGGCGCCGCCGAAGCGCCGCGCGACCGCAATGCTCATGTCGTCATGCGCGGCGGGGTCGACGATCTCCGCTTCGGAAAGCTCTTGCGCCGCGCTTGCGGTCGCGCCCCCGGATTCGAGGATCAGCGACGGTCGCCCGCGCGCCGCGAGTTCGAGCGCCAGCGTTATGCCCGCAGGCCCGGAGCCGACGATGCAAGTCTCATATCGCGCGTCGTCGGGGCTCGCGGCGAAATCGCGGATCATGCCGGCTGCGCCTGACGCGCGAGCTGCGCAGCGATCGCCGGCGACACTTCCGCGTAAAGCGCCATCATTTCGCGGTAGTAGCGCTCACGCGTGAATGTGGTCGTCACGCGCCTGCGGGCCGCGGCGCCCATGGCGGCGAGCGAGGCTTCGTCGAGTGCGAAGGCGCGGCTCAGGGCTGATGTCAGCGAGGCGGGATCGGATGGCGCGGCGACAAATCCGGTGACGCCGTCCTCGACCATTTCGGGCAGGCCGCCAATGGCCGTCACAAGCGTCGGCTTGCCCCGCGCCTGCGCTTCGAGAATGCTTTTCGGCGCGATTTCGTACCAGACGGAAGGCAGCGCGACGAGGCTCGCCGCCTCGACTTGCGCCCAGAGCGCCGCGCCACTGAGACGCCCGGCGAAAACGCAATCGCCGCCGCGCGCCCGCGCGCGCGTTTCGAGGTCCGCGCGTTTCGGTCCGTCGCCGACGATGACGAGCGGGACCCCGGCCCGCGCGCAGGCGTCGATCAGGAGATCGACGCCCTTCTCCGGCGAGAGACGGCCGAAGTACAGGACATGCCGTCCGTGCTTTCCACGCAGGGCGGCGACGGCCGCCGGATCGACGGCGGCATCGTCCGCGCTCTCGAAGAAATTCGGGATGTAGCGCAACTTCTCCGGCGCGAAACCGTGCTCGGCGAATTTGTCGACGATGAAACGCGCCGGGCCGATGAAGCGCGAGACCGTTTCGCGCAGCGCGCCGACGCGCCATTGCACGAAGCCGTCGAGCGCATAGAGCGCGTCCATGGCGAGCGAACCATGTGTGCAGCGGTTGACGAGGCACCGCCACTGCCGGCCGCCGCGGCACTGCTCGCAGACGCCGGTTTTCTCGGTGTAGAAATGATAGGCGGGACAGATCAGCTTGTAGTCGTGCAGCGTATAGACCATGGGCGCGCCGCGTTCGCGCGCAGGCTTGAGAATGGCGTTGGTCAGATGATGATAGACGCCGTGCGCGTGGATGATGTCGGGTTTGAAATCGTCGAGCAGGCGCGCGAACTTTTCACGCGCTTCGCCCGAATGAAAGAAGCGGGGCAGGGCCGCGAGGCCGGCCAGGCCCGCCGGCGGCTCGAAGCGTTCGGGAAAATAATCGCTCCATTCGGACGGCTCGTTGTCAGGATGATCCATCGCGAATTCCGCGCACTCCCATCCGCGTTCGCGAAACAGCGCGAGATGGTCGAGATGCACGCCCTCCGCGCCGCCCTTGCGATGATGGAGGCGATGGATGGCCAGAAGACGCATCGGGCTTTACGAACCGCTGGCGGGCTGCGCGCTGAAGACGAACGGCAGCCGGCGCAGCGCTATGAGAAGAAACACTTCGGCGCAGCGCAGATAGCGCGGCGCGAGGCGCAGTGGGTCGTAGGTCAGCCGCCAGGCCCATTCCATGCCGGCCGATTGAACCCAGGGCGGCGCGCGCCTGACCGTGCCCGAGAGGAAATCGAGCGCGGCGCCCACGCACAGAAAGCCGACGCCGGAGCAGCGCGACTTCAGGGCGCTGGCGACAAGTTCCTGTTTCGGCGCGCCGAGACAGACGAAGCACAGGCGCGCGCCCGACGCCGAAACGCGCTGCGTGAGCGCGTCCATCGTCTTCGGATCCTCGGGGTCGATAATGGAGGCGTCGGCGCCGGCCACCACGAGGGCGGGATAGCGTTGTTTCAGCCTGGCGAGCGCGCGGCGTTGCACATGGTCCTGCGGACCGATGAAAAACACGGGAACGCCGCGCTCCGCCGCCTTCTCGCACAGGGGCGCGAGAAGATCGGCGCCGGTGGTTCGCCGGAGCCGAACGCCGAGCCTGCGAAAATGCCAGACGATCGGCCAGCCGTCGGCCGAAACGAAATCGGCGTTGGCGTAGGCCTGCTGGAACTCGGCGTTGGCGCGCAACTTCACCACATGGTCGAGATTGAGCGTGTAGAGCGTGAACGAACAGGCTTGTCCGAGCCGCGCGAGCACGGCGTCCAGCGCCTGTTGCGGCGTGAAGAGATTGACGCGAACCGAATTCATGGCGCGTCAGAATATCTGGCCGCGCCCCGCGGCGCGAGTACGCCGCGCGCGATCGCGCGAAGGCGGCGCTGCAGCGTCACGCGGCGGCGGTGGAACGCCCAGCCCATTCCGCCGGCGATCGTGGAATTGCGCCGATAATTGGCGGTCTGGGTCGCGCGCCCATCGCAGGCGAGCTTCTCGGGATCGCGATAGAAGGCGGCGATCTTGGCGGCCCCCATGCCGGGCGTCGTCAGCCATTGCTGCGCATGAAAGCCGAGGCGCTCGGCGTCGGTGAAGGCGCGGCTCAACCCATCGCCGACGGCCGGACAACTCGAGCGGAAGGCGTCGCCGACGAGAACGACGCCAGGCCGCTCCACGCCGTCGACCTCGTAGAGATCGACCGGTCGCGACAATCCCTTGCCGACGATTTCGAATGGTCCGATCGCCTTTTCGACGCCTGGCAGCACGGCCGCCAGCGCCTGCCGTGGATCCGTGCGGAACGTCGCGAACAGCGGATCGCCCGCGTCGCGATAGAGGAAGAGATTGGCGCGCACGCCGTGGGGAAAGGGGAAGATGCTGATGTAGTCGACGCCGTCCCGCGGCCCGTCGCCGTAGACGGTCATCGTTTCGAAATCGAACCTGTCGCGTCCGACCGGCTTCAGGTCGAAGGCGACGCTGACCGAATGGTTCTTGCGCAGTACGCGACGCCTATAGCCGAGACTTGCGCGCAATGCCTCGCCGCCGCCGGTGGCGAGTATCACGAGTCGGCAATCGAGAATCGCGCCGCTCGACAGTTCCACCCGCTGGTTGTCGTCGCTCGCCGCGATACGCGAGACCTTGCCGACGATGCGTGCGACGGCGGCCGGCATGCGCCGTCGCATCGCGTTGACGAGATCCTCGTAGGGCAGATTGTATTCGCAGGCGACGGCGCGATCGATCACGCGGCCGCGCCGGATATTGACGACATGATCGGTGCGCACGGCCGCTTCGGTCAGCGCGTCGAACAGGCCGAGACGCCGCATCAGACCGATCTGGTCGCCGGCGACCTTGTCGGCCTTGAAATCCGGCGGAAAGGTTTCGTGCAGATCGACAAGCGCCGTCCGGATGTTGTTGGCGGCCAGAGCGCAGGCCGCCGCAACGCCCGCCGCGCCGCCGCCGACGATGACGGCGTCGAACGCCTGAACGGGCGCCGAGGGGGCGAACGACGCTTGCACGCAAAAAACTCCAGCGGGACCGCCGACCGGCGACGCGCTCCCTTGATATCGACCCCTTTTTCGCGCGCAAAGCAATTCAAAATTAATGATTATTTTTCGATTTGATTGAGGCTTGCCGGCCGACGGCGCTTAATCCCGACGGCCCATGGAGCGGGCGCACGACCGGCTTAGACGTCGCCGCCACAGGGCGCCGTGGCCTGATCGTCGCCGCGGAGTTGTCAATGGCGGTCTCCGAAAACCGGCGCGGCGGGGCGTTCGACGTCGATGCGTGCGAGAATCTCGCCGCTGTCCGCGACGATTGGGCCGCGCTCGAGGCCACAGGCCGGCTTACGCCTTTCCAGACCCGCGCCTGGCTCGAACCGTGGTATGCGACCGTCGCGCCGCATTTTGCGGTCGCCCCGCTGATCCTTCGTGTGCGCGACCGGCGTTCCGGCGCCCTTCTCATGATGCTGCCGCTGGCGCGCCGCCGCGAGTCCGGCGTCAGGATTGTGGAGTTCGCCGATCTCGGCGTCAGCGATTACCACGCGCCCCTTTTCGCGCCGGAAATGAGCGAACTGGGCGAGCGCGCCGCCGCTCTCTGGTCTCAGGTGCGGGCCGCGCTGCGCCCGGCCGATCTGTTCCGCTTCGAGAAAGCGCCTCGCCGCGTCGACGGGCTGCGCAATCCGCTGCTCGACATCGCGCGCCGGCAAATGAGCTTTTCAGCCTGGGAGGTCGCGCTGCCCGCCGACCGCGCGGCCTTCGATGCGGGTTTCCCCGACCGGACGTTTCTCCGCGAACTCGCCCGCAAGAACCGTCGCATCGCCGGGCGGGGCGAGGTGCGTTTTGCCGAGGCCTGCACGCCCGAAGACCAGCGCCGGGCTTTCGACGTACTGTGCGAACAGCGCGCCGCCCGCTTCGCCGAGCTCGGCCGCGACGACATCCTCCAGCGCGCGCCCTTCCGCGTCTTCTACGAGAAGGTCGCCTTGGCCGCTCGAGACCGTATAGGCCGGCTGTTCACGCTTTCCGTCGATGACGAAATCGTGGCGACCATCTTCGGTCTCGCGCGCAATGGCTGCTTCTGCATGATCTTGTCGACCATCGGAGGAGAGCGCTGGAAAAGCGCCTCGCCCGGCAATGTCTCGATGGATCGACTTGTTTCGCATCTGATCTGCGAGGGCGGCGGCGTCCTCGACTTCACGATCGGCGACGAGGCCTACAAGCGCAGTTTCGGCGCGGTCGCGCAGCCGCTCTCGGCGGGGGTCGCGTCGCTGTCCTGGCGCGGTTCGCCTTACGCGATCGCGGACATTGCGCGCAGGGTTCGCGGTCGTCGCGCTGCCGCGCCTGCCTGAGCCGGGCCGCGTCGCCCGCGCGCATAGCTGACGCGCGAGCTCCATCCTTGCCGCCGGGCGCAGTTGCATGGACATTGCCGGCCCCATCGCCGAAACGCAGCCATGAACACGCACGCCGAAATCGATCCCCGCTTCGCGCCGGATAGCGCCTACGCCAATCTGCGGCTCTGCGTGTCGCTGCTTGCCGCCACGCTGCTTGCCGCGGGCATGTGGTCGATCGTGGTCATCATGCCGAAGGTCCAGGCCGATTTCGGCGTCGCCCGCGCGGCGGCTTCCATGCCCTATACGCTGTCGATGGTGGGCTTCGCCGGCGGCGCCACGGTTCTCGGGCGTTGGGCCGACAGGGTGGGCATCGTCCTGCCGCTCTGCGTTTCGGCGCTCGTGCTCGGCGCCGGATTCGTGATGGCGGGGCTCGCGGCCGGCATCGAGATGTTCACCGCCGCGCATCTTCTCGTCGGCCTCGGCGCTGCGGTCGGTTTCGGGCCGCTCATCGCCGATATATCGCATTGGTTCGTCAAGCGGCTGGGCCTCGCCGTCGTGGTCGTGGCGTCCGGCAATTATGTCGGCGGCGCCATCTGGCCGCTCGTCATCAATCAGACAGCGCCCGCTTTCGGCTGGCGACATACCTACATCGCCATCGGCGTGTTCGTCGCCGCGCTCGTGCTGCCTTTGTCGCTCGCGCTGCGCCGCCGTCCGGCCGAACATACGATCGCCGCCGCGACCGCCGCGACCGCGGCGGCCCAGCAGAACCTCGGCCTGTCGCCACGCGCTCTGATGATCCTGCTCTCGATTGCCGGCGTCGCCTGCTGCGTCGCCATGTCGATGCCGCAGGTCCATATCGTCGCCTATTGCAGCGACCTCGGCTATGGCGTCGCGCGCGGCGCGGAAATGCTGTCGCTCATGCTGTTTCTCGGCATTTTTTCGCGCGTGGCCTCGGGCTATGTGTCGGACCGCATCGGCGGCGCGAAGACGCTGCTGATCGGCTCCGTCATGCAGGGCGTTGCGCTGCTGCTCTACCTCTTCTTCGACGGGCTGGGGTCGCTCTACGTGGTGTCGGGGATTTTCGGCCTGTTCCAGGGCGGCATCGTGCCGATGTACGCGGTTCTGTGCCGCGAACTCATGCCGCCGCGCGAGGCCGGCGTCCGCATCGGCGTGCTGGTGACGGCCACCATCGTCGGCATGGCTTTCGGGGGCTATTTTTCCGGACTGATCTTCGACTGGACGGGCTCCTACCGCATGGCCTTCTTCAACGGCGTGCTATGGAACGCGGTCAACGTGTCCATCGTCGCGTGGCTCGTATGGAAGCAGCGCGCACGCGGCCGGATCGTCGCGACAGCCTAGACGCCTACAGCACCACGACTCGCGCCCCCTTGGACACGCGCCGGTAGAGATCGACCACATCGGCGTTGAGCATGCGGATGCAGCCGGACGACACGGCGCGCCCGATCGTGTCCGGCTCGTTGGTGCCGTGGATGCGGAACAGCGTGTCCTTCGAGCCCTTGAACAGGTAGAGCGCGCGGGCGCCGAGCGGGTTCTCGATCCCGCCTTCCATGTGGTCGGGCAGGTCGGGGCGGCGCAGCAGCATTTCCTTCGGCGGCGTCCAGCCCGGCCAGAAAGCCTTGCGGCCGACCTGCGCCACGCCTTTCCAGGCGAACCCCTGCCGGCCGACGCCGATGCCATATTCCATCGCCTGCCCGCCGCCGAGCGACAGGTAGAGTTTGCGGCTGCGCGTATCGACAGTGATGGTGCCCGGCGACTGGCCGGTCGGATCGCCGACGGCGGCGCGCGTCTGCGCGCTCCAGTCGATGTCGGAATCATAGTCGGCGGCGGTCGAATAGGCGGGATCGGCGTCGGACGGCAGGGCGGCGGTCGCCCTGCGGCGCTGCTGCGGCGCGAGTTGCCGCGGGCGGCCGGGAGTCAGCGTCTGGTCGAAATCGTCGTAGCCCTGCGCGCCGCGGCGCGGGCGCGCGAGCGGTCGCCCGTAGTCGCGGCTGTAATCGTATTCGTCGTCCTCGAGATAAACGTCCGGCGCGCGCTGCCGTCCGTAAGCAGGCTGGCCCGGCCAGACGGGCGTGACGCCCTGCGCGGCCGCATATTCGGCGCCAAGACCGGAAAGGGTCACGGCGAACAGGGAGAAAAGCACAATTCCACGCAACATTGCCGGGCTCCCGCGACTGTCAGAGGTTGCGGCTTAGAGGATTATTGTGGCGGCAACCGGTCTTTCAAGCGCGGCTGCATCTAAAGGTTAGCGCGGCGCGGAGGCGGCGCGCGGGTGGATTTAGGCGCTCGCGTCAGTTAGCCTGATCGGCGAATGAAGGCTTTTCGGACGCCTCTGGAACAGTTGCGCGCCGCCAGACGACGCGCCGATTGCATTTGCGGTCGCTTAGGGCTGAGCGGTCTCCGTGGCGGCCCGGCGTCGGGCGGCTTGGGCGGCGGCGGCAACACGTCCGGGATTCACGCCACGGCCTGCATTTCGCCATGACCCTGCACCCGGATCTCGCACGGATCGACGGAAGATCGACCGCGACATCGCCGAACGACATCCTCGCGGTGATGACGGTGCGCAACGAGCGCGTCCGTCTTCCCTGGCTGTTCGCCTATTACCGCAAGCTCGGCGTCGACCGGTTCTTTGTGATCGACAACGATTCCACGGATGGCACGACCGAATGGCTGCTGTCGCAGGACGACACGCATACGTTCTTCACACGAGAATCCTATCGCAACGCGCAGCACGGGACGCAGTGGCACAACAGCGTGCTCGGCTCGTTTGCGCTTGACCGCTGGTGCCTGACGGTCGACGCCGACGAAGTGCTGGTCTACCCGCTGTCGGAGCAGATCGATCTTCGTGCTTTGTGCGGCCTGCTGTCGGACTGGTCGGCCGAAGCGATGTTCGCGCTGATGCTCGACTGCTACGGGCAGGGTCGCGTCCACGAAAGCCGGTATGAGGAGGGCTCGCCTTTCTGGGATGCAAATCCCTATTTCGACCGCGGCCCTTATTTCGTGGCGGCCACGCCGGGCCACACGCCGTCGTTTTCGGTGAGGGGCGGGGTGCGCCATCGCAGCTTCGCATGGGACGCCAAACTCGGCGGCGCGCCGGTCATACGAAAGGCGCCTCTGGTCAAGGTGCGCGAAGGCGACGCCTATCTGAACTCGACGCACCGCATCAATCGCAAGCCTCTGGCGCCGATCAGCGGCGCGCTGCTGCACTTCAAATTCCTCGGGGATTTCCAGACCCGCATCGAAGAAGACGTGTCACGAAAGGACCGGCCCGACACCGGACGTCATTACGACATCTATGCCGGCGCGCTCGCGGGCGAAGTCGACAAGACGCTCATCTCGGCGGCCTCTCATCGCTACAGCGACAGTCTGCAACTGGTGTCGCTCGGCCTATGCGGACTGCCGCGAAAGGCTGCCGCCGCCTTGTTCGAGCAGGCGAAGGGCTCGCTTTCGGTTTCCCAGCGCAACGTCCTGTGGAGCCGTATCAAGGAAGTCATGGCCGCCCAGCGGGAGCAGTTTCGCCCGGAGCTTGGACATCTCCTGCAATTGTTCGCCGAAACCGACCCTTCCGACGGCGGCTTTACGCTTTGATCGCAGCGGTCAGATCGGGAAACCCGGCCTCGCGCGCAGCAGCGCATGCGCGCGCCTTGTCGGCGAGCTTCGACGAAAAGTAGAGATCGCGCCCGTTGCCGCTGAGGAAGGTGGTCTCGAAACCAATTCCGTCCAGCGCCGCGCGTATCGTTTCCCGCGAGGAATAGATGAATTTCACCGATGGGCGGCCCATCTCGGAATAGATCCTGCGGCAAGACCGGCGAAGCTGCGCCCCGCCCTCGTCGGTCGTGGGGTCGGCGACGCTCATCACGATGCTGCCGCCCGGCTTGAGGGTCATTCCGGCGGTCATGAAATAGACCATCAGCGTCGGCAGATCGACGTGCACCATCGCATCGTAGGAGAAAACGACGTCGACATTCCCGACGAGCCCTTTCGACGCGATCGCGCGCCCCATCGTGTCGGGATCGTCGTCGAGCCGGTGCAGGTTCGCCCGTTCCAACAGGCCCTCCGCCTTGAGCCGCTCGCCGAGGGCGCCGAGATAGACCGGCGACACGTCGAAAGCGAGAAGTTCGGCTCCGGGATAGCGCCTCAGGATAGGCACGGTGAACCGGCCGGCGCCTCCGCCGATCTCGACCAGCTTGAGTTTCGTCCCGGCGGGATAGTGCGGGAATGTCTTGTCTATTGTGTCGGCGACGGCCGGTTCGAATCCCCATTCTTCGCCGCCCCAGGCGATGAGGGGTTCATTGCGCTGCTGAGCCCGCGCGTTGCGCCTCGACTTGATGCCGGGAAAAATCTCCTCCTGGTAGCGATCCCAGACCGCGCTGTAGGTGTCGTCAGAAGTCTGGGCCTTCTTCGCCCACACCTCGGCTTTCGCGTCCCGAATGCGCTTCTTGTAGGTTTCGTGCAGTTTCTCGATGCGATCCGTCAGCACCCCGAGGCGGAAGTTGAAGCCTTCGGGATGGACGACATCCAGCAATGGATCGGCCGGGTCGCGCCGTGACGCCGCGATTCTGACGTCCCGCATCAAGGCAGGCGATTTCGAAAAGAACAGGACGTTCTGGCGATACCACCATTCGACCTCGTCGCGCCCCCACAGGCCCGGGCGCAGCAGATCGAACGTCGCATAGCCGAGGGCGGCGAATTTTTCAGCCCAGTACCTTGGCGGCTGTTCGTTGAGATGAAGGTGGCCGCCCTGGCCCGGCCGCGCCGCCGAGAACAGAACGTTGTCCGACAGCGCGGCGAGCGATGCGACGAAGTCGTCCGCGGCTTCCGGCGGCAAATGTTCGGCGACCTCCATGGAAATCGCCAGGTCGAATCTCCGGTCGAGCTGAAGCGGCCTTTTCAGGTCGTGCGCGAGGAAGTGGTCGCGATCGATCTGCATCAGATTGGCGATGAACTCGCCGTCCACGCCGAGATAGTCCGCGACCCCGGCGTCGCGAAACGCCGCCGTCCACGTCCCGGGGCCGCATCCCACATCGACGACAGACTTCGGAACGAGCGCGCTCGCCAGAAGCGGGATCACGGTCGCCGCGGAACGCATCGAGCCCGGAAGGAGATTTTCGAAGAAATTCTCCGGGTAGAGATCGCTGTGCCGCAAGTCCGTCATCGTGAAAACCCCTCAGAACCGTTCGATATCATAGGGGTTAAGCCGGCCAGTCGCCAGAACGCTCGCCTTTCGCCTGCGCTTCGGGGTGCGCAGAGATCGACAACGCCGAACTATGCTCAGGTCCCTGCCCGCATCGCCGACACCCCGGCCCACGAAAGCGACGTGGCGTTGCGCGAGCGGCTGGACTGCAAAGGGAAACAATTCAAAATCAAAATATTGCATGGTGCTGCGAGAGAGGATTGAACTCTCGACCTCTCCCTTACCAAGGGAGTGCT
>JASGFP010000032.1:0-33003 GCA_047605445.1 Rhodoblastus sp.
GGCCGACCTCGGCTGGCCAGGCGCGCCCCCCGGCGCCAATGAGAACGCGGCCGCTCCGCCGCCCGCCGCGCCGCCTCGCAGCCTCGAGGAACGGCTCGGCGCGCGCTGGACAGTCTGGGTCGGCGGCGTCGCTCTGGCGCTCGGCGGCCTGCTGCTCGTGCGCTATTCGATCGAGCAGGGCTATTTCGGCCCCGGCGCGCGAACCCTTCTCGGCCTGGCTTTCGGCGCGGCGCTCGCCGTCGCCGGCGAGATCCTGCGCCGGCGCGAAAAGACGGGAACGCCGACGCAAATTCCCGCCGTTCTCACCGCCGCCGGAACTGTCGCCGCCTTTGGCGCGATCTATGCCGCGCACGGCCTCTATGGATTCATCGGGCCGGCGCCGGCCTTCATCGCGCTCGGCCTCGTCGCCATCGTCTCCATCTTCGCCGCTGCGCTGCATGGCCCGGCGCTCGCCGGCCTCGGCCTCGTCGGCGCCTTTGTCGCGCCGCTGCTCGTCTCGTCAGCGCAGCCCAACCCATGGCCGGTCGTTCTCTATCTGGCGGCTGCGACCGGCGCCGCCTATGCGCTGGCGCGCATCCGCCGTTGGCTGTGGCTCGCGACAGCGGCCGCCGTCGGCGCCGGCCTGTGGGCGCTTGTCATGGGAATGGAAGGAACGGGCAATTTCTTCCATGCCGCGCTCGTGCAGACGCTCGTTTCCTCGGCGCTCGCGGCGGTCTTCCTCGCCTTCCTGCCGCATTTGACGACGCCCGACGAAGAGGCCGCCCTCGATCCCGTCGCGTGCTCCGTCCTCGCCGGTTTCGCCGCGATCGGCGCTCTGATCGCGCTCACCGGCTTCGCGCACGGCTATCTCGCGATTACGCCGGCGGTCCTGCTCGGGCTTCTCGTCGCGGGTCTGGCCGCGATCGGCGCGATCACGCCGCCGGCCGCCGCCGTCGCGCCAGCCGCCGGCGCGCTCGCCGCCGCCGTTCTCTGGGTCTGGACAGGCGACGGCGCTAAGCCGATCCAGCTCTCCACCGTCGCGACGCTGCACGAGCCGCTGCACAGCGGCCTGTTCGCAGTCTTTGCGGCGGTGTCGGCTGCGGCGGTCGCGGGATTCTCGGCGCGCAAGATTGCAACCGCGCCGCGCCTGCCGGCGCCGCTGGCGGGCTGCTACGCGGGCGCCGCCGCCGTAGCGCCGCTGGCGATCCTCGTCATCGTCTACCTGCGGCTCGCCCGCAGCGAGGCGAGCCTGCCTTTCGCCCTGATAGCGGGCGTCGTCGCGGCCGCCTTCGTCGGCCTCGCCCATTATTTCCGCCGCGGCGATGGCCCGGACGCCGAACCGGCCGCCAGGATCGCTCTCGGCGCCTTTGCAACGGCCGCGCTCGCAGCGCTCGCGCTTGGCTTCGTCTTCATTTTCGACAAGGGCGTGCTGACAGTGACGCTGTCCGTCGCGGCGCTGGCGGCAGCCTACGTTTCCGCGCGGCTCGATCTTCCGGCGCTGCGCTATGCAGTCGCGGCCATGGGTTTCGTCGTGCTCGCCCGCCTCGCCTGGGAGCCGCGCATCGTCGGCGAAGCGCTGGGAACGACGCCGGTCCTCAACTGGCTGCTGTTCGGTTATGGCCTTCCCGCGCTCGCCTTCGGTCTCGCTGCGCGGCGCATGCGGCTTTCGGGCGGCGAGGATCTGCCTGTGCGCGTGGCGCAATCCCTGACGATCCTGTTTTCCGGCCTGCTCGTCTTTTTCGAGACGCGCCACGCGCTCAACGGCGGCGACGCCTATGCGCAAAGGTCTTCGCTGATCGAGCAAGGGCTGTTCGTCGCCTCTGCGCTGCTCTTCGCCATCGCGCTGACGCGGCTCGATCTGCGCCGCGCGAGCCCGATCTTCAACATCGCCTCCATGGCCTTCGGGGCGCTGTCGGTCGCGATCGCGGCCTTCGGCCTCGCCTTCGCGGAAAATCCGTTCGTCGAATGCAGCGCCATCGAAGGCGGAACATTCTTCAACGCGCTTCTCATCGCCTATCTGCTGCCGGCCGTGCTTGCGGCGGTCCTGATGCGGATGTCGCACGACGCCCGTCCGCAATGGTATGTGAGCGGCGCCGGCGTGCTCTCGCTCGCGCTGCTCTTCCTCTACGCCTGCTTGCAGACGCGCCGCTTCTTCCACGGCGAAATCATCTGCGAGGCGCAAGGCGCCGGCGACGTCGAGGTGTGGGCCTATTCGGCCGTGTGGCTGGCCATGGGCGCGGCATTGCTGCTGTATGGCGTCTGGCGCCGAAATCAGGGCGCGCGCGTCGCCTCGGGCCTGTTCGTGCTGGCGGCCACGCTCAAGATATTCCTTTACGACATGGCGGGATTGGAGGGCCTGATGCGGGCGCTCTCCTTCATCGGTCTCGGACTGGTGCTGATCGGCATCGGGCTGCTCTATCAGAAGCTCGTCTTCGCCCGCCGGCCGCCGGCGGGCGCAGACGCGCCGGACGTGGTATAGAATCGCGGCAAGGAACGAGAGACCGACGTGAGCGAAGCCAAAGACATTGCCGCCATGCCTTTCGAACAGGCGATGAAGGCGCTCGAGGAAATCGTCGCCCGGCTGGAAAAGGGCGACATCGGGCTGGAAGATTCCATCGCCGCCTACGAGCGCGGGGAGGCGCTGAAGAAGCGTTGCGAGGAATTGCTGAAGCAGGCCGAGACGCGGATCGAGAAGATCAGGCTCGGCGCTGACGGCAAGCCGTCGGGAACGACGCCGCTCGACGTGGATTAGGGCGCGCCTGCCGCTGCGTCACAGCTTGCGGACGCTTGCGTCGGGCGGCTTCACTCCCCAGATTAGCCCGAAGACATAGGCGCGGCGCCGTCAGGGCTGCGCCGGAATGGGCTTGGAAAATATGCGAAATCCTTACGACGTATTGGGCGTGGCCAAGACGGCGAGCGCGGACGAGGTCAAAAAGGCCTACCGCAAGCTCGCCAAGAAGCACCATCCCGACCAGAACAAGAACGATCCCAAAGCGCAGGACAAGTTCGCTGAAATCAATTCGGCCTACGAAATTCTCGGCGAGGCGGACAAGCGCGGCCAATTCGACCGCGGCGAGATCGGCGCCGACGGCAAGCCGCGCGGCTTCGAAGGGTTCGGCGCGGGCGGCCCGGGCGGTTTCCGCCAGCAGGGCCCCGGCGGCGAGGCCTACGAATTTCACTTCGGCGGCGGCGCCAATCCATTCGGCGGCGGCGCCGGCGGCTTCGATCCCAGCGACCTGTTCTCGGGCCTGTTCGGCGGTGGGCGCGGACGTGGCGGCGGCCGGGCGGGGCCCGCGCCGAAGGGCGAGGATTTTGTCGCCAGCGCGCTCGTGCCGCTCGGCGAGATCGCCCGGTCCGGCAAGGTCAACGTCGTCATGCCGAACGGCCGCACGCTGGAAGTGAAGATTCCGAAAGGCGTCGAGGATGGCCAGCAGGTTCGCCTGCGCGGGCAGGGGCAGCCGAGCCCCTATGGCGGCGAGCCCGGCGACGCCATCGTCACCCTGCGCTTCGCGCCGCATCCGCTGTTCAAGGTCGAGGGCCGCGATCTGAGGCTCAACCTGCCGATCACGCTTTACGAGGCGGCGCTCGGCGGCAAGGTCGATGCGCCGACGCTCGAAGGGAAAGTCGAACTGACCATTCCCGCGGGTTCCTCGTCCGGGCGGCGTTTGCGGCTGCGCGGCAAGGGGCTCGAATCTGCGACCGGGACGCGTGGCGATCTCTATGTGACCTTGCAGATCGCGCTGCCGGAGAAGAACGACCCCGATCTCGATGCGCTCATGCGCCGCTGGCGTGACGAGCAGCCCTACGATCCGCGCAAGAATTCCGGCTGAGGCGCTTCAGCGCGCCCGATCGAAACTCCAGACCAGCGCATCGAGGTCGCGGCCCGGGATCGGGCCGGCCAGAGCATAGTCGAAGCCGCCGCGGCTCCACGCCTGGGCCGAGAGGCCGGCGGCCGCGTAGGCGCCCGGCGCGCGCGAACCGGGCTCGGCCAGCAGGCCGACCAGTTCGCCCGATTTGAGCCGGTAGAGCAGGAACGCCGCATTGGCGCCATGGCCGGGAAGAACGCGACCCCCGAGCAGCCGGGCGTCAGTGAGCGTGGGCGGACGCTCGAGCCCGGTGCGCTCCTTCAGCCATTTGGTCAGCGCGGCCATGTCGCTGGCCGGGGCCTCGACCGGATGGACGGGGTCGCGCGCATAAGTGCGCCAGGCGTCCATCGCGCGCCGGGCGAATTCGTCCGAAGGCGCGGCGAGATCGGCGAAAATCGGCTCATGGTGGGTCGAAGGCGCCGCCATCCGGCGCAGGCCCAGCGCCATGCCGCCGGCAAGAAGCGCGCCTGCCGTGAAAGCCAGCGTCAACGACAACGTATGCCTGCGCCGCTGCCGTGCACGATAGACGTCGATGCCGGGTGTGGCCGGCATGGTCAGCGGCCCGTCGCCATCCGGCGCACGGAAGGCCAGCGTCACCCGCTCGCGCGCGGGTGCGGGAAAGGCGCGCTGGATCGCCTCGGTCTGCCCCCGCCAGCCGTCGACCCTCAGGCCGTCGCGCGGGTTCTCGGCCAGCCAGACGGCGACGGCGAGCGCGCGCTCGTCGCTCAGCTGACCGTCGACGAAGGCATGAAGTTCGGCTTCGCTGACCCGGCTCGCGCCGGTCATTTCACGACCCGGAGATGGCCGCTGCGCGGCGCGACGCCGGGCCTCGCGCCATCGAGCCGGGCTCGGGCGCGCATCAGCCGCGAGATCACGCTCGAAATGGGCAGGTCGAGGATGCGCCCCGCCGCTTCGTAGCCATAGCCGGCCAGCGTAACGATCAGCAGCGCCTCCCGCTCGTCGAGCGGCATCGCCGAGACCTGCGCCGCAATCGAGGCGTCACGGCGCTCGGCCTCCGCGCCGGGGGTTTCAGTCTCGGCCGCCCGGCCGCGCTCGCGCACGCGGCGACGGTTGAGGCGCACGACTTCGGCGAAGGCCCGTTCCAGGGGATCGCCGCTCAGCCGCTCGGGCGAGCCGATTCGGACGGCGGCGGTCTGGACGAGGGCGTCGGCCGTGCGGGTGGCGACGGGGCCGACAAGCGCGCGCGCAAAACGGCGGAGTTCCGGAGCGCCTTCATGCGGCGCTTCGCTTTGCGGCGATGATTTGAGTTCTTCGGACATAGGGGACGCCAGACGCC
Source organism: Rhodoblastus sp. (assembly GCA_047605445.1). GTDB lineage: Bacteria > Pseudomonadota > Alphaproteobacteria > Rhizobiales > Beijerinckiaceae > JAJXWB01. Next base: position 5,143 of record JASGFP010000032.1, read on the forward strand.
ACGCGGGGCAACGACTTGTTAAGGATAGGACGCCCGGCGCCCCCGCGCCAGTGGATTCGTGCGCTTGTGGACACACTTGCGCTTGCCGACGGCGCCCATTAAACCGCCGCCATGATGGGCTTTCTCGCCCGAAGCAATTCCGGTCAGGACAGTATGGCCTCGCAAACTCAACCCCAGGTTCCCACGATCGCGGGCGTCCTTGCCGGCAAGCGCGGCCTCGTCATGGGTCTGGCCAACCAGCGCTCGATCGCCTGGGGCATCGCCAAGGCCGCCCGCGACGCAGGCGCCGAGCTCGCCTTCACCTATCAGGGCGAGGCGCTGGAGAAGCGCGTGCGCCCGCTGGCGCAGGAACTCGGCGGCCATGTCGTCGGCCAGTGCGACGTCACCGACGAGGCGAGCCTCGACGCTGTCTTCGCGGAAGTCGAAAAACTCTGGGGCAAGCTCGATTTCGTCGTCCATTGCATCGCCTTTTCCGACAAGGACGAACTGACCGGCCGCTATCTCGAAACGACAGCCAAGAACTTCAACACTTCGCTGTTCATCTCCTGCTACTCGTTCACGGCCGTGGCGCAACGCGCCGAGAAGCTGATGCGCGAGGGCGGCTCGATGCTGACGCTGACCTATTACGGCGCGGAAAAGTGGATGCCGCACTACAACGTGATGGGCGTCGCGAAGGCCGCGCTGGAAGCAAGCGTGCGCTATCTGGCCGCCGACCTCGGCGAGCAGAATATCCGCGTCAACGCGATTTCCGCCGGCCCGATCAAGACGCTCGCCGCCTCGGGAATCGGCGATTTCCGCTATATCCTCAAGTGGAACGAGTACAACGCCCCGATGCGCCGGACGGTGACGATCGAGGAAGTCGGCGAGAGCGCCGTCTATCTGCTGTCGCCGATGTCGCGCGGCGTCACCGGCGAAATTCTGCACGTCGACGCCGGGTATCACGTGGTCGGCATGAAGAACCCGACCGCGCCCGATATCACCAAGGAATAGGCGCGCTCAGGCTGCGATCGCCGAAAGCGCCTGCAATATGTCCTCGACCCTGTAGGGCTTGGACAGGATCGGCGCGCTCGGCGCAAGCGGGTTGGCCGCCACCGCCTCGGCGCGTCCCGTCACGTAGATGAAGGGGATGTTGCGCTGGGCCAGGTCGATGGCGGTCGGCACGCTGGTTTCTTCGCCGAGATTGTAATCGAGCAGGGCGAAGTGAGGGCGCTGCCTTTCGATGGCGCGCCGCGCGGTTTCGTTGCTTCCCGCAGGGTCGATCACGTCATATCCGGCGTCTGCGAGAAGGTCCGCGAGATCGAGAGCCAGAAGCGCGTCGTCCTCCACGACCAGAATGGTTGTGCGGCGTTCGTTCATGTGTTGAGGCTCCTGCATGTTGCGTGAAACGGCGGATCGCCCCGACAGGTTCCCGGATCGGCAAATTTCGCGGCAATAGGATGAAGATTTCTTTACCTTGCCATACGCCGGCTTATGCGCAGCGGTCGCGGACGTCCGACTATGGCGTGCGCTCCAGCCGCTCAAAATGAACCTAAAGCGCCAACGGACGTTTCTGACTTGGACTTGGGTTTGGACAGGGCGCGGAGAATGCGCATGGGACTTCGCAGTCGGTTGAAGGAAGAAACACGCGCTGCGCATCTGGCCGTCGAAGCGTTGGTCGACGCACCACGCAGCTTTGCGTCGGTGGCGGACTACGCCAGCTATGTTCGCAGATCATTCGGCGCGCGCGCGGGCATGGAGCGGGCATGCAGGTTGGCGCTTCCTGCGGCGTCAGAGCGCTGGGATGCGTTTTTCATCGAGCCCGCCATGTCGCGCGATCTCGACGATCTGGGGATCGAACGCCCTGACGTCCGCGGCGCGCCGCCCGTGCTGTTGGATCCTGCGGCTGCGACAGGCGCGCTTTACGTTCTGGCGGGATCTGCGCTTGGCGCGACAACGCTCGTTCCCGGCGCGCAAGCGCTCGGGTTGACGGCCAGCGTCGCAGCCAGACACCTGTTCGCGCAGCGCGCGGCCGCGCGCGGCTTCGCTGCTTTTGTCGCGTGGCTGGACGGCCTGGATTTCGACTCGGCGCAATCCGGACGATGCGTTCAAGGCGCGATAGCGGCGTTTGAGGCGATGGGCGCGCCATTTGCCAAGCGGGCCGAGACGTTGGCGTCTGATGTCTGAGGCTGTCGTCGATCTCACCAATTGCGACCGGGAGCCCATTCACGTTCTCGGCGCGATCCAGCCCTTCGGCTTCCTCATCGCGGTCGGGGCGGACTGGATCGTTTCGCGCGTGTCCTCGAATATCGCCGGCCTTTTCGGCAAGGCGCCGGACGCAGTTCTCGGCGCGCCGCTTGTCGGCCTGTTCGGTTCGGAAGCGCTTCACCGCCTGCGCAACATGGCCGCCATGCTGCGGGGCGCCGAATCGGTCGAGCGCGCATTCGCCATTCCATTGACGGATGACGTGCGCCTTTACGACGTCGCGCTGCATTTTTCGGATCGATGGCTGGTGATCGAGGTTGAGCCCAGCCATCCGGCCGCATCGGATGCGGCTTCGCTTGTCCGGCGGATCATGACGCGCGTGCGTCAGGTCGAGAGCCTCCAGCAGTTTCTACAGGAGGGCGCGCGGCAGATCCGCGCGGTTTCCGGCTTCGATCGCGTCATGGTCTATCGCTTCGACGCGAGCGGGTCGGGCGAAGTCGTCGCCGAGGCGCGTTCCAGCGAAGTCGACAGTTTTCTCGGGCTGCACTACCCCGCCAGCGACATTCCCGCACAGGCGCGCGCGCTCTATCTGCGCAACACATTCCGGCTGATCGCCGATATCGACGCCAGGCCCGTCCCGATCGTGCCGCAGTTCGACGCGCAGGGCGCGCCGCTCGATCTCTCGCTTTCGATCCTGCGCGCCGTATCGCCCATTCACATCGAATATCTCAAGAACATGGGCGTATGCGCGTCCATGTCGATTTCGATCGTCGTCGAAGGGCGGCTGTGGGGCCTGTTCGCCTGCCACCACTATCAGCCGCGGCTGCCGGGATTTCTCGACCGCACGGTGGCTGAGCTGTTCGGCTCCATGTTCTCCATGATGCTGGAAGCCCGCGAACGCGCGGCGACCGCCGAGTATGAAGAACGCGGCCGCGCGCTCTCCGACAGGGTGATGGCGGTGATCGCGCGCGACAACGAACGTCTGGCCGATGCCGAATGGCTCGCCAGCGTCGTCGCGGACGCCATTCCTTGCGACGGCGTCGGCGTCTATTTCGACGGCAAGATCACGCTCTCGGGCTTGACGCCGAACGCCTCGCAATTCGCCGGCGTCATCGCCATGCTCAATCTCAGCGCGCCGAAACAGATTTTCGTCTGCGACAGCATCAAGGCCCTCATTCCCGAGGCCGAAGCCTATCAGTCGCGCGCGGCCGGCCTGATGGCGCTGCCGATTTCGCGCACGCCGCGCGATTATGTGGTTCTGTTCAGGGGCGAGCAGCTGCAAGCGGTCCGCTGGGCCGGCAATCCGGAAAAGCCGGTGGAATACGGCCCCAACGGGCCCCGCCTGACGCCGCGCAAGAGTTTCGAGGAATGGTCGAGCCTCGTGCGCGGCGTGGCGACGCCCTTCACCCGCGCTGAATTGCGCGTGGCCGATACGCTGCGCGGCACGCTGGTCGAAGTCGTGCTGAAATTGTCGGAGGAGGCCGCGCTCGACCGGCAGCGCGCCGACGAGCGCCAGACGCTGTTGATCGCGGAGCTCAATCACCGCGTCCGCAATGTGCTTGCGCTGGTGCGCGGCCTGCTCAATCAGGCGCGCGCGTCGGAGGGCGCAGGGCGCGATGTGCTCGAGACGCTGGGCGATCGCGTGATCGCGCTGGCGCGCGCCCACGATCAGATCACGGGCGGCAACGGCGCGCCGGCGTCTTTGCGCGGGCTGATCGAAACCGAGGTCGCCGCCTTTCTCGGTGCGCGCAAGGACCGCTGCATCGTCGAGGGGCCGGACGTGCTGCTGCTGCCCGACGCCTTCACGAGTCTGGCGCTGGTCATCCACGAACTCGTCACCAACGCGAACAAATACGGCGCATTGTCCGACAACGGCCGTGTGAACATTTCCTGGTCCATCGCCGCAAACGGACGGTTGCGGATCGAGTGGCGCGAAAGCGGCGGCCCGATCGTCAAGCCGCCGCAACGCGAGGGTTTCGGCTCCACCTTGATCCAGAAGCTGGTCCCCCACGATTTCGGCGGCCGGGCGGACGTGCGTTTCGCGCTGACGGGCGTCGAGGTCGATCTGGAATTGCCCGCGCGCTACTTCGTCGTCGGCGCGGCGGCGAACCCGTCATTGCCGCAGCGTCGCGCGCAAGCCGAGCCCGCGACCCGCCTGCTGGATGGCAAGGTCGTGCTCCTGTGCGAAGATTCGCTTCTCATCTCCATGGATTGCGAAAGCCTGCTCGAGGAACTCGGCGCGGTCGAAGTGCTGACCAGCGCCTCGCTGCAGCAGGCGCGCGCGGCGCTGGCGGCCAAGACCGTCGATTTCGCCATCCTCGACGTCAATCTGGGAAGCGAAAGCAGTCTTCCTCTGGCCGAAGAGCTGGCGCGGGCCAAAACGCCGTTCGCCTTCGCGACGGGATACGGAGAGATTGCGGCGATCAGCCAGCGGTTTCCGCATGTCCCGGTCGTCACCAAGCCATACACGCGGCAGGATCTGACCGAGGCGTGCCGGAAGGCGCTCGGCGGCAGGGGCTAGAAGCGACGGCCCTCGCCGCCGCTTTCAAATTGCTAACCTTAAACCCGTCTTAACCGGGCCTGCGTCATTCTCGCTTTCCGGAAGCCATCAAGGCTCCCGGAGTGTGAGAGTTGAGTAAGCGCATGTTCGAGTTGCAGACCATCCTCCTGCAGGCCATCGCCAACCGGTCCGACGCGCCGGAAATTCGCGCCTGTATCTACCGCGAGATCGGCCTGGCCGCGGTCGCCGGCGAATTCGGCTTTAACCTTTCGGACTTCGAACCCGCCGCGCCGCCTTCGCAGGGTCGCAAAGACGCCTATATCGAAGGGCAGGAAATAGCGGCCTGAGGTTTTCTCGGGCGTAGCCGGCGCATTTGAACGCAGATGCGCGGCGTGGAGCCGAGAGTATGATAACCCGTCGCGCATTGCTGCAGGGCGCAGGCGGCCTCGTTCTGGGGTCGACCGGCCTTGCAAGCTACGCGGTCGCGGTCGAGCCGGGTTTCATGCTCGACGTCACCCGCTACCGCCTCACCCCGCGAACCTGGCCTGCCGGCCTCGACCTGCGGGTCGCCATCATCGCCGACATCCATGCCTGCGAGCCGTGGATGCCGGCTTCCCGGATCCGCCATATCGCGGAAGTCGCCAATTCGCTGAACCCCGACCTGATCGTTCTGCTCGGCGACTTCAACGGCGGCCATCGAATCGTGACGGGTCCCGTGTTTCCCCAGCAATGGGGCGAGGCGCTCTCGGTTCTGCAGGCCCCGCTGGGCGTCCACGCCATTCTCGGCAATCACGACTGGTGGCACGGTCCGCTGCCGCGCATGAGGAGCGATGGCGCCGACAGTATCCGCCGCGCGCTGAAGCAGATGAACGCCTCGGTCCTGGAGAACGACGCGCTGCGGCTCACGAAGAATGGCAAGCCGTTCTGGCTCGTCGGTCTCGGCGACCAACTTGCCCATCCCATTGGCCGTCACCGTTTTCAGGGCGCCGACGATCTCGACGACGCGCTGGGCGAAGTGACCGACGACGCGCCTATCGTGCTGCTGGCGCACGAGCCCTACATCTTTCACAAGGTGCCGGATCGCGTCGCCGTGACGCTGTGCGGCCACACGCATGGCGGCCAGGTGAACCTGCCGTTCGTCGGCCCCTTCGCCGCGAGCCGCCGCTTCGGCGCCGATCTCGTCTACGGCCACGTGGTTTCGGGCGACCGCCACATCGTGATTTCAGCCGGGCTCGGCACGTCGATCGCGCCGGTGCGCTTCATGCGCCCGCCGGAGGTCGTGGATCTCGTGATTTCGGGACCGCCCGCCGCGACGGCATAAAAAAACGCGGCCGAAGCCGCGTTTCCTGTCGCGCGAGGCTGTCGTCTCAGAGAACGACCACCTTCGAATTCATCTGCACGCGATTGTAGAGGTCGATCACGTCGATGTTGCGCATCCGGATGCAGCCGGAGGAGACGGACTGGCCGATCTTGTCCTCTTCGTTCGTGCCGTGAATGCGGTAGAGCGTGTCCTTGTTGCCCTGGTAGAGGTAGATCGCGCGCGCGCCGAGCGGATTGTCGGCGCCGCCCGGCAGGCCGCCCGCGTCCACCACCGGCTTGAGGTGCGGCCAGCGCTGGATCATGTCCGCCGGCGGGTGCCAGCGGGGCCATTCCTGCAGCGAGCCGACGCGCGCCGTGCCGCTCCAGCCGAAGGCTTCCGAGCCGGTGGCGACGCCGTAGCGGATCGCCTTCTTGTTCGGCAGGACGAAGAACAGGAACTTGTTCTTGGTGTCGACGACGATCGTGCCCGGCGGCTGGCCGGTCGGATCGGTCACTTCGTAGCGGTTGTAATCGCTGCTGACTTCGTAGCGCGGCACCATGGCGACCAGATCGGCGTCGCGGGTCGACAGTTTCGGATCGGGAACGCGCGCGTAATTGGCGTTGCATGCGCTGAGAGCCAGCGCGCCCGCGATGGCGACGAAAGCGAGTCTCATTATTTGCGTCCCGGACTGAATCGAAATGAAATTGAGGCCGATCAAGGCCGTTAGGCCATTGATTACCATATTCATCGCTTTCGTTACCAAATTCTTTCCTCGCGTCGCCACATGACGCAGGAAAGCGACGCCCTGTTGCCATTTTACGACACAAGTCGGGCTGGACAGGACATGCGCTGGACGCGATGCTTCCGGCCAAGCGGCTGACGGACAAAGGTCCGATCGGTTGAAAATCGTCACCGCGCCGGGGTGGAAAAGCCATTGAGCACATTGTTCGTCTCGCATCGCTCGTCGCTCGCCCACGACATGGGGCCCGACCACCCCGAACGCCCCGACCGGGTGCGGGCGATCGAGCGCATTCTCGAGAACGAGCGGTTTCAGACCCTGCTGCGCGAACAGGCGCCCTATGGCGACCGTGAAACGATCCTGCGCGCCCACCCCGAGGCCTATATCGGCGCGCTGGAACGCGCTGCGCCGACCGAAGGTCTCGTGCAACTCGACGGCGACACCGCCATGTGTCCGGCCACGATGGAAGCCGCCATGCGCGCCGTCGGCGGCGCCTGCCTCGCCGTGGATGAAGTGATGGAGCGCAAGGTCGCCAACGCCTTCGTCGCCATGCGCCCGCCAGGCCACCACGCCGAGCGCGCGACGCCCATGGGCTTCTGCTTCTTCAACAATGCCGCCGTGGCCGCCCGCCACGCCCAGAAGGTCCACGGCGCCGAGCGCGTCGCGATCATGGATTTCGACGTCCACCACGGCAACGGCACGCAGGACATCTTCTGGTCGGACCCATCAGTGATGTATGCGTCGACCCACGAAATGCCGGCCTATCCCGGCACCGGCGCCGTCAACGAACGCGGCGAGCACGACAATATCGTCAACGCGCCTCTCTATGCGGGCGCGGCCTCCGACGTCTTCCGCGAAGCCATGGAAATCGCTATCCTCCCGCGCATCGAGGAATTCGCGCCGGACCTCGTGATCATTTCAGCGGGCTTCGACGCCCATCGGCTCGATCCGCTCGCCAATCTCAAGCTGGTCGAAGCCGACTTCGCCTGGGCGACGCGCAAGCTGATGGAAATCGCGGAGCGCCGTGCACAGGGCCGGGTGGTCAGCCTGCTGGAAGGCGGCTACAGCCTGGAAGGGCTGTCGCGGTCGGCTGCGGCGCATGTGATGACGCTGATGGGCGTGTGAGGGCAGAAGCCAGCGTCCGCCATTGCGAGCGCAGCGGAGCAATCCAGAGCGACAGCGCGGCTCTGGGTTGCTTCGTCGCTCCGCTCCTCGCAATGACGACCTAAAAATTTCCCCTCACCACACCGCCGGCAAATGCTCCAGCCGGCGCAGCGTGATCGTCGGCTTCCACTGCGGCTCGTCCATGTTTTCGAGCCGCATGTTCGGCAGTCGCGTCGCCAGCGCGCGGAAGGCGATTTCGCCTTCGAGGCGCGCGAGTTGCGCGCCGAGACACGTATGGATGCCGCCGCCGAAGGAGAGAGGGCGGATATTCTTGCGCGTGATGTCGAGCGTCTCCGCGTTTTCGTAAGCCTCAGGATCGCGATTGCCGGCGCCGAGCAGGCAGATCACCTCGTCGCCGCGCTTGATGTGCTGGCCGCGGATCTCGATGTCCTCGGACGCCTTTCGGCTGGTGAGCTGGACGGAGGAATCGTAGCGCAGCAATTCCTCGACAGCGCCCGAGGCGAGCGAAGGATCGGCGACGAGTTTCCGCCACTGGTCGGGATTGCGATGCAGCGCCAGCAGGCCGTTGCCGATGAGGTTCGTCGTCGTCTCGTGCCCCGCTGCAAACAGCAGCGAGATATTGGCGAAGAGTTCATCCTCGCTGAGCCGCCCATCCTTCTCGTCCTGCACCTGCAGGAGCGCGCTCGTCAGGTCGTCGCCCGGCTCCTTGCGGCGGCGATCGAACAGCTTTGCGAAATAGGCGCGGCCGCCGAGAATGTTGGCGTTCACCTGGTCGAGCTCGGCCTGCGTCATCGGCGTAGGGTCGATGGCGCGGCCGGACACGCGATAACCGCTCAGGAACTGCGCGCGATCCTCTTCGGGAATTCCCAGCATGTCGCAGATCACGATGACCGGCAGCTTGTGCGAGAAGTCCTCGATCACGTCCATCTTGCCACGCGGCTCGAGGCCGTCGAGCAGCGCATTGACGACGCGTTCGATCTGCGGCCGCATCTCTTCCATGCGGCGCAACGTGAAGGCCTTCGCCACCAGCCCGCGCAGGCGGGAATGGTCGGGCGGATCGCGCAGCAGCATGGAGCGGCCGAGCTGCTTGTAGACCGGCTCCTCGCGCAGCGCGCCGCGATTGCGCGGGTCGGAAATGTTCCCGTCGAAATCGTGGACGAAGCGCTGGTCCTTGAGCAGCTTCGCAATGTCGTCGTAGCGGGTCAGCACCCACACGCCCATCGGCGATTTCCACACCGGGGCCATGGAGCGCAGCATGCGGTAGGCGGGGTAGGGGTCCCGCACGAAGGCGGGGTCCATCAGGTTGAAGGCGGGCTGGGGGGCGTTCATGCGCGTATCCTTCGTTCGTTCAGCGGCCGGTCTGCACGTCGCCGAAGCGGACCCATTGCTTGCCGTCGAAGCGCATCATCTGCATCTGCTTGACCGGCATGTGATCGTTCGGGCCGGTCGACACCTTGATGCCCGGCAGCAACATCGGCAATTCCATGTCCTTGATGGCTTGGGCCTGCTTCATGATGTTGGCGGTCGACAGATCGTCCCCGCAGGCGCGCAGCACGGCCTCCATCACCATCGCGCTGTTGTAGCCGTTCACGAAATTCTGGTCGCGATGATCCTGGCCGGGCATGTATTTCGCCATGAAGGCGAGAAAGCCCTTCAGCCCCGCGTCGTCTTTCCACGCCGGATCCATCGGGTCCTTCACATAGGCCGAGGACATGATGCCGACGCCCTTCTCGACGCCGGCCGGCTCCATGACGGAGGAAATCCAGATCGCGACATTGGCGAGAAAGAACTGCGGCTTCCAGTTGAGTTCGTAGACGCGGCGGATCGTCTGCGCCGCGAATTTCGGCGTCACCGCGCCGATCAGAACGTCGGCGCCAGTCGCCTTCAGCGTCGTGATCTGAGAGTCGATGGTGGGATCGGTGAATTCGTAGGGCGCGACCGTTACGCGCTTGTCGAAATCCGCGCCAAGCACGTCGCGCACGCCGGCGATGTAGTCGCGGCCGAAGTCGTCGTTCTGCGCGAGGATCGCGAATTTCGCGTTCGGGTTCTGCGTCAGCGCATGGCGCGCATAGATGCGCGCCTCGTAGCGGAACGACCCCTGGATGCCCATGATGGTCATGGGATAGTTGGTCAGGTCGTCGAATTTCGACGCGCCCGAGCCGATGAACAGTTGCGGCACGTTCTTCGTCTGCAGATATTTCGCCGTCGCCGTGTTGTGCGCCGTGCCGATGGTCGAGAAGATCAGCGCCACCTCGTCCTGCTCGACCAGCTTGCGCGTCTGCTCGACGGTCTTGGGCGGCACATAGCCGTCGTCGTAGGAAATCAGATTGACCTTGCGCCCGTTGATCCCGCCCTTCTCGTTCAGCATCTGGAAATAGGCGATCTCCGACTTGCCGAGCATCGAAAAGGCCGAGACGGGCCCGGAATAGGGCATGGTTTGCCCAAGCTTGATTTCGCTCTTTGTGACGCCGCGCGGCTCCTGCGCGTGTGCGCAGCCGACGGCCAGCGCCATCAGGCCTGCAAGGCCAAGGCTCCGAGACAACATGTTTTCCTCCGCGCGGGCCGGTCTTGCGCCGGCGTGCGCGATGGAGGTTGCCAGAAATCTTTCGCCAGCGCAGCAGGAGAATGCGCGGGAAAAGACGCCCGCCTCAGATGCCCTCGACGGCGGCGATCTCGATGCCGAAGCCCGACAGGCCGACGTAGTTCATCGGCGTCGAGGTGCGCAGCATGATCGAACGCACGCCGAGGTCGCGCAGGATTTGCGCGCCGAGGCCGACGTCCAGCCATTGCCGCGTGCGCCTGGCTTCGGAATCGTCCTCGCTCGCGCTCACGACATTCGCCGGAACGCCGGCCGTGCCGTCGCGCAGGTAGACGAGCACGCCGCGCCCTTCTTTCTTGAATCGCTCGAGCGTCCGGCGCAGCGTGTCCGAGGCGCCGAACACGTCGCTGAGAATGTCGGCGCGATGCAGGCGCGCCGGCACTTTCTTGCCGTCGCCGATCGCGCCGTGCACCAGCGCGAAATGCTGCACGGGATCGAACGGCGTCGTGTAGCAGTAGAGCGTCATCTCTCCGGCGAAAGTCTTCACCTGCCGCACGGCGACGCGCTCGACCAGCTTCTCGCGCGATTGCCGGTAGGCGATGAGATCGGCGACGGATATGCGCTTGAGATCGTGCTTCTGCGCAAAGTTTTCGATCTGCTTGCCGGCCATCACGGTGCCGTCGTCATTGGCGAGTTCGCAGATGACGCCGACCGGCGGCAGGCCCGCGAGCCGGCAGAGATCGACGGCGGCTTCCGTATGGCCGGACCGCATCAGCACGCCGCCCTCGCGCGCGATCAAGGGAAAGACATGGCCCGGCCGCACGAAATCGGCGGCGCCCATATTGCCGTTGGCGAGCGCCCGCACGGTATTGGCGCGCTGCTCGGCGGAAATGCCGGTGGTCAGACCGTGTTTCACATCGACGGAGACGGTGAAGGCCGTGCCGAGCGGCGCGTCGTTGGCGGCGACCATCGGCTGCAGATGCAACCGCCGCGCCTCGTCCAGCGGCAGGGGCGCGCAGACGATGCCGCAGCAATTGCGGATGATGAACGCCATTTTTTCGGGCGTGCAGAGCGAGGCGGCCATGATGAGGTCGCCCTCGTTCTCCCGGTCGTCGTCATCGGTCACGATCACGATCTCGCCGCGGGCGATGGCCTCGATCGCCTGGGCGACCGATGCCGCCACATCGCGGGCAGGGGCCGTATCGGCGGTGTCCTCGACCGGCGCCGGAGTTCCCAGATAATCGCCGACGAGCTTGAGTTCGCGCACTTTCAGTTCGCGCTTGCCCTGCAGAAGCCGGGTGACCTGCGCGCGGTCGATGCCGAGCGCGTCCGCAAGCCCGGCCTGTGAAAGTCCAGGCTTTTCCAGCCCCTTCCTGATCCATTCCAGGATGTTAGATTGAGCCTGCATGGGCGCCTCCGTGAGTCGATATATGAGATTTACGCAACACGCCGTCAAGCGTACTGTTGCGATTTTCGCCACGACGTTGTTCGTGGGTTGCGCCCATGCCGCGGGCGCGCCCGCGCCCGCCTGCGTGCCCGCGCACGTTGCTGACGCCGATTTCATGATCTGCGCCTTTGATCCGGCCGTCGCCGACATGCGTGTTTTCTGGAAGGACGCCGCGGGCGACGCCTATGGCGGGTTCGATCGGCTCGCGGCGGACATCGCGGCAAGGGGCGGCCGGCTCTTGTTCGCCATGAATGCGGGCATGTACCAGCCGGACCTGTCGCCGGTAGGCCTGCATGTCGAAAAAGGCGAGGAACTGCACCCGCTCAATCGCAGGTCGGGCGGGGGCAATTTCGGCATGACGCCCAACGGCGTCTTCTGGCTGCGCGGAAAGACGGCGGGCGTGACCGAGACGCGGAAGTTCGCGGCGCAGAACATTCGGCCCGACTATGCGACGCAATCTGGACCGATGCTGGTCATCGGCGGCAAGATCCATCCGAAAATCCAGCCGGACGGCGTATCCGAAAAAACGCGCAACGGCGTCGGCGTCTGCGACGACGGCTTCGTCCGCTTCATCATCGCGGACACGCCGGTGAATTTCTATACGTTCGCGACGATCTTCCTGTCGCTCAAGTGCAATGACGCGCTGTTTCTCGACGGATCGGTCTCGGCGCTCTATGCGCCCGATCTCAAGCGCAACGACGGATGGAAATCGATCGGGCCTATCGTGGGCGTCGTGGAAAGCCTGAAGAAATAGCCGCTCAGGACGCTTTCACGCATACCAGGTGCGGCTGCTTGATCTCGTCCGTCCGCACCTTGAACGACTTGAGAATGTGCGGGCCGAACGAATTGATCATGGGAATGTCAGCCGCATCGCGTCCGCGCGCCACGAGGATGCGCCCGATCCGCGGCATGTTGTGGCGCGCGTCGAACGTGTGCCAGCCGCCTTCAAGATAGACCTCGAACCAGGCGTTGAAATCCATCGGCGCGGGATCCGGCGGCACGCCAATGTCGCCGAGATAGCCGTTGCAGTAACGCGCGGGAATATTCATCGCACGGCAGAGGGCGACCGCGAGATGCGTGAAATCGCGGCAAACGCCGACCCGTTCGGTGAAGGCGTCGTAAGCGGTGCGCGTCGATCGCGCCTGCCCGTAATCGAAGGTCAGATGGCCGTTCACAAAATCGCAGATGGCCTGCACGCGCGCCCAGCCGGGTTCGGTTCGCCCGAAAAGATCCCACGCGGTCTGGCTGAGAATGTCGGTTTCGACATAGCGGCTGCCCTGGAGGTAGACGAGCGTGTCGTCGGGCAGGCTGCCGACCGGAATCTCCCGCAATTGCGGGCGAACGGGATCCGGCTTGCCCGACGATTCGAATACGCCGCCGGCCGCAATGACCAGATCGCCCGCCGGCGCCACGAATCGCCGGCAGATATTTCCGAACGAGTCGCGGTAGGTCCGCGAGAATAGAAATGGGTTGGCGGCGAACGGCTGCTCGTCGACGACAGACGCCGACAGCGAAGGGTGGAGGTCGAGCTGGCAGATCATCGCGGTCGGGGCAGGGCAATGAACAGCGATTTCGTAGCCGAAGGAGATTTTCATGGACGGTCCGCCGCGGGAGGATTCTCCCGGGGTCAACGCCGTGGACCGTGGACCGGTTCCGCCCGTTTCCTAGGCCGAACCGCTCAAAAAATCAGCGTGTCTCGCTCGTGTGCGGCGGAGCTTCGCCCACCTGTCCGCGATGGCGCAGAAACTGGTCCGCCAGCACGCAGGCGACCATGGCCTCGCCGACCGGCACGGCGCGAATGCCGACGCAGGGGTCGTGGCGGCCCTTGGTGAGAATGTCGGCCTCGTGGCCCGCCCGGTCGATCGTGCGGCGCGGCGTGAGGATGGAGGACGTCGGCTTGACCGCGAAGCGCGCCACGATCGGCTGGCCGGTCGACAGGCCGCCCAGCACGCCGCCGGCATTGTTGGACAGGAAAAGCGGCTTGCCGTCGTTGCCCATGCGCATCTCGTCGGCGTTCTCCTCGCCGGTGAGTTCGGCGGAGGCGAAACCGGCGCCGATCTCGACGCCCTTCACCGCGTTGATCGTCATCAGCGCGCCGGCGATCTCGGAATCGATTTTCGCGTAGATCGGCGCGCCCCAGCCTGCGGGAACGCCTTCCGCCACGATCTCGATGACGGCGCCGATGGAGGAGCCCGCCTTGCGGATTCCATCGAGATATTTCTCCCATTCTTTCGCAGCGGTCGCGTCGGGGCAGAAGAAGGGATTGCGGTCCACCTCGTCCCAGTCCCAGCGGTTTCGGTCGATCTTGTGCGGGCCGATCTGCACGAGCGCGCCGCGCACGGAAACGCCGCCGATCGCTTTTCGCGCGACCGCGCCGGCCGCAACGCGCGAGGCGGTCTCGCGCGCAGATGAGCGCCCGCCGCCGCGATAGTCGCGGATGCCGTATTTCGCCTCGTAGGTGAAATCGGCGTGGCCCGGGCGGAACTTGTCCTTGATGTCGGAATAATCCTTCGAGCGCTGGTCGACATTCTCGATCAGGAGCGCGATCGGCGTGCCCGTCGTCACCTGCCGGCCCGAGGCTTCGTCGATGAACACGCCGGACAGTATCTTCACCTCATCCGGCTCCTGCCGCTGCGTGGTGAAGCGCGACTGGCCGGGGCGGCGCTTGTCGAGAAAGCCCTGGATGTCGGCTTCCTCCAGCGGGATCATCGGCGGGCAGCCGTCGACCACGCAGCCGAGCGCTTTGCCATGGCTCTCGCCGAAGGTGGTGACGCGGAACAGATGGCCGAAAGTATTGTGCGACATGGCGAGCCTTGCGCCGCGCACCGCACGGCATGGCGCCTTGTGTCGCGCTTTGGCTCCATCGTCAAATTTGCGGCTGGCGGCCGGCCCCGCGAGCCCTAGCTTTTCAGGGGACAGGGGAGACGCTCGTGCGCAAGTCCATCGCCGCCATTCTCGCCGCTGGCGCGGTTTCCATCGCCGGCCCGACCATGGCGCGCGATTCCACGCCCGTGCCGCAGATTCTGGAAAATTTGAAGACGATCAGACTTCCCGAAGGCTTCTCGATCGGTCTCTACGCCGCAGGCCTGCCGGCCGCGCGCCAGATGGCATGGGGCGACAAGGGCGTGTTGTTCGTCGGGTCGATGGATGCCGGCGCCGTCTATGCGGTGACCGAGCGCGACGGCCAGCGCACGGCGAAGGCGATTCTGACCGGCCTGACGATGCCGACGGGCCTCGCCTTCCGCGATGGCGCGCTCTACGTCGCCGCCGTCGATCGCATCCTGCGCTACGATGGCGCGGAGGATCGGCTCGACGCCATGCCGGAGCCGAAAGTCGTCTACGACGATTTGCCGTCGAGCCGCCATCACGGCTGGAAATATCTGACGTTCGACAAGGATGGCCGGCTGATATTCGGCGTCGGCGCGCCCTGCAACATCTGCGATCTGCCGAAGGGAACGGGTGAAGTGCGCCGGCTCGATCCGGCGAACGGCAAGGCCGAGACCATCGCGCGCGGCGTGCGCAATACGGTCGGCGCCGATATCGACCCGCGCTCGGGACGCGTCTGGTTCACCGAGAACGCGCGCGACCTGATGGGCGACGACATGCCCGCCGACAAACTCAACATGATCGCCAGGGAAGGCGCGGACTACGGCTTTCCCTATTGCCACCAGGGCGACACGCCCGATCCCAAATTCGCCGGGGGACGCAAGTGCAGCGAGTTCGCTCCTCCCGTCGCCAATATCGGCGCCCATGTCGCGCCGCTCGGCATGAAGTTCTACACCGGCGCGCAATTTCCGGCGGACTATCGCAATTCGATCTTCATCGCCGAGCATGGCTCGTGGAACCGCTCGGTCTTCAGCGGCGGCCGCATCGTGCGCATCGTCGCGACGGCGGACGGCAAATTCCAGAAGGAAAAGGTCTTCGCCTCCGGCTTCCTGCAGGGGCCGCGCACCTATCTTGGGCGTCCGGTCGATGTGCTGCAGGACAAGGACGGCGCGCTGCTCGTCTCCGACGACTACGCCGGCGCGATCTATCGCATCGAGTACCGGAAATAGCGCAGCAGGAATCGGGTGGGCGACGCGCTGGCGCGAAGGCTAAGCATGCATCGTCACCTCCTTCGGAGCCTGCGATGCACCGCCAGCAAAATCCCGCCATTCTCTATTTCGGCACGCCCGTCGTTCTCGTCAGCACGTTGAACGAGGACGGCTCGGCGAACCTCGCGCCCATGTCCTCGATCTTCTGGCTCGGCTGGCGCTGCATGATCGGTCTCGCCGCACAATCGAAGACGACGCAGAACATAATTCGCACTGGCGAATGCGTCCTCAACCTGCCTGACGATACGATGACCGGCGCCGTCAATCGCCTCGCGTTGACGACAGGCTCCGACCCCGTTCCCACGGGCAAGGCCACGCGTGGATACACGCATTGCGCCGACAAGTTCGCGCGCGCCGGTCTCACGCCGGACGAAGGCGCCATTGTCGGAGCGCCGCGCGTGCGCGAATGCCCGGTGCAACTCGAAACCAAACTGGAGGCGACGCACCAGATGGCCGTGAAGGACTGGCCTGGCGGCGCGCTGTGCCTCGAACTGCGCGTGCTGCGCACGCATATCCACGAGAGCATTCTGATGCAGGGCGAGACCGATCGCGTCGATCCCGATCTCTGGCGCCCGCTCATCATGAGCTTCCAGAAATTCTACGGGCTCGGGTCGCAGCTCGAACCGTCCGTGCTGGCGCAGGTGCCAGAGCGGCTGTATCGCACGCCGGACCATGTGAGCGCGGCGTAGACGCGTGTCATCCCGGCCATGTGGAAGCCGCCTTTTGACGACTTCGTCAGAAAGCGGATCGGCCTGCGGCCGTCCGGGATGACAATCCCCGCCTACCCGCGCTTCAGGTCCGGATGCACGGTCTTACCCAAAATCTGGCTGTCACGGCCGATAACATGCTCGGTCGTGCCGACGATCAGCGGATCGGGCGCGCGCACGATGGAATGATCCTTGTTCGGATAGGGCAGGGATGACAGGAAATGCGACATGCAGTTCACGCGCGCGCGCTTCTTGTCGTCGGATTTCACGATTGTCCAGGGCGCATCGGCCGTGTCCGTATAGAAGAACATCGCCTCTTTCGCCTCGGTGTATTCATCCCATTTACCGAGCGAGGCGCGGTCGATCGGCGAGAGCTTCCACTGCTTCAGGGGATCGTGCTCGCGGGATTCGAAGCGGCGCTTCTGTTCGTCGCGCGACACCGAGAACCAGTATTTGAACAGGCGGATCCCCGAGCGCACGATCATGCGCTCGATCTCCGGGCACTGACGCATGAACTCGAGATATTCGGACGGCGTGCAGAAGCCCATCACGCGTTCCACGCCCGCGCGATTGTACCAGGAGCGGTCGAACAGGCAGAGTTCGCCGGCGGCCGGGAACTGCTGGATGTAGCGCTGGAAATACCATTGCGTCTTTTCGCGCTCTGTCGGCTTCTGCAGCGCGACGACGCGCGCGGTGCGCGGGTTGGTGTGCTCCATGAAACGCTTGATCGTGCCGCCCTTGCCGGCGGCGTCGCGCCCCTCGAACAGCACCATGATCTTCTCGCCGCTCTCCTCGATCCAGCGCTGCGCCTTCAGCAATTCCTGCTGCAGCGCGATCATGTGCTCTTCGTAGGGTTTTACGCGCATACGCTGCGCGTAGGGATATTCGCCGCTCTCGAACAATTTGCGGATCACCACCGGGTCGTGGCGCATGGCGCCCACGCTCATGTGCTCCTGCGCATGGCCATCCTCGGCTTTGGCCGGTTTGTCCTTGGCCATGATGTCCTTCGAATTGTCGTTCCTGTCGGCCTTGCCGCTCGCAGCGGCGGCAACGACGCCGGCGGCTTGAACTTCCTTCGTTACATCGTGCGTCATCCGTCAGCCTCCCGACATGAAATCGTCACGGAGACTGGCTTCCGGGTCAATACGCCGCCTTGATCGGCCTCAACGGATTCTCAGAAAGTCGGCGGCGGAGCTCAAGCCGCCGCCGCGGCCTGTTTCTCGTGTATGCGCGGCTCGGCCGGCGCGCCGATCCATTCGGAACTCGCGGGAATGGACTCGCCTTTCATCACCAGCGTCAACGGGCCGAGTTGCGCGAAATCGCCGACGTGGGTGTCGTAGAGCACGGTCGAGCCCGCGCCCACCGTCACGCCCTTGCCCAGATGCACGTTGCCGACTTTCATCACGCGGTCCTCGTAGAGGTGCGTCTGCAGTGCGCAGAGCGAGTTCAGCGCACAGAAATCGCCGACCGTCACGCAGTCGAATTCGGTTATGTCGGTCATGTCCATGTAGACGCCGCGGCCGATCTTCGAGCCGAACAGGCGCAGCGTCCACGGCAGGAACGGCGTGCCGCGCAGATGGTCCAGAAAAACCCTGCCGGCCAGGCCCCAGTACATGACCGCGACCGCCTCCGTGCGCATCGCCCAGAACGACCACATCGGCTGCACCTGCGGCTGGTAGCGGCCCATGGTCGCCCATTTGATGCCGATCACCACGGCCGTCATCGCCACCGAGATGATCACCGACGAGGCGATGAAATAGCCGATGAAGGCGAGATATTCGCGGTCGAGGATCGTCTGGCCGAACCACTGGACCGCCCATGTGCCGAAGGTGATGTAGAGCATCGTCGGCAGCGAGATGTGCACGGCCTCGAACACCGCGCGCATGAATTTCTTCCACCACGGCGGCTCGTAGGTCCAGTTGGCGCCGCCGCCGTCGAATTTCTGCCGCACCGGCAGCTTGATCGGCGGCGAGCCGAACCAGGTGTCGCCTTCCGACATCAATTCGTTGGCCGGCGGCTTGGACTTGATGCCGATCAGCGCGCCTGTCGGAATGATCGCGCCCGGCGGCACCACGCCGTCATTGCCGACGAAAACGCGCGAGCCTGTCTTGACGCTGGCCAGCGTCATCCACCCGCGGCGGATGTCTTCGTCGCCCAGAATGACCTCGTCGGCGATGAAGCACTTGTCGCCGATGTCGACGATGTCGTAGCGCCCGGACAAGTTGGTCGATATTTCCGAATCCTTGCCGATGCCCGCGCCCATCAGGCGATACCAGGTGCGCATGTAGACCGTGGCGAAAAGCGAGGACAGCGTCTCGAGCGTCACTTCCGTCGTCAGCGCCACCGCCCATTTGCGGATGTAGAACCAGGAATGGACGGAATATACGCCCTCCTTCACGCGCGGCAGGATCGCCCAGCGCACCAGCGCGATAAAGCCGACCGTCAGGATCACCAGCGCAAACGACGTAGGCCAGGCGAACAGCGGGATCGCCGCGAGATACCAGGTGCGGTCGAGAATATCGAGCCACGAATCCATCCGGTCGAACACCCAGAAGGCCGGGAAGATCGGCAACAGGCCGAGCGGCGGGATGACCAGCAGCAGCACCGTGTAGATGAACGTGTGCAGCGCGCGCCGGCCGGGCGTGGCGGTCGCCTGCGCCGGCAGTTCCGCCTCGTCCACCATGCCGGTCTTGCGCGCGGGCGAGCCGTCCCAGATTTCATGCGCGCCGATCTGCGTGCCCGCGGGAACGGAGGTCAGATCCTTCAGTTCCGCGCCCTGGCCGATCACGCAGCCGTCCTCGATCACGCAGGATGTGCCGACATAGGCGTCGGCGCCGATGTCGATTCGCCCGACGATCAACTCGTTGCCGACGACGCGCACGTTGGCGAGCTTCAGCTTGGTGCCGAGCGAGGCGCCGGCGCCGATGGTCACGAGGTCGATCGCGCCGGCCTCCACCTCGCTGATAAGCGCGTCCTCGCCGATCTTGGCGCCCATCGCAGAGAGATAGAGGCGCATGATCGGAGACGCCTGGAACCACTTGATGTGGCACAGCGCCATCAGGTGCTGCGCCAGCCACCAGCGGAAGTAGTAGGTTCCCCACAGGGGATAGCGGCCGGGCTTGGTGCGTCCGAGCAGAATCCACTTGCCCGCGATCGAGATCAGGATCGTCGCCAGGTTGATGCACAGATAGACGCCGAGCAGCGCGACGATTTCCGAGAGCAGGCTCGCGTCGGGATCGGTCAGCAGCATGTAACTGACGAACACGCCGAGCCATTGCGCCGTCATCAGGCCAAGAATGAACGGCAGGGCGATCGCCTGCGCGAGGCCGCACAGGAAGCGGCGCATGAACGGCGGCGGCTCGAACGAGAGATCGCGCGGCGGACCCGCAGCATCGGCCTTGCCGTCGAGATGGGCGGAGATCGCGCGCAAGCTGCGCAGATTGTAAACGTCCTGCAGCGTGATGGAGGCCAGACGCGGCGTCTCGCGTACGGCGGAGACGAAACGCGCGGCCAGCAGCGAATGGCCGCCGAGATCGGTGAAGAAATCCGCGTCGAACGGCATGGCCTGCGGCGGCAGCGTGCGCTTGGCGGCGTCGAGCAGCGCGGCTTCGGTTTTGGTGCGCGGCTCCTCCTGCTCCTCGACAGGCGCGGCTGCGGTCAACTCCGCCTTCTTGAGCACGTTGCGGTTGACCTTGCCGGACGGCAGCTTGGGCAGGCTGTCGAGAATTTCGTAGCGGCCGGGCACCATATAGGCGGGCAGGTTGGCGCGAAGATCCGCGCGCATCTGCTTGGCGTCGAGCTCGGCTCCCTTGTTGGGAATCAGGAAGGCGACGAGTTCGTCGATGCCGTCGACGCCGCGCAGCACGACGGCGGCCTGTGACACGCCGGAAAGTTCGGTGAGCTTGGCCTCGATCTCGCCGAGCTCCACGCGAAATCCGCGGATCTTCACCTGATCGTCGATGCGGCCGCGGAAATTGATGTTCCCGGCCTCGTCCAGCACGACGGCGTCGCCGGAGCGGTAGAGGACCGGGTCGGCGCCGCTCGACGCGAAGGGATTGGCGACGAATTTTTCAGCCGTCAGTTCGTCGCGCTTCAGATAACCTTTGGCGACGCCCGGCCCGCCGATCAGCAACTCGCCTTCGATCCCGCGATCCAGCAGGTTCAGCGCATCGTCGCAGACATAGGCCGTGTAGTTCGGGATCGGACCGCCGATCGTCACCGGCTTGTCGGGCTCGACCACGGAAGCGGTCGCGACGACCGTCGCCTCGGTCGGACCGTAGGAATTGAAGATCGTGCGACCGGGCTTGCACCAGCGCGCGGCGACCGCCGGCGGGCAGGCCTCGCCGCCCAGAATGATGATGCGCAGTTTCGGCGCATCCTTGGGCATCATCGCGAGTAGCGTCGGCACCGTGTCGAGCACGGTCACGCCGGCGTCGTCGAGCACTTCCGGCAGACGGTCGGCCTCGCCCATCACCTGCGGCGTCGCCACGAACAAGGTCGCGCCGACGAGATAGGGAATCCAGATTTCCTCCATCGACAGGTCGAAGGCGACGGAAGCGCCCTGAAAGACGATGTCGCTGGCCGAAACGCCGTAGAGTTCGTTGGCCGAGCGCAGGTAATGGCAGATGTTGCGCCCGGTGATGACGATGCCCTTGGGCACGCCCGTCGAGCCCGACGTGTAGATCATGTAGGCCGGATGATCGGGCGTCGCGCCGAGCGCGCGCGCATCGACCGTGCTCGTGTCGGCCGCATCGACGATCGCCTCGTCGATCAGGATCGCGCAGGGCATGTGCCCTTCGGCCTTCAACGCGAATTCCGCCGAGGTCAGCAGACCCTTGGCTTCCGCGTCGCTCAGGCAGACGGCGATGCGGTCGACTGGGGCGTCGGCGTCGAACGGCAGCCAGGCGGCGCCGGTTTTCGCGATGGCGATCTGGGCGATCAGCAGTTCCGGCCCGCGCGCCATCCACAGGCCGACGACCGCGCCCGGACCGACGCCGCGCGACACCAGCGCGCGCGCGATTCCCGTCGCCAGCGCATCGACCTCGGCGTAGCTGTAGATGCGCTCCAGCGTCTCCATGGCGGCGTGGCCGGCGCGGTGGCGCACCGTGTCGGCGAAGATTTCCGCGAGCAGTTCGTCGCGCAGATGTTCCGGCGCAATGCGGCCGATCAGGACGGATTTGGCCGGTTCCGCGGCAAGAGCGATATCGGTCGGCGCTACGTCGGCGGGCATTTCCGCCACGGGGGTTTCGATCTGGTTCATCCGGTCCGGCTGGTTTCCGTTGCGACGGTTCGCGTCCTGCGGCGCGAGCCGGCTCCTGCCCTTCTGTGCGCGACGATCCGCTGGCCCGGCCGCCGGTTCTATTTGGCTCGACTTAGCATAAGTCTAGGGACGGTCCTATCCCGCGCCGTGCGTGAATAGGCCATGAACGGGCCTCAGGTCCATCGCCCGCGTCCCTCGGCGAAGACCAGCAGCCGCCCCTGATGGATCGGCGCGCGATGGGCGACCGTCGGCGCGACGCCGCCGATGAGGACCATGAGCGCCCTTGCGACGCCGCCGTGCGCCGCCACGACGGCAGGAGCGGACAGGCCGTCGAGAAAATCCCGCACGCGGGTCGCGAGTTGCGCGTAGCTCTCGCCGTCCGGCGGCTGGAAATCCCAGACGTCGGCGTTGCGGGCTGCGACGGCGCCCGGATAGCGCGCGTCGATCTCGCGCCACGTCAGATCTTGCCAGCGGCCAAATCCAAGCTCCATCAGCCGGTCGTCGCGGGCGAAACCGTCGGGGGCGAGGCCGAGCGTCGCCCGCGCGATTCGCATCGTTTCCGAAGCGCGGGCGAGCGGCGAAGCGACCCAGACGGCCTGGTCGAAGCCAAGGCCGTGTTCGCCCATAGACGCAGCGAGTTTGGGCGCGACCTCTTCGGCCTGTTCCCTGCCCAGCGGCGACAATGGCGTGTCGAGTTGGCCCTGGATGCGGCCTTCCGCATTGTAGAAGGTCTCGCCGTGACGAAAGAAGAACAGGGGGATGGCGCGATCGTAGGTCATGGCTTTTCGGGGCTGCGAAGGTTCGCCTCAGATCACGAAAATGGCGCGACCGCAAAGCCGCCCGCTTGCGGCTGGCCCTGCGGGCTGCGACAAAACGCGAAAGCACGGCGCGCAAGACGGCCGGACGGGAAGGGCAGGCGATGTCGAAGTCGGAACTCATCGGATCGAGCGCAAACGATCTCGTCGCGCGGCTGAAGGCGGGCGAGATCACGCCGCACGATTGCCTCGACGCGCTGGAGGCGCGCATCGCCGAGGTCGAGCCGAAGGTCAACGCCTTGCCGATCCTGTGTTTCGACCGCGCCCGCGCCCATGCCGACGCATTGATGAAAAAGACGGTCGCGGAGCGCGGTCTGCTCGCCGGCCTGCCGGTGCCGATCAAGGATCTGTCCTGGGTGCAAGGCGTGCGCTCCACGTCAGGTTCGCCGCTGTTCGCCGATTTCGTGCCCGACAGTTCGGACATCGTGGTCGACAAGATCGAGGCGGAAGGCGGGATCGTCTACGCCAAATCGAACACGCCGGAATTCGGCGCCGGCGGCAACACGTTCAATCCGGTTTTCGGCATTACCCGCAATCCCTGGGACACGACGCGCACCCCTGCCGGCTCCTCCGGCGGCGCGGCGGCGGCGCTGGCGTCGGGCACGGCCTGGTTGGCGCATGGCTCGGACATGGGCGGCTCCCTGCGCAATCCCGCGAGTTTCTGCGGCATCGTCGGCATGCGCCCGACGCCCGGCCGCGTCGCCTCCAACAATCGTTCGATCCTCGACCAGACTCTCGGCGTGCAGGGCCCGATGGCGCGCACCGTGGAAGATCTGGCGCTGCTGTTCGACGCCATGGCGGGCGAGGACCGGCGCGACGTGCTGTCGAAGCCGCGCCCCGCGCAATCCTTCCTGTCGGCCGCCCGTTCCGGCTGGAAACCAAAGCGCGTCGCCTATACGCCCAATCTCGGCATCACGCCGGTCGACCGCGAAATCGCCGAGATCACGCGAAAGGCCGCGCAGCGCTTCTCCGAAGCCGGCGTGGAGGTCGTCGAGGCCTCGCCCGACCTGTCCGGCGCGCACGATTGCTTCCGGGTTCTGCGCGCGCGGAACTTTGCGACCGCGCTTGGGCCGCTCGTGCTCGAGAACCGAGAAAAATTCAAGGAAGACATCATCTGGAACGTCGAGGACGGCCTCAATCTGACGGTCGACGAGATCGCCCGCGCCGAGCGCCATCGCACGCAACTCGCCATGCGCATGGACGCCTTTCTGCGCGACTACGATCTGTTGCTTTGCCCCGCGACGGTTGTCTCGGCCTTCCCAGTCGAGCAGCGCTATTTGACGCATTGCGACGGCTACGAATATCCGAACTACATCGAATGGCTGTCGATTGCTTACGGCCCGACGCTCTGCAGCGTGCCGGCGATCTCGCTGCCCTGCGGCTTCACTGAGGAGAGGCTGCCTGTCGGCCTTCAGGTGATCGCGCCGACCAACGAGGACGGCAAGGCGATCGCCGGCGCGCGGGCGCTGGAGCGGATATTGGGGCTGGACACGGTGAAGCCGGTCGACCCGCGGTAGCGGCTAGCGCTGGACCCACTGGCAGATCTTGTAGCCGTTGCGCCGCTGCGCGAGATCAAGATGCACATGGTCCTCGTGATACCCGTCCGACCCCGGCCCGAGGACGGTGGCGAAACGCGCGCAGGCGCTGTCCTTGAGGGCGCTTGCGATGGCGGGATCGTTGGCGCGGTCGGTGATTCGCATCGTTTTGCCGCCCTCGAACTCGATCGCCGAAAGGTCGATGGCGCCGCCGAAGGCGTGTTCAGACAGTTTCGCGCCGACCTGCCGGTTGCGGCCGCGGCAATCGTAGGCGTCCGCTGTGATGATGCGCTTGATCTTCCTGCCGTAGGCTTCGGTTGCCGGCGCCACGGTTTCACGGATGAAGGCGCCGAGCCGCGCGGCCATATCGCATCGCATGACGGGCGTGGGAGATATGTCGACGCGCCGCCCATCCTGCAAAATTACGGCCTGCAGGGACACGGGCGCGGAAATCCCGCACCCGCCTTCGCCCCAGATCGCCGGACGCGCGACGGTTACGAGATTTGCGTCTTTCAGCACTGCGCTGCAACTCGCATCGGCTTCCGCTTTCGGCAGGGTTGCGTCGCGAGGGGGCGGCGTGGGCGCATAGGACAGGGTCTCGCCGGATGGCGGCGGGGATGCGAGATCCTTTGGCCGCTGTGGCGGCAGGGGTGTTCGCTCGAGGTGGGAAAACGGGTTCGACGCCTGGATGCCCGCCTTCGGGGCCTCGGCCGGCACGGGCGCGGCCGGCAGCGCGGCGGCGGCCAGGATAACGAATACGCGATGCATAGGCCCCTCCCGCGTCGCTGTGGGAAGGGAACGCCATGCTGACCCGATCGGTTCCGAATCGGCTTAGACGCGTTTGACTTTTTTCGAGGCGCCCTGACCTTCCTCGCTTGACCGCACCAGATCGCGCGAGGAGACAAGCAATCGTTCGAATTCAGCGAGTTCGGCAGGCGGCATCCGGCCGAGCGTTTCGTCCACGAATCCCTGCTGCGCCTCTATTCCCTTTTGCGCCGCGATCCGCCCGGCGGGCGTCAGAAAAATGGCGTGGGAGCGGCGGTCGCTGGCGATGGTGCGGCGTTCGACCAGCCCGGCCGCGGTCAGCCGGTCGATCAGGCCGGATATATTTCCCTTGGTGACATAGAGCCGTTCGGCCAGATCCTGCTGGCTCAGGCCTTCCCGCTCGGTCAGCGTGGTGAGCACGTCGCATTGCGCGATGGAAAGTCCAACGGCTTTCAGGCGGTTGGTCATCGCCAGCCTGATCCTTGTCTCAAGCCGGACGAACCGGAACCAGACCCGGGATGCGTCAGTCCGGGATGCGTCAGTCAATCGAGCCGCTCCAGCGATTCCATTTCCGCGAGGCTAGATACTTGGCCCCGCGACGGCAAGAAGCCGTTCGGCGCGGTCCCGGCGGCAAAACGGCGATCGGCGTGGCCTTGCGGCTTGGATTTTGCCCGTCCGCTCTTGTAGAAGCATGCGGGTCGCCGCCGCGCGTCCGAACGCAGGCTGGCTGAAGGAAAATTCGTCGGGAGGGACGACAATGCTCGGTTTGATGCAGGACTGGCAGCTGCTACAATACAAGATCATCGATCACGCCGCCCAGCAGTTCGGCGACCGCGAGGTCGTGACGCGCTCGATCGAGGGGCCGATCCACCGGACCAACTACCGTCAGGTGCGCGACCGCGCGCTGCGCGTCGCCCAGCGGCTCGAGAAGGACGGCGTCAAGCTCGGCGACCGCATCGCGACGCTCGCCTGGAACACCTGGCGCCATCTCGAAGCCTGGTATGGCATTACCGGCATCGGCGCCGTCTACCACACCGTCAACCCGCGCCTCTTCCCCGAGCAGATCGCCTGGATCGTCAATCACGCGCAGGACCGCGCGATGATGCTGGACCTGACCTTCGTGCCGCTGATGGAGGCCGTGCAGGACAAATGCCCGTCGATCGAGCGCTACATCGTGCTGACCGACAAGGCGCACATGCCGGCGACGAAGCTGAAAAACGCGGTCGCCTACGAGGACTGGATCGCGGAAGTCGACGGCGATTTCGCCTGGAAGGATTTCGACGAGAACACGGCGGCCGGCCTCTGCTACACCTCCGGCACGACGGGCGATCCCAAGGGCGTGCTCTACTCGCACCGCTCCAACGTGCTGCACGCGCTGCAGGCCTGCATGAAGGACACGCTCTCGGTGTCCGCGCACGACGCGGTCCTGCCTATTGTGCCGATGTTCCACGCCAACGCCTGGTCGCTCGCCTTCTCCGTCCCGCTCGCCGGCGCGAAATTCGTCATGCCCGGCGCCAAGCTCGACGGCGCCTCGGTCTATGAACTGCTGGAGCAGGAGAAGGTGACCTTCTCCGCCGCGGTGCCGACCGTGTGGCTGATGCTGATGCAGCACATGCAGGCCAACAAGGTCGAACTGCACACGCTCAACCGTGTGGCCATCGGCGGCTCGGCCTGCCCGCCCTCGATGATCGAATTCTTCGAGGCGCGCGGCGTGACCGTCTACCACGCCTGGGGCATGACCGAGATGAGCCCGATCGGCACGATCGGCGCGATCAAGCCGGCGCTCGGCGAATTGAACGGCAAGGATCTGCTCGCCGTCAAGTCGAAGCAGGGCCACGCGATCTTCGCGGTCGAGATGAAGATCACCGACGACGAGGACAACCGTCTGCCGTGGGACGGCGTGAAATTCGGCCGCCTGAAGGTAAAGGGGCCGGCGATCGCGCGCCGCTACTTCAAGCGCGAGGACGAGGACATTCTCGACGCCGAGGGCTTCTTCGACACCGGCGACGTCGCCACCATCGACCCGAACGGCTACATGCAGATCACCGATCGCGCCAAGGACGTCATCAAGTCCGGCGGCGAGTGGATTTCCTCGATCGACCTCGAGAATATCGCGGTCGGCCATCCCGACGTCGCGGAGGCCGCCGTCATTGGCGTCGTGCATCCGAAATGGGACGAACGCCCGCTGCTCGTCATCGTGCCGAAGGAAGGCAAGCAGGTCGATCGCGACGCCATGCTGAAATACATGGATGGCAAGATCGCCAAATGGTGGATGCCCGACGACGTGCAGTTCGTGAACGAGATCCCGCATACGGCGACCGGCAAGATCAACAAGCTGAAGCTCCGCGAGGAGTTCAAGGCGTACAAGCTGCCGACCGCCTGAACGGGCGCGCGCCGGCGCGGAGCTGACGCGATGGAGACGCGATGCGGCGCGTGATCGTCGAGGAGCCAATGTCGCAGGCGGCCGTCTGGAGCCTGCGGCTGGCGGTCTTCGCGCTTGCCGTGGCGGCGGTTGCGGTCGTCGTCACGCGCTTTCAGTTCGTCGATGCGCCAGCCGGTCTTGCGGTCTTCGGCTCATCCATCCTGCTGGCCTGTATCGCGCTGCTGCTGGCGGGAACGGCCGCGGTGGTCATCTGGCGCACGGGACGTCGCGGCGTCGGCCAGACGGTGGGCGGGATCGTCCTGGCCTGCCTGCTGCTCGCCTTTCCCGCCTATCTCGCCTTCCTGTCGCTGCGCCTGCCGGTGTTGAACGACATTTCGACCGACATTGCCGACCCGCCGCAATTTTCGCTGTCGCGCCGCGCGACCGAGGCGCGCGCGGGGCGCAATCCGCGCGCGCGGGCGGCGTCCGAAC
>JASGFP010000033.1:0-32633 GCA_047605445.1 Rhodoblastus sp.
CCTTCAGGCGCGGGCAAGACGACGCTGACGCGCATGCTGCTGCAGGCGAAAGACATCGACCTCACGCTCTCGATCTCTGTCACGACGCGCGCGCGGCGCTCCAGCGAGGTGGACGGCATCCATTATAATTTCATCCAGCGCGCGCAGTTCGAGCGCATGCGCGACGCCGGCGACCTTCTGGAATGGGCGGAGGTGCACGGCAACTTCTACGGCACGCCGCGCTCGCCAGTCGAAGCCGTGCTGGCGCAAGGCCGCGACGTACTCTTCGACATCGACTATCAGGGCGCGCAGCAGGTGCGCGAAAAGGCGCAGTCGGATGTCGTCACCATCTTCATCCTGCCGCCGTCGATGAAAGAGCTGCGCGCACGCCTCGAGCGCCGCGCCGAAGACGCCGCCGCCACAATCGAGAAGCGGCTCGAAAACGCCCGCAACGAAATCCGCCGCTGGGTGCAGTACGATTACGTGCTGGTCAACGACGACCTGCAGCGCACCTATGAAGAGCTGATCCAGATCCTTCGCGCCGAACGGCTGAAGCGGGCGCGGCGGCAGCCCGGCGTCGAGGCTTTTGTGGCGCGGCTGCTGGCCGAATAGGCGGCGCGGCGCGCGGCCGGAGGCCATCGTCGCGGGTCACTTGCGGTGATGAAGACCCGCCGCGATCCGCGCCATTTCCACGAAACCCGCGACATCCACTTCCTCGGCGCGCTTCGTCGGCGCAATTCCGGCGGCGCGCAGCAGCGCCTCGGCGTCGCCGCCGGGCGCTGCGCCCTTCAGCGATTGCCGCAACATCTTGCGCCGTTGGCCGAAGGCCGCCTGCGTGATCGCGAGCAGCGCGCGCTTGTCGCATTCCATCGGCTTCTCGCGGGGATGCAGCTCTACGATGGATGACGTGACTTTCGGCGGCGGCGTGAAGGCCGAGGGCGCGACGTCGAACAGGATGCGCGCCTGCGTGCGCCAGCCGCACAGCACGGCGAGCCGTCCATAGTCGGCGCGTTCGGCCGGGGTCGCCACGATGCGCTCGGCGACCTCGCGCTGGAACATCAGCGTGAGGCGATCCCAGGCCGGCGGCCAGACGTCGGCTTCGAGCCAATTGGTCAGCAGCACGGTCGAGATATTGTAGGGAAGGTTGGCGCACACGCGCACCGGGCCGTCGCTCGCGTAGGGCGCG
The DNA here is from genome assembly GCA_047605445.1 of Rhodoblastus sp. Taxonomy (GTDB): domain Bacteria; phylum Pseudomonadota; class Alphaproteobacteria; order Rhizobiales; family Beijerinckiaceae; genus JAJXWB01. The sequence continues at coordinate 1,166 of JASGFP010000033.1, forward strand.
CACAACGCCTGCATGTCGATTTCGAGCGCATCGCCTTCGATGATGTCGAGACGGCCCGGATAATGCGCGGCGATTTCGGCGAGCGCGGCAAGGCAGCGCGCGTCGCGTTCGATGGCGACCACGCGCTTCGCGCCTTCCGCCAGCAATGCGCGCGTGAGACCGCCGGGACCGGGGCCCACTTCGATGACGGCGACGCCATCAAGCGGACCCGCCGCGCGCGCGATGCGGCCGGTGAGATTGAGATCGAACAGAAAATTCTGACCGAGCGCCTTCTTCGGCGCGATGTCGAACCGCGCGACGACATCGCGCAGCGGCGGCAGGCCGTCGCTCATGCGCCAGCGAGCCGCGCCGCCAGCCGCAGCGCCTCGATCAGGCTCGTCGCATTCGCCACGCCCTTGCCCGCTATGTCGAACGCCGTGCCGTGGTCCGGCGAGGTGCGCACGAAGGGTAGGCCGAGCGTGACGTTGACCGCGCGGTCGAACGCCAGCGTCTTGATCGGGATCAGCGCCTGATCGTGCGTCATGCACAAAGCCGCGTCGTATTTTTCACGCGCCGCAGCGTGGAACAGCGTGTCCGCTGGATAGGGGCCTTTCGCGTCGATCCCTGTTGCGGCCAGCGCCGCAATGGCCGGCGCGATCGTCTCGACTTCCTCGCGGCCCATCGTCCCGTTCTCGCCGGCGTGCGGATTGAGGCCGGAGATCGCCAGCCGCGGCGCGCCGATCCCGAACCGCGCTCGCATGTCCGCCGCGACGATCCGAGCGGTTTCCACGATCAGGTCGCGCGTGAGAAGGCGCGGAACATCCGCCAGCGGAACGTGGATCGTCACCGGCACGACGGCGAGTTCCTCCGACCACAGCATCATCACCGCGCGCGCCGCGCGGCCGGTGTGGCGCATGGCGAGTTCGCCCAGGAATTCCGTGTGGCCCGGATGCGAAAAGCCTGCGCGATACAAAACCTCCTTCGAGATCGGATTGGTGACGACCGCGCCCGCGCGGCCCTCGAAGACGAGCGCCACGGCGCGCTCGATCGACTCGATGGTCGCGGGCGCATCTGCGGAATCGGGTTTGCCAGCCTCGCCGCGCGCGCGCGCGGTCAGTGGCAGAACGGGCAGGGCGCGCGCGAAGACGGACGGTGCGACCGCGATATCGCATTCAGCGATCTCGACGTCGCTGCCGACTTCTCGCGCCCGGCGCCGCATCAGATCGGGGTCGGCGAGAAGCGCGAAGCGCGGCAGGCGCGTGTCGGCGCGCGCGGCCGAATAGGCGGCGAGCGCGATCTCGGGACCGATGCCGGAAGGATCGCCCTGCGTGAGGGCGAGAAGCCGCGCGCCGCTCACTGCGACTGCTTCAGGCCGTCGTTCTGCGGCACGAAGCCGAGGCTGGCGCCGACCTTGGCTTCGCCCAATGTGCGCAGGTTCAGCGTCATCAACAGCGTCTGGTTGCGGCCGGGCAGGCCGGTCGAGGCGTTCACCTGATAGGTCGACGTGTAGTTGATGGTGAAGGTCGTGCACTCGTCCTGATAGCCGGCGCCGATGCCGAGCCCGGCGACCGACATGACCGGCGCATAGCCCCACACGCCGTTGATCGCGGACGTGTTGTTGTAGAGGTAGCGCGACATGTCGAACTGCACATTGCCGTTCACGAAGTAGTTCTTGGTGATGTCGTAGCGCGCGCCGAGCGACAGGCCCTGCCGGCGCACGTCGAAGCCGAGCAGCGGCTGCGCCGAATAATTGGCGTATTGGATCGTGCCCGTCAGCGGTCCGAAGGTGGCGCCCGCCACGAGATCGAGCCGGCGCAGATGCATGTTGGCCTGATCGAACCGCGCCTTGGCGACGAAGGACAGGAATCCCGCCGGCGCGAAAGCGATGCGGCCGACATAGTCGGAGCGGCGCGTGTCGAGGCCGGACGAGAGGCCGACATTGGCCGCATCAGGCGTCGCGTAGCTGTTGGTTCCGGCAAGCTGGTAGGACTGGCCGGCCATCACATTGATGAAGCCGCCATTGTCGAAATTCAGCGTGAACTGCCCGCCGTAATTGACGCGCACGCCCGTCTCGAACCGGTCGTAGCCGGAATATTTGTTCCAGGAAAACAGGTTCGTGTCGTCGAACACGAGGCTCTGCGAGTCGATGTTCACCAGCGAGTTCGAGCCGATCATATTCGGCCGGGCGACGACCTGCACGATCGGCTCGAAGGTCACGCTGCCGATATTGAGACGCGCAAACAGCGGATAGCGATATTCGACGCCTACGCCCGGCGTGAACTGGCCGCGCAGCACATTGTCCGAGCCGAGGAAATTGCCTTGCGTGGAATTGTAGAGCGGCGAAAGCGCGGTGTTGTAGACGCCGTAGATGCGGCTCTGGTCGTAATTCAGATAGCTCGTGCTCGCCCGCGCGAACACGAACGGCGTCCAGACCTGCCCGAGCGAGTCGATGAAATTGCGCTTCCACGAGAGCTGCGCGGTCGCGCGCGCATAATCGCCGCCGACGCCGCGCAGCAGGCATTGCGAACCGAGGCGGTTCGCGGCGGGCGAGTAGACCTGGCAGACGTTGTAGAGGCCGTAGACGCTGTCGAAGGTGCGCGGCTGGATCGACTCGTAGAGCGCGGCCTGCGCGGTCGTGTAGGAGAAATTGGCGTCGAGCTCGACCTCGCCGCCGAGCGGGAACATGTTCGGGCGCAGCGGGAAGACGCGATTGTAGTCGAGGATGGGCGCCGCGACGGCCATTTGCGGCGCATAGTCGCGCGGCGACAGGCCCTGGAAGAAATAGCCGCGCACGTCGAACCAGCTGCGCTCGCCCTTGCCGGTCAGGTAGACGGTGGACGAGGTCTCGCGGAAATACGGGTTCGCGTAGAGCGGATTGTTGAGCGAATAGTCGGTGAAGAAATAGCGGTCGCTGAGCAGCGTGCCGTCCCAGCCGAATTTCCACTTGTCGCTGAGATCGAATTCGCCGTTGGTCTGGATCGAGCCGCGCAGGCGCTTGTCGCTGGCGCCCAGCGGCGGCGTCGGGAAAGCCGACGGGTTCATCTGGCTGATGCCCTGAACGCGGAACGAATAGGTTCCGTTCTCCAGCCGGTGCTTCCATTCGAGATCGGCGAGGAAGCCCTGCTTGGCGACGACGGTCGGCGTGAACACCAGATCCATGTTGGGCGCGACGGCCCAGAAGATCGGCACGCCGCCGCCGACGCCGAGCCGCGAGCTGTAGGGCATGTAGCGTGGCGACAGGATGCCGGAACGCCGCTTCACCGTCGGGTCGGGCGCGGTGAAGAACGGCAGGTAGGCGATAGGCTGGCCGAAGAATTCCAGCGTCGCGTCCGTGAAATAGAGCGTCTTGTCGTCTTGGTCGTGGATGATCCGCTTGGCGCGCACACGCCACAGCGGCGGCACCGCTGCGTCCTCGCAGGGCTTGCAGGCGGTGTAGGTGCCGTAATCGAACTTCGTCTGTTCGCCAGAGCGCTCGGCGCGCGGCGAACTCATGTAGGTCTGCTGCGGCGTCTCGACGCGCAGACTGTCGACGAAACCCTGCTTGAGGTCGTCGGTCAGCTCCATGTCGTCGGCATAGATCGTCTGGCCGTCGGCTTCCGTCAGCCGCGCGTGGCCCACGGCGCGCACGCGCGAGGTCTTGCGGTCGTAGACGACCTGATCGGCTTCGAGGATGCGGCCCTTGTAGTAGATCTGGACGTTGCCGCGGGCTGTGACGGTGTTCGTGTTGTCGTCCTGGACGAGCTCCCTTGCTTCGACGACCATGCGCGGCGTATCAGCCTTCTGCGCCTTGGCGGACGGAGGCTGCGCAGAGGCGGCGACGGACGGAAGCGGGGCGGCGAACAGGCACGCAAGCGCAAACGCGCCCGCGCACGCCGCACGCAGGATCGCGGACTTGGCGATTTCGCCAGTCGTCAGACGTTCAACAGGGCTGCGTTCGCGCCCCATCAACCGTCCTCCTGATGCAACAACGCAAGCGCACCCAACAAACTCCCGACCAGAGCCGGAGACCACGCGGCGATCGAGGGCGTGAGAAGCCCCGCATCGCCCATGTCGCCGACCATCTTCGTGGCAACGTAAAGCACGAAGCCGGCCGCTACGCCACCTGCTACCATTTTACCTACGCCACCAAACCTGAAAAATCTTAAGGAAAAGGCCGCTGCAATCAGCACCATGGCGATCAGCATCAGCGGCCGCGCCAGAAGCGTCTGGTAGCGCAGCGCATAGGTGCGGCCATCGAGCCCGGCCTCCTCGGCCCGGTCGCGGAACACCGGAAGCTGCCAGAAGGGCACCGAATCGGGCGACATCAGGCTGCGCATCACATCCTCGGCCGTCATGTCGGTGGCGAGATAATAGACGTCCGACTTCAGCGCCTCCTCGCCGGGGCGGACGATGGTGGCGTCGGTCAGCTTCCAGGCGCCCGGCGTCAGGACCGCGCCGGCGGCGTCCACCCGTTCGACGAAATGGTCGTTGGGATCGTCGAGATAGACCGTCACCTTGTCGAGCCGGCTGCCCTTGTCGAGAATCTTGTCGGCCTTGATCGTCGCCCGCCCGTCGATGCTGCGCTGGCGCAGCCAGACGCCGGCGTCCTTGTCGGCGCCGGTCTTGCCGAACATCTCGATTTCCATCTCGTCGGCGCGCTGCTTCATCGCCGCCGCCAGCGGATTGTAGAGGAACACCGATGCGAGCCCGATCAGCAGCGCGATCGCCAGCGGCGGCACGAGAAAGCCCCAGACCGACACGCCGGACGCGCGCGCGACGACGAGCTCCAGCTTGCGCGTCAGATTGACGAAGGCGACCATCGTGCCGAACAGCACGGCGAAGGGCAGCACCTGCTCCGAGGCGACCGGCATCCGCAGGAAGGTCATGAAGGCGACGAAGCCCGCGCCGACATGGGAATCGGCCGCCCGCCGCAGCATCTCGACAAAATCGATCAGGAAGGAGAGGGCGCTGATCGCCAGAAAGACGACGAGAATCTGCTGCAGGAACCGGCCCGACAGATAACGGCCGAGGGTGAGGCCGATCATGTCGGACCCGCGCCCGTGCGCGCCGCGTCGACCATGTGCGCCGTAATGTTCATCGCCTCAGTCGACCATCCGTTTCTTGCTCTGCTGTGCTACCGCTAGTGCCCGGAACCAGCAAGCCTTTCCGCCGCGCCGGCGAGCGTTGGCGCACATTTGGCGCGCCCCCGTTGCGCGGGGGCCACGTCGCCGTCGAAGTCCCACGGCGATGCGGCGATTTGCAGGCGCCGCCACATTGACCGTCTCTCGCGCCGGGTCGATATAGGGCGGGCCGCGTCCGCCGCATTTCCATCTCCATACCGAGGCCCCGATGCCAGTTTCTCCCACGGTCGAATTCGTATCCTTCGCCGACATCGCGGCTGCCGGCCCGGGCGGGGAGGAGGGCGGGAGCGCGCTGGTCGTCCTCGCCGGCGAAAACATGGCTTTCGGCCCGCAGACCCAGCGATTGACCGCGCCCGCCGCCCAGGCGATCGAACGCGCCGCCCGCGCGGCCAAGTTCAAGGGCAAGGCCGGCTCCGCGCTCGATCTGCTCGCCCCGCACGGCCTCGGCTGGGATCGCCTCATCGTTCTCGGCACGGCGAAAAAGGAAGATTCGGGCGAGCCGCTCGACTACGCCAATCTCGGCGGGCAGGCGTTCGGCAAGCTGGGCGGCGCGACCCGCGCCGCAATCATGTTCGAGCCGGCCGGAGGCGCCGACGCCGCCGAATTTGCGCTCGGCGCGACGCTGCGCGCCTATAAGTTCGACCTCTATCGCACGAAAAAGAAAGACGATTCGGACAAGGATGCGCCCGTCGCGCTGTCGATCGCCGTGGCCGATCCCGCCGCCGCCCGCGCCGCCTACGGCCCGCGCGCAGGGCTGGCGGATGGCGTGATCTTCGCCCGCAATCTCGTCAACGAGCCGCCGAACGTCCTCTACCCCGAAGAATTCGCCAATCGCGCCAAGGAGCTCGAAAAGCTCGGCGTCTCCGTCGAAATTCTCGACAAGAAGGCGCTGACCGATCTCGGCATGGGCGCGCTGCTCGGCGTCGGGCAGGGCTCGATCCGCGAGAGCCGCGTGGTCGTCATGCGCTGGAACGGCGCCGCCGGACCGGACCAGCCCGTCGCTTTCGTCGGCAAGGGCGTCTGCTTCGACACCGGCGGCATTTCGATCAAGCCGGCGGCCGGCATGGAGGACATGAAGGGCGACATGGCGGGCGCGGCCTGCGTCGTCGGCCTGATGCACGCGCTGGCCGCCCGCAAGGCGAAGGTCAACGCCATCGGCGCGATCGGGCTGGTCGAGAACATGCCCGACGGCGCCGCCCAGCGCCCGGGCGACATCGTGCGCTCCATGTCCGGCCAGACCATCGAGATCATCAACACCGACGCCGAAGGCCGCCTCGTTCTGGCCGACGTGCTCTGGTACGTGCAGGACAAATACAAGCCGCAATTCATGGTCGATCTGGCGACGCTGACCGGCGCGATCATGGTCGCGCTCGGCCAGGAATACGCCGGCCTGTTCTCCAACAACGACGAATTGTCCGAGCGGCTGCGCAAGGCGGGCGAGGCGACCGGCGAGAAGGTCTGGCGGATGCCGCTGTCGGCGACCTACGACAAGATGATCGACAGCAAATTCGCAGACATGAAGAACACCGGCGGCCGCTACGGCGGCTCGATCACCGCCGCCCAGTTCCTGCAGCGCTACGTCGAGAAGACCCCGTGGGCGCATCTCGACATCGCCGGCACGGGCATGGGCTCGCCGTCGAGCGACATCAACCAGAGCTGGGGTTCCGGCTGGGGCGTGCGGCTGCTGGACCGGATGGTGAAGGACAATTACGAAGGGTGAGGATGCGCCTCTCCCTCTCCCCGTTTACGGGGAGAGGGCAGGGTGAGCGGCGAAACGACTGGAACCCATGTTGCGGCGTGGGCCCTCATCCTCGGACCGAAGTCGGCAAGAGCCGACTTCGTGTCGGCCTTCGGCCACCTTCTCCCCGCAAGCGGGAAGAAGGGACGTTCCAGGGATCTGGACAGCGCCGCCCGAATCCGTTCGCGGCGTCTTTTGCTACGGGGACAACCGCTTCTCGTCGTCGATCAGGACAAGCCGCGCGGGCGGCTTGTCGCCCCAGCGCCACAGCACGACGTTCAGATCATCGGCTGTCCCGCCGGGCGCGAAACTTCTGACAAGAAGCCCGCTGTGCCCGGTCTTCATCAGACGTCGCGCAAATCCCTGCGTCTTCGCTTCTCCGCCCGCCTTCATCTCGTCGCGCCATGTCGGCGCCGCGAGCGCATCGGCCGTCATGTTCTCCGCCGCAAGCGCCACATCATCCCGGCAGTCGAAAATAGCATTGATGGCCGCGTCGTAGGACACCAGCGTCGTCGGTTGCAGATTGCCGACCTGATTGGCCTCCCGAAGCGCCGTCAGCACCGACAGGGACAGGTAGAGCGCCGGAACGCCTTTCGGATTGAACCGCCCGCCATAGAGCGCCGCGCCACGGCCCGACAGCGGCTCGCGCGCGAAAATCGGATTCAGCGCCCGGTAGAGCTTGCCGGCATAGCCGATGGCCACGGTCAGGCGTGGACGCCCGCGTCGACCGCATCGATATAGTCGAGCACGTCGTCGGCGCGGCCATCGCGGACGAGTTGCATGGCGCTCTGGCCGGAAAAGCCGGGCAGGGGCTCGGAGCGATACCAGGCGTAGGCCATCAGCGCCGAGCCAAAGCGCGGCTCGACCTTGTTGATCACCTCGACCATCTCGCGCAGGCGGCGCTGGGTCTTGTCGGAGCCGATCCGGTCCTTGCGCTGGACAGCATCCTTGCCGAGCCCGGCGGTGCGCGCGATCTCCTCGCTGGTCGTGCGGAACGCTTCCGCGATCCTGCGCGGGGCGAACAGGCCATCAGCGGCGTATTGGGCAAGTCGCATGGTCGCGATCCCCGATCTGCCAGTCATAATGACGCAATATAGCGTCAAAAACGTCGGCGTTCAATGGCGGGGAGACCGGACGCAGAGGCCGCTCACTCCCCCTTGTCCACCGCCGCCTGCACCTGCCGATAGAACGCCTCCCGCGCCTGTGGCTCCGGCCCCAAAGTCGCGCGGCTCCAGTCGGCGTTCGACGCGATCACCAGTTTGCGCTTGGGGTCGATGAAAATCCCTTGCCCGAATATCCCGCGCGCAGCGACCGAGCCGTCGTCGTAGGTCCACCACTGAAAGCCGTAGCCGCGGCCGGGACGGCCGATGTCCTTCTGCTTCGTCGTCGCTTGCGCGAACCAGTCGGCGGGCGTGATCTGCTTGCCTCCGGCGACCCCGTTCGCCAGCACGAACAGCCCCATCCGCGCATAGTCGCGCGTGGCGGCCTGAATGCAGCAGCCGGCGATCTCCTGGCCGGTCTTCGCCAGCAGCCATGTCGCCTTGGCCTCCATGCCGGCCGGTTTCCAGATCTTCTCTTCGAGATAATCGGTCAGCGACCGCTTCGTCGCGGAGGACACGAGCAGCCCAACCAGATTTGTCTCGCCCGTATTGTAGCGCCACACCTCGCCCGGCGGATGGGCGCGCGGCAGCTTGCGCATGTAGCTGACGATGGAATCCAGGCCCGGATCTGGCTTGGCCTTGTTGAATTGCGAGACGTCGGAATTGGGATCTTCGTAGTCTTCGTTCCATTTGACGCCGGACGACATGGTCAGCAACTGGCGCACGGTCACGTCGTCATAGGCCGAGCCCTTCAGGCCAGTGACATAGACGCTGACCTTGTCGTCGAGACTCTTGATGAGCCCGTCCTGGATCGCCGCGCCGACCAGCGTCGAGGTGAAGGATTTTGCGACCGAAAAGCTGGTCCAGCGGCCCTGTGCGTCGAAGTCGAGCCCATAGCGCTCGAGCCGCACCTTGCCGTCCTGCACGATCACCAGCGCCGCGGCGTGCTGGCCGGCCATGTATTCGTCGAGCCCGGGAATGGTCAGCGGCTTGCCCGGCGGCAGCGGCGTCGGGTTGGGGGAGGGCGCAGCCTCCCGCGCCTTGGCCAGAAACGGCAGGCGATCGAGCGCCCGGAACGCGGCGTCGCGCTGCGGTTGCGACCAGGTCAACACGTCCGCGTTGGTCGGCAGATACATCAGAATGCCGCGCGTCTCCTTGTCGAGCGACGCGAAAGCGACGACGCCCGCAAGCGCCAGCGCGCCGCCGATCCCCAATGCCAGTCTGCGCATGCGCATGAAACCTCCCGCCGGCCCTGTCGGCCGTTTTGATTCCCGGCAGGCTAGCAATCGGCGTGCGCCTGCGCCATGACACGGGGACCGCCTCCGGAGCATCATGGAAGTCTGGTTCTACCATCTCCTCAGCCGCCCGCTGGAAAGCGCGCTGCCAGCGCTGGTCGCACGCGGGCTTGCCAACGGCTGGACGGCAATCATCCAGGCGACGGGCCCGGAACGGCTCGCCGCGCTGGACGACCTCCTGTGGACGTTCGACGATCAATCCTTCGTCGCCCACGGCTCGGCGCGCGACGGCGACGGCGCGATGCAGCCGGTCTGGCTGACGCTCGATAACGACAATCCCAACGCTGCTTCGGTGCGCTTTTTCGTGGAGGGCGCCGACGTCGTCGCCGCGCTGGCCGATGAAGCCGCGCGGCCGAAGGAGCGCGCCATCGTCATGTTCGACGGTCGCGACGAGGACGCGCTGAACAGGGCGCGTATGCAATTTCGTCAGTTGCGCGAGCAGGGCTTCGCGCTGTCCTATTGGCGCCAGAACGAACAAGGGCGCTGGGAGAAGTCCGGGTGAACGACGATTTCGCGGCGCGCCGGGCCGCCGCCCGCAAGCGCCTCGATGCGATCGACCCGGCGAAAGCAGGCAAGCTCGACGATCCCTACCGCCGCGACTGGTTTCGCGCGGTTTACGACACGGCGCAAGGCGACGAGGCGGCTGTGCCGTGGGCGGACAAGGCGGCGCATCCGTTGTTAGCGGAGTGGCTGGCTCACCCCTCCCCCCTGTGGGGAGGGGCGGGGGGAGTGGGTCGCGCAATCTCAGCAGAAAATCCCGGCGGCGCAATCTCGCAGGATTCCGCGACCCCCCACTCTAACCCTCCCCCACAAGGGGGGAGGGAACAGACCCGGCCCCTCGCCAATCTCCGCGCCCTCGACGTCGGCTGCGGCCTCGGCGACAATGCCGAGGCGCTCGCCGCCGCCGGCGCGAAAACCACGGCCTTCGACCTCTCCGAAAACGCGATCCGCTGGGCGAAGCGCCGCTTCCCCGGCACGGCCGTCGACTATCGCGCCGCCGATCTCTTCGACCCGCCCGCCGACTGGCCCGGCGCGTTCGATCTGGTCCACGAATGCTACACGCTGCAAGCGCTGCCGAACCGGTTGCTGCCACAGGCCGGCGCAGCGCTCGCGTCCTTTCTGAAACCTGGCGGCCGTCTGCTCGTCATCGCCCGTTCGCGCCCCAATCCCGCGGCGCCGGACGGGCCGCCGTGGCCGCTCTCGCGCGGCGATATTGAAGGCCTGGTCGCAAACGGCCTCACGCTCGAAAGCCTCGAGGAACTGGCGCCGCCCGGCGAGCCCGCGCATTGGCGCGCCCTGTATCGGCGCGCCGCATGAGCGGGCAGGCGCAACTCCCCGACTATATCGACGAGACGGCGCGCGGCGAATTCATCCGCGTTGGCCTCGGCGTATTTCTCGTTTCCTTCATGAACGCGCACGCGACGCTGTTTTCCATCGTGTTCGCGCGCAACGGCCACGACCTTCACGCCATCGGCGTGATCCTGTCGTCGGTCGCCATTCCCGTCATTTTCTTCGCGCTGATCTCCAGCGAGTTTTCCGCGCGCATCGGCGTCCTGCCGACGCTGCGGCTGGCGATGATCCTCACCATCATCGGCTTCGCCTCGTTCTATTTCACGCGCGCCAGTTTCGGCGGCGCGATCCTGTCGCGCTTCGTGCAGGGAGCAGGGCAGGGCCTGTTCCTGTCGGCGGCTATCACCTACGGCCAGAGCCGCCTGACGACCAACCGGCTCCTGTTCCTGCTCGGCGTCTTCTCGGCGATGATGCCGCTGTCGCAGGCGCTCGGACCGCCCGTCGGCGAATTCACGCTGGCGCGCTACGGCGAGAACGCCATGATCGCCATCGCGGTCGTGCCGGGCTTGATCGGCGTGGCGCTGACCTTCGGCGTCAGGCCCATCCCCTCGCCGCCGCGCACGGGCGGCCTCGATCTCGTGGCGAGTTGGCGCAACGACCTGATCCTGCCGCTTCTCTCCGTGGCGACGGCTGGAACCCTGTTCGGTTTCGCCGTCGCCTATCTCGCGCCCGCGTTGGAAGCGCGCCACATACCTATCGCCGCTTTCTTTACAGCCTCGACGCTGACGATGTTCGCGACGCGCTTTCTCGGGCTGCGCCGCGTGGAGGCGGTCGATCGCCGCCTGCTCGTCGCCGCTGGCCTCGGCATGGAGGCCATCGGCTATCTCGCCGTCTCGGGCGCGGGGTCGCGCGCCTGGATGGTGGCCATTGGGGGCGTCCTGTTCGGCTTCGGCCATTCGATGATCTATCCGGTTCTTGCGGTCTGGGTTACGGACGGCGTGGAGCCTGCCCGCCGCGCCGGGCCGCAGGCGTGGCTCAACGCCTTCTTCAACCTGGGCATCTACGCCACACCGCTGCCGGAGACTTTTCTGGTCGCCGCCTACGGTTACGAGGCGACGATGGTCGCGATCGCCGCGCTCGCGGCCTGCGTCGCGGCCTGGCTCGCGGCGCGCGCGACGATTTTCGGCCGCTGAGCCCGGACACATTTCGTTCAGTCGGAGTTCATGCGTCAGACCTTCAAATGCGGGTCTAGGGGCACACGACGACGATGGAGGATCAGATGTCGAGAGCGTCTCACGGAATGGCGGTCGCCGCCGCGCTTCTGTTCGGCGGTTGGATGTTGGCCGCCACACCTGCCGCTGCGGCGCCCATGCTCGATCCGGGCGTGGCGACGACGGCGGATATCAATCAGGCCAAGCCCGAACAGGTTCGCTGGGTCTGCAACCGCTGGGGCCGCTGCTGGTGGCGGCCGAACTATTATTACGCGCCGCGCTTCTACGGCCCGCCGCGCTTCTACGGCGGCCCGCGCTTCTATGGCCGCCCGTACTATCGGCGCGGGTGGGGCTATCGTCCCGGCTGGCGCCGTTGGTAAACGGCGAAGCCTGAAGTCAAGACGCCGCTAACCATGAAATAGCCCCGTCGTCGCATGCCCGCGGCGGCGGGGTTCTCGCACGTGGCGGCCGCGGTTAAGCTGCGCAGGCGGCTTATTGCATCCTAGAATCAACGGGAGCTTCCATGTCCAAAGCAATACTCGCCCTGTCTGCCGCGTTCGCGATGGGCGTCGCGGTCCTCGCCGCGCCGGCGACCGCCGCGCCGATGGCCGATCGCGGAGTCGTCGCAGCGATCCAGCAGGACCACGCGCAAGTCGAGAAGGCCCGCATCGTCTGCAACGCCTGGGGACGCTGCTGGCGCACGCGCCCGCGCTATTACGCGCCGGGCTTCTACGGTCCGCGGCCCTTCTACGGCCCGCCCGTCTATCGTCCGCGCCCGCGCCTCGTCTGCAACGCCTGGGGCCGCTGCTGGCGTCGCTGGTAGGCCGGTGCACGCGCCTCTCGTCTTCGCCGCAGGTTCGGCCTAGGCTGCGATCTGCGGCGGGAGGCAATGAGAGGGGAAACATATGTCCAGGATCAGATTCGCGCTCGCATTCTGCGGCGCTCTCGCAGCCGGCGCAGTCGCCATGTCAGCGCCGGCCTCGGCTGCGCCGATGATGGATCCCTTCGTCGCCGGCGCGACGGAATCGACCTCCGCGCCGACGGTCGAAAAGGCCCGCATCGTCTGCAACGCCTGGGGACGCTGCTGGCGCACCCGCCCGCGCTACTACGCGCCGCGCTTCTACTACGGCCGGCCGATGTATCGCCGTCACCATCACCGCCGCCACTGGCGCCGCTGGTGAGGGTCAGGCGCTTTCGGCTTCGACCGATAGGGCCAGCCATTCTTCTTCCGCCGCCGCAAGAGCGGCCGACAATTCGCCGCGCTGGGCAGCCAGCGCGGCGGCTTTCTGTGGGTCTTTGGTGAAGGCCGAACCGTCGGCGAGCGTCGCGTCGATGCGCGCGATCAGCGCGCCGAATTTCTCGATCCGCTCTTCCAGCCCTTGAATCTTTTTCTGAGAGACGCCGCGTTTCTCTCTGGCAGGACTCGGTTTTTTCTCCGCGGCTTTTTGCGCAATCGAAGCGCCGGCGCCGCGCGAGGCTTGCAGCACCAGCTTTGTATAATCGTCGATGTCGCCGTCGAATTCCTTCACCGCGCCATCGGCGACCAGCCAAAGCCGATCCGCGCAGGCCTCCAGCAGGTAGCGGTCGTGCGACACCAGCACGACCGCGCCGGTGTAATCGTTGATCGCCTCGATCAAAGCTGCGCGCGAGTCGATGTCGAGATGGTTCGTCGGCTCGTCCAGAATAATCAGATGCGGCCCGTGGAAGGTCGAGAGCCCCATCAGCAGCCGCGCCTTCTCGCCGCCGGAGAGCTGATCGACCTTGGTGTCGGCGCGCTCTCCCGAAAATCCCATCTGCGCTGCGCGCGCGCGCACGCGGGACTCAGGCGCGTCCGGCATCAGCCGCGCGACGGCGCGATAGGGCGTATCGGAAAGGTCGAGATCGTCGACCTGATGTTGTGCGAAAAAGCCGACGTCGAGTTTGGTCGCGCGCACGACCTCGCCCCCCATCGGCGCGAGCCGGCCGGCCAGCAGCTTGGCGAAGGTCGACTTGCCGTTGCCGTTGGCGCCGAGCAGGCCGATGCGGTCGTCGTTCGAGAGCGACAGGTTGAGTCGCGAAAGAACCACCCGCTCGTCGTAGCCGGCCGACGCCCGTTCCATCGCGATGATCGGGGGCGAGAGCTGCTTTTCCGGCGAGGGCAGGGAGATCGGCAGCACGTCCGTATCGACGATCGCCGTCGTCGGCTCCATCTTCTCCAGCATCTTGAGGCGCGATTGCGCCTGCCGCGCCTTGGTCGCCTTGGCGCGGAAGCGGTCGACGAATTCCTGCAGATGCTTGCGTTTGTCTTCTTGCTTCTTCGCGGCCTTGGCCTGCACGGCCATGAGTTCGCGCCGCTGTTTCTCGAAGCCGGAATAATTGCCCTTCCACAGCGTCAGTTTCGCGCGGTCGAGATGCAGGATGTGGTCGCAGACGTCGTCGAGCAGATCCCGGTCGTGCGAAATGATGAGCGCCGTCGCGGGATAGGTCCGCAGATGCTCGGTCAGCCACAGCGTGCCTTCCAGATCGAGATAGTTGGTGGGCTCGTCCAGCAGCAGCAGGTCGGGCTGGGTGAATAGAACGGCGGCGAGCGCGACGCGCATCCGCCAGCCGCCGGAGAATTCGGATAGCGCGCGGTTCTGCGCCGCTTCGTCGAAACCAAGGCCCGAGAGAATGCGGGCGGCGCGCGCCGGCGCCGAATGGGCGTCGATGTCGGCCAGCCGCGTGTGAATCTCGGCGATGCGGTGCGGATCGTCAGCGGTGTCCGCCTCGCGCAGCAGGTCGGCCCGTTCCGTATCGGCGGCCAGCACGAAGTCGATCAGCTTGGCAGGCCCGCCCGGCGCCTCCTGTTCCACGCGGCCCATTTTCGCGCGACGGGGCAGAGCGATGCTGCCGCTCTCGGCGGCGATCTCGCCCGAGATCAGACGAAACAGCGTGGTCTTGCCCGCGCCGTTGCGCCCGACGAAGCCGACGCGCGCGCCCTCGGGAATCTGCGCGCTCGCTGCGTCGAACAGCATCCGCGCGCCGAGGCGGTAGGTGAGGTCGGTGATGGTGGTCATGGGAGCATGTTCATGGGCGCGCACTTATGGCCGCAGCGCACGTCGCGCGCAATCGCCGCGCGTCAGCGTGCAACGAGCTCGGCAGGCGCACACTCCCGCGCCACTTTCGCCAGCGCCTGCATGGCCACCTTGCGCGGCATGTCGCGCCGCCACACCAGCCGCACGCGGCGGGAAACGTCGTCGCCCTCGATCGGCACGCACACGAGCCCGCCCTTGCCCTGCCAGCCATCGGCCGCCATGCGCGGCGCGAGCGTGACGCCGAAGCCGGCGGCGGCCATGTGGAGCAAGGTTTCGAGGCTCGCCGCGCGCATGTCCGCGCCCGCCGCGCCGCCGAGATCGGGATGGCCGCAGAGGTCGAGCGCCTGGTCGCGCAGGCAATGGCCGTCGGCCAGCAGCAGCAGGTTGCGTGGATCGATCTCGCCGACGCGGACGGATTTTTGTTTCGCCAGCGGATGGCCGGCCGGCGCCATCAGGCAAAAGGGCTCGTCGTAGAGCGCGGTCTCCTCGAGCCGCGCATCCGGGGGGTCGGTCGCGATGATCGCCGCGTCGAGCCGCCCGTCGGCGAGCAGCGGCAGGAGATGGCCGGTCATGTCTTCTACCAGCCGGATCGGCGCGCGCGGCAGGTCGCGGGTGGCGGCGGGCAACAGCCAGGGCGCCAGATAGGGCCCGATGGTGGCGATGATCCCGAGCCTGATCGGCCCTTCCAAGGGATCGCGCGCGGCGGCGGCGGCGGCCTTGAGATCGTCGGCGGCGCCGATCACGCGGCGCGCATGGGCGACGATCGCCTCGCCGCGCTCGGTCAGCCGCGCGACCCGACCGTCCCGCACGAAAATGCGGACGCCAAGCTCATCCTCGAGCTTGAGAATCTGGCCGCTCAGCGTCGGCTGGCTGACGTTGCAGGCGAGCGCCGCCCGCCCGAAATGGCCGCGCTCGGCGACAGCGAGCACATATTGCAGATCGCGCAGGTTCATTGGCCACATCAATGAAAAGAGAGGTTTCAATAGGTATGACCGATCATAATCTTAGAAACAATCAATTTTACGCCGCCGCCGCAGCGGCCTAACCTTCGCCCGCAATTTGGCGCGCCGGCCCCGTCTTGAACCGGGCGTGGCGCGCGATTTCAGCGGAGAGAGACATGACCACGGAAAACAAGTGCCCGTTCAGCGGCGGCAAGGGCCCGACCAACAAGGACTGGTGGCCGGATGCGCTGAGCATCGAGGTTTTGCATCATAATTCGAAGAAGTCCGACCCGATGGGCCCCGAATTCGACTATGCGACGGAATTCGCCAAGCTCGACCTCGACGCCGTCATGGCCGACCTCAAGGCGCTGATGACGGACTCGCAGGACTGGTGGCCGGCCGACTTCGGCCACTACGGCGGCCTGATGATCCGCCTCGCCTGGCATGCGGCCGGCACGTACCGCACGACCGACGGCCGCGGCGGCGCAGGCGCCGGCCAGCAGCGCTTCGCCCCGCTGAACTCGTGGCCGGACAACGCCAATCTCGACAAGGCCCGGCGCTTGCTGTGGCCGGTCAAGCAGAAATACGGAAACAGCCTGTCCTGGGCCGATCTCTATGTGCTGGCCGGCAACGCCGCGCTGGAATCCATGGGCTTCAAGACCTTCGGTTTCGCCGGCGGCCGCGCCGACGTGTGGGAGCCGGAAGAGCTCTACTGGGGCCCGGAGGGCACATGGCTCGGCGACGAGCGCTACAGCGGCGAGCGCCAGCTCGCGGAGCCGCTCGGCGCCGTGCAGATGGGCCTCATCTACGTCAATCCCGAAGGCCCGAATGGCAATCCCGATCCCGTCGCCGCCGCCCATGACATCCGCGAGACCTTTGCGCGAATGGCGATGAACGACGAGGAGACCGTCGCGCTCATCGCCGGCGGCCACACGTTCGGCAAGACGCATGGCGCGGGCGACCCGTCAGTCCTTGGTCCGGCGCCCGAAGGCGGCGCGATCGAGGATCAGGGCCTCGGCTGGAAGGGCGGCGTCGGCGCCGCGGCCGTCACCGGCGGCCCCGAAGTCATCTGGACGACGACGCCCACCAAGTGGAGCAACAATTTCTTCTGGAACCTGTTCGGCTACGAATGGGAGTTGGAGAAGAGCCCGGCCGGCGCCCAGCAATGGCGCGCCAAGGGCGCGGGCGCGACCATTCCGGACGCCTTCGACCCCAACAAGAAGCATGTGCCGAAGATGCTGACGACGGACCTGTCGCTGCGCTTCGACCCGGCCTACGAGAAGATTTCGCGCCGGTTCCTCGAAAACCCGGATCAGTTCGCCGACGCCTTCGCCCGGGCATGGTTCAAGCTGACCCATCGCGACATGGGCCCGCGCTCCCGCTATCTCGGAAAGCTGGTCCCGCAGGAAGTTCTGGTCTGGCAGGATCCTGTTCCCGCTGTCGATCATGAAGTCGTCGGCGACGCCGACATCTCCGCGCTGAAAGAGAAGATTCTCGCCTCCGGCCTGTCGGTGGCGCAGCTCGTCTCCACCGCCTGGGCCTCCGCCTCGACCTTCCGCGGCTCGGACAAGCGCGGCGGCGCCAATGGCGCGCGCGTCCGGCTTGCGCCGCAGAAGGACTGGGACGTCAACAACCCGGCCGAACTCGCCAAGGTGCTCGCCAAGCTCGAAGCGATCCAGAAGGACTCGGCGAAGAAGGTCTCGCTCGCCGATCTCATCGTGATCGGCGGCGCGGCGGCCATCGAGAAGGCGGCCAAGGCTGCGGGCGTCAACGTCACGGTGCCGGTCAAGCCCGGCCGCACGGACGCGACGGCGGAACAGACCGACGCCGCCTCCTTCGCGCCGCTCGAGCCGCGCGCCGACGCCTTCCGCAACTACGTCAATCCGAAAAAGCAGCTGTTCATGAAGCTGGAGGAGGCGATGGTCGATCGCGCCCAGCTTCTGACGCTGACCGGCCCGGAAATGACCGTGCTGATCGGCGGCCTGCGCGTGCTCGGCGCCAACGCCGGCCATTCCACGCACGGCGTCTTCACGGACCGGCCGGAGACGCTGTCGAACGACTTCTTCGTCAACCTGCTCGACATGCGCAACGAATGGCGGCCGCTCAAAGGCTCGGAAGGCGTCTACGAGGCGCTCGACCGCAAGACAAACGACGTGCGCTGGACCGCGACCCGCGTCGACCTGATCTTCGGCTCGCACGCCCAGTTGCGCGCCTATGCCGAAGTCTACGGCCAGTCCGACTCGAAGGAGAAGTTCGTGAAGGACTTCGTGGCGGCATGGAACAAGGTGATGAACGCCGACCGCTACGATCTCAGCGCGAAGTCACGATAATCTGTCATCCCGGCAGAAGCGCAACGCAGAGCCGGGACCTGGAGGCGCGGATGCTGGACCCCGGATCGGCCTTCAGCCGTCCGGGATGACAGGCACACGCAATTGCGGGCGGCTTCGGCCGCCCGTTTTGCTGTCCCGATTGCCCATAAACGAGGCCGCAGCTATAAGCGCGCCGGATTTCCTGCCAACGAAAGACACGACATGGCGAACGAACGCACCTTTTCCATCATCAAGCCCGACGCGACGCGCCGCAACCTCACCGGCAAGATCAATGCGCTGATCGAAGGCGCGGGCCTGCGCATCGTCGCGCAGAAGCGCGTCCACATGACGCGCGCCCAGGCCGAGACTTTCTACGCTGTGCATAAAGAACGCCCGTTCTTCGGCGAGCTGGTCGAGCAGATGTCGGCGGCGCCTGTCGTCGTGCAGGTGCTCGAAGGCGACAACGCCATCAAGCGCTATCGCGACGTGATGGGCGCGACCAATCCGGAAAAGGCCGACGCCGGCACGATCCGCAAGGAATTCGCGCTCAACATGGGCGAGAATTCGGTGCACGGCTCCGACGCGCCGGAAACGGCGGCGATCGAGATCGCGCAATGGTTCGCGGGCAACGAAATCGTCGGCTGACACGCGCCGCTGCGATTGATGCAGACCGTCGCGTCTCGGACGCGGCGGTCTTTTCGTTTGACGCTCAAGCTTCGCCGCGGAGGAAGCGCCGCAGCCGCTATGCGCGCTTCAGGCGTTCAGCATTTCCGCCGCGACCATATCGAAGGTCGATGTCCATGCGGATGCGACTTCCGGCGTCCACCCGTCCTTCATGTGCTGCTGCAGCGTCTTCAGCAAGGCCGTCCTGAAGGGCGCATATTGCTCGCGCGCGACCCCAAGCTCGCGGTGGCGGACCCCCAGGGCGCGAACGATCGGCAGAAGCCGTTCCGGCGCGCGCAGATTGCTCACGATATGCGCGAGCACGGTCGAAAAGCGCATCGCCTGTTCGGTCGTCGTCTGGGCGAACAGGCTGCGCAGGTGCGCCGCCTCCTCGAAAAGGTTCTCGTAGAAGACCTCGCCCATCTCCAGTGTGACGGGTCCCATGGTCAAGAAAGAATCCTCGACGATCTGCGCCTGGTCGCGAGCCATCGAAGCCTCCTGAAGCCGGCGTGGTCTGGCCACGTCTCCGAATAGTGAATGTGGCCAATTTTGGCAATCTAACGGTAAATATTTGTTTTGTAGCGCTAATTTGTTGAAATGCGCGAATGTTTCCATGTGCCGGCGCATCTTGCCGTCGGCGCAATCGAGGAAGATCATGGCCCAAGGAGGCCCAATGAACGCGCCCGCGCGAATCGAACGCCGCAATTCGACCTGCCCGCACGACTGCCCCTCGGTCTGTGCGCTGGAAGTCGAGGTTCTCGGGCCGGACCGGATCGGCCGCATTCGCGGCGCCGCCAGCCAGACCTATACGGCCGGCGTCGTCTGCGCGAAGGTCGCCCGCTACGCCCAGCGCATCCATCACCCCGATCGCCTCATGCACCCCTTGAAGCGCGTCGGCCCGAAGGGATCGGGTCAGTTCGCGCGGATCGGCTGGGATGAGGCGCTCGACACGATCGCCGCGAATTTTCTCGCCGCCGAACATCGCCACGGCGCGGAGAGCGTCTGGCCGTACTATTACGCCGGCACCATGGGCCGCGTGATGCGCGACGGCGTCAACCGGCTCACCCATGCCAAGAAATACTCGCGCTTCTATTCGTCGATCTGCGTCAACCTCGCCTGGCCCGGCTATATCGCGGGCACGGGCCGGCTCGCAGGGCCGGATCCGCGCGAGATGGCCAAGAGCGATTGCGTCGTCATCTGGGGCACGAATGCGGTCGCCACGCAGGTCAATGTCATGACCCACGCGACGCGGGCGCGCAAGGAACGCGGCGCGAAGATCGTGGTGATCGACGTCTATCGCAACGCGACGATGGAGCAGGCCGACATGGCGCTGTGCCTGCGGCCGGGCACAGACGGCGCGCTCGCCTGCGCCGTCATGCACGTGCTGTTCCGCGAGGGATACGCCGACCGCGCATTCATGGCGCGCTACACCGACGTTCCCGACGAACTCGAGGCGCATCTGCAAACGCGCACGCCGGAATGGGCCTCCGCGATCACGGGCCTGCCGGTCGGAGAGATCGAGGAATTCGCGCGGCTCGTGGGACGCACGAAGCGCACTTACTTTCGCCTCGGCTACGGCTTTTCGCGCCAGCGCAACGGCTCGGTCAACATGCACGCGGCCAGTTGCATCGCCTCCGTCACCGGCGCCTGGGCGCTGGAAGGCGGCGGCGCCTTTCACAACAACGGCGCCATCTACAACATGAAACAGATGGTGGTCGAAGGCCATGACGTCCTCGACCGCTCCGTGCGCGCGCTCGATCAGTCGCGCATCGGCGCGGTTCTGACCGGCGAGGCCGACGCGCTGCATCACGGCCCGCCGGTGACGGCCATGCTGATCCAGAACACCAATCCCGCCTGCATCGCGCCGGACCAGAACAAGGTGCTGCGCGGCTTTGCGCGCGACGATCTGTTTGTCGCCGTGCACGAGCATTTCATGACCGATACGGCGAAGCTCGCCGACATCGTGCTGCCGGCCACCATGTTCCTCGAGCACGACGATTTTTATCCGGGCGGCGGGCATCAATACATCGGCTTCGGCCCAAAGATCGTAGAGCCGCCGGGCGAATGCCGCTCCAATCACGAGGTCATCTGCGCGCTGGCCAAACGCGTCGGCGCCGAGCATCGCGGCTTCGACATGAGCCCACGCGAGCTCATCGACCGCACGCTCAAGGATTCCGGCTGGGGCGGTATCGAGGCGCTGGAGAAGGACACCTGGCTCGACGTGCAGCCGCCGTTCGACAAGGCGCATTACCGCGAGGGCTTCCACTGGCCCGACAGGAAATTCCGCTTCAAGCCGGACTGGCCGCGCGTGCCCTTCGCCAACAACGGTCCGCTCGGTCCGTGGCAGACGATGCCGCGCCTGCCGGACCATTGGGCGGTGACGGAAGAGGCCGACGACATTCACCCCTTCCGTCTCGCCACGAGCCCCTCGCGAAATTTTCTCAACTCTTCGTTTACCGAAACGCCGGAATCGCTCGCGCGCGAAAAACGCCCGACCGTGATGATCCATCCGCGCGACGCCGCCGACAACGACATTGCCGACGGCGATCTCGTGACGCTCGGCAACGGCCGCGGCCAGGCGCGGCTGCACGCTAGACTCTTCGACGGCGTGCAGCGCGGCGTGTTGATTTCCGAAGGCATATGGCCGAATTCGTATTTCGTGGACGGTCATGGCATCAACGTGCTGACGGGCGACGATTCCACCGCGCCGTTCGGCGGCGCGGCCTTCCACGACAACCGCGTCTGGATCGCCAAGAGCGCGTGATGGCCGCTGCATGAAGAAACGCCGCATCAGACGCCCGGTCGAGCAGGGCGACATCGACGGCCTGTGCTCGATCTACGCCACGCTCAACGCGTGCAAATTCATGTTCCGCCAGAGCGAGAAGCAGGACGAGAAACTGCTGGAGACGCTTTGCAGGGGCGTGGCCGACGTTTTTCCGCGCATCGTGTGGGAAGGCGCGGGCGTGCCGACGCTCTACCGCCTGTTCCGCATCGCCGACGAATGGGTTCAGAAAAAGCACGGCGCGCGCCTGCTGTGGGGCGCGCCGCTGATGCGCACGAAATTCGACACCGCCGACGCCTATCTTGAACGGTTGCGCGACGGGCTCGAAACCTTCGCGCCGGGCGAAGCTGTATGGATCGTCGGCCTCGGCGATCCCTGGCAGCACTGGACCGTCATCGAGCGGATCACCGGCCGCCGCGCCTATTTCTTCGATTCCTGGGGCATGAAGCACTATCGCTTCGACAGTTTCACGCTCGACAGCGACGCCGCCGGCGAGGGCAAGGGCAAGAAGATCATGATCGACACGCACCAGAGTTTTCTGCTGCGCGTCGGCGACCTCTAGCCCATCGCTGCTTTCCTGCCGGCGTCGCCGCGCTTGGCGCGGTCGCGCCTCGAAGAGGCTTGCGGTCCGGTCGTCACGCTTTCGCCAGCACTCGATTGCCCGCGATCCGCACCTTTCCGCCCGCCACCAGCGCCAGCGCCTGCGGATAGATGCGGTGCTCTTCGCGCAGCACCCGCGCAGCTAGCGTATCGGCGTCGTCTCCGTCTTCGACGCGCACGCAGGCTTGGTCGACGATTGGCCCCGCATCCATTTCCGGCACGACGAAATGCACGGTGCAGCCGTGGATCTTCACGCCGTCCTCGATCGCGCGCTCGTGCGTGTGCAGGCCGCGGTAGGAGGGCAGCAGGGCAGGGTGGATGTTGAGCATCCGCCCCTGCCATTGCGCCACGAACCACGGTGTCAGCACGCGCATGAAGCCGGCCAGGCAGACGATGTCGATGGCGTTTTCTTCGAGCTTCGCCTGCATCGCGCGCTCGAAGGCTTCGCGATCCTTGCCAAAGGCTTTGTGATCGACCGCGGCGACGGGAATGCCGCGCGCGGACGCCCATTCCAGACCGGCGGCGTCGGGCCGGTTGGACAGGATCAGTGCGATCTCCGCCGGAAAATCGGGCGCCGCGGCGGCCTCCACCAGCGCCATCATGTTGGAGCCGCGTCCCGAGATCAGGATGGCGACGCGCTTCTTCTTCACAGCTTCAGCGCCCCGCGCGTCGTCACGCGTTCCTCGCCTCGTGCCTGCGTCACCTCGCCGACCCGCACGGGCGCGAGGCCCGCGTCGGCCAGCGCCTTCTCGCCCTCGGCGGCGCGCGCCTTCGAGACGACGACCACCATGCCGATCCCGCAATTGAACGTGCGCAGCATTTCCTTCTCGGCGACGCCGCCTTCGCGCGACAGCCATGCAAAGACAGGTGAAACGGGAATGGCCGCCAGGTCGAGCGCGACGCCAAGCCCCTTGGGCAGCACACGCGGAATATTCTCGGGGAACCCGCCGCCGGTGATGTGGGCGAGCGCGCGGATGGAATCCGTCGCCTTCAGAGCCGCGAGCAGCGGCCGCACGTATATTTTCGTGGGGACGAGCAGCGCTTCGGCGAGCGTCTTGCCGGGCGCGAAAGGCGCCGGCGCGTCCCACGCGAGCCCGGTGCGCTCGACGATCCGGCGCACCAGCGAAAAGCCGTTGGAATGGACGCCGGAGGAGGGCAGGCCGAACAAAACGTCGCCAGCCTCGATGGAGCGCGGCAGCAGCGATCCGCGCTCGGCGGCGCCCACCGCGAAGCCCGCGAGATCGTAATCCTTCTTCGCGTAGAGGCCCGGCATTTCCGCCGTCTCGCCGCCGATCAGCGCGCAGCCGGCGTCCACGCAGCCGGCGGCTATGCCTTTCACGACATCGGCGCCTTCCTGCGGGTCGAGCTTGCCGGTCGCATAATAGTCCAGAAAGAACAGGGGCTCGGCGCCCTGCACGACCAGATCGTTGACGCACATGGCGACGAGGTCGATCCCGACCGTGTCGTGAATGCCGCTGTCGATGGCGATCTTGACCTTGGTGCCGACGCCGTCGTTGGCGGCCACCAGCACCGGATCGGAAAAGCCCGCCGCCTTGAGATCGAACAGGCCGCCGAAGCCGCCGATCTCGCCGTCGGCGCCGGAGCGACGGGTGGCGCGGACGTGCGGCTTGATGAGTTCCACCATGCGCGTTCCCGCGTCGATATCGACGCCGGCCTGTGCGTAGGTGAGCCCGTCTTTCGGCTTGTCCTGCATGTCGTCCCCGCTTTGGCGCCGCATTATCGGCTTGCAGCCGCGCTGGCAAGGCGCGCCCGGCGTTTGCCCGCCCGGCGCCGGCGCCCTAGCTTCCGCCGGCGACATTCGCAAGCAAGAGGGTAGACATGCAATTCGACCGCGACCCGCACGTGATGGCCGAGGCGCTCGTCGGCTGCATGGGAGAACGCAAGGTCGAACTCCCGATGGACGCGGCGCTCGACATCGTCGCCTATCAGCTTGGGCTTGGCGATGCGAAGAAGCTCGGCGCGGCCCGGCAGGACGACGCCGGCGGCATTCGTTTCCGCAGTCCCAATCCGATCTTCCGCATCTTCGACGAGGCGAAGACCCGCGAATTTTATATCGATTTTCTCGGCTTCAAGGTCGATTGGGAGCATCGGTTCGGGCCGAACATGCCGCTCTACCTCCAGGTTTCGCGCGGCGGCCTGACCTTTCATCTCTCCGAACATCACGGCGACGCCACGCCTGGCTCCGCCTGTTTCGTGCCGATGGAGGGTATCCACGCATACCAGAAGGAGTTGATCGGCAAGAAGTACAAGAACATGAAACCGGGCGTGGAAGAGGTGGGCTGGGGCTACGAAATGACCGTCTACGACCCCTTCGGCAGCCGCATCCGCTTCTGCGAGCAGCGACATTCGCACGACGATTGACCGCCCCGCTTGACCCCGGCGCCCCCGCGTCGCCAAATTGACGAAACAGGCCCGCGCAGCTTTTGGACGCCGAGGCGTCGCGAGCTGAGGACGTGCACGGGGAAACGCTTGAACATCCGCAATTTCGGCAGCTTGCCGAACATCATCACCATCGCGCGCCTGCTGCTCGTCCCGGTCATAGTTTCGATGATCGTCGCGGGCGAATGGCGCAACGCCTTCTTTGTCTTCCTGCTCGCCGGCATTTCCGACGCCGCCGACGGCTGGCTCGCCAAGACATTCGACCTGCGCACGGAACTCGGCGCCTTTCTCGATCCGCTCGCCGACAAGGCGCTGCTGATGTCGATCTATGTCGCGCTTGGCGTCGCCCGCGCCATTCCCGCGACGCTGGCCATTCTCGTCGTGTCCCGCGACCTCCTGATCCTGGGCGGCGTCATCGTCGCATGGCTGTTCGACAAGCCCGTCGAGATCCGGCCGCTTTACGTCTCCAAGGTCAACACGACCGTCCAGATCGTTTTCGCCGCCGCCGTGCTCGGCGCGAGCGCCTTCGGATTTTCGACCGGCTACTGGTTCTGGCCGATGACCTACATCGTCGCGGCATTGACGCTGGCTTCGGCCGGCGCCTATCTGGGTCCATGGATCAGGCACATGGGTCACTGACGGTATCGCAGGCGAAAGCGCCTGCGGCGATGGAGGCGCCCGTTGCAGTGACGGCGCCCGCGCCGACGCGCGTGGCGATCGTCGACATGCGGGGCCCGCGCCTCGCCGATTTCGCGCCGTGGATCGCGGCGACGGTTTTCATCGCGCTGTTCCTCTACCTGTTTTCCGGCGTGCTCATGCCCTTTGTCGCGGGCATCGCGCTCGGCTACCTGCTCGATCCCGTCGCGGAGAAGCTCGAACGCATGGGCTTCAACCGGCTCGGCGCAGCGCTCTTCATTCTCGCCGTCTCTATCGTCCTGCTCGTGCTGGCGCTGGTGCTCATCGGCCCCGTGCTCGGCCATCAGCTTTCGGCCTTCGTCGACAATTTGCCGCGCATCGTGCTGCGTTTGCAGACGCTCGTGTCCGACTGGGCGTCGCGTATCCTGGATACGTCCTGGGGCGCCGACATAGCCTCGAAGCTCGGTCTGGGCTCCGGCAATCCCGGCGACGTTCAGAAGGCGCTCGGCGATTTCGCCGGCGACGCCGCAAAATGGCTCGGCGGCTTCGCCAAGTCGCTCATCTCGGGTGGAGCGGCCCTGGTCGGCCTGCTGTCGCTCATCGTCGTCACGCCCGTCGTCGCCTTCTACATTCTGATCGACTGGAACAGGATGATCGCCTCGGTGCGTTCGCTCGTGCCGCCGCGCTATCTGCAGGATGTGAGCGCGGTCGCCCGCGACGTCGACCGCGCGCTCGCCGGCTTCCTGCGGGGCCAGTCGCTCGTCTGCCTGTTCCTCGGCCTGTGGTATGGCCTCGGCCTGACGCTGATCGGGCTCAACTACGGCTTCCTGATCGGCATTTCCGCAGGCTTTCTCAGCTTCATCCCCTATGTCGGCTCGCTCACGGCGCTCGTGGTGTCCGCAGTCGTCGCTCTCGTGCAGGGCTGGCCGGACTGGACCATGCTCGCCATGGCGATCGGGGTCGTGGCGACCGGCCAGTTCCTCGAAGGCAATGTGCTGTCTCCCAAGCTCGTCGGCGAATCCGTCGGCCTGCATCCGGTCTGGCTGATGTTCGCGCTGGTGGCGGCCGGATCGCTGTTCGGGTTCACCGGACTGATCGTCGCGGTGCCGGTCGCCGCCGCGCTGGGCGTCCTGCTGCGCTTCTTCTCCGCCCGCTATCGCCGCAGCCCGTTCTATCTCGGCGAAGATTCCGAGGCGGCGAACCGGCCATGAGCGCGCCCGGTCCCGACGATCGCGCGCCTGCGGGCGCGCGCCAGCTCGCGTTCGAATTCGCGCCGCCGCCGCGCTACGGCGACGACGATTTCCTCGTTGCGCCCTCCAACGCCTCCGCGCATGCGCTTGTCCACGCCTGGTCCGCCTGGCCCGATCCGGTTCTCGCCCTCGTCGGCGCGAGCGGCGCCGGCAAGAGCCATCTGGCCGCCATCTGGGCGCGGCGCGCCCGCGCCGTTCTGGTTCCGCCGGACGCGGTGGATGCGGAGGCCGACCTCGGCGACTTCTACGGTCGCCACATATTGCTGGAGGACGCCGACGGCGTGGCCGACGAGCAGGGGCTCTTTCACCTCTTCAATCTCGTGCAGGAATCCCGCGCGACCATGCTGCTCACGGCCCGGACCGCGCCTGAGCGCTGGGGCGTGCGCCTGCCGGACCTGCGGTCGCGCCTGCGCCGCGCGCCTGTCGCGCACATAGAGCCGCCGACCGACGATCTGGTGCGGGCGGTTCTGGTCAAATTGTTCGACGATCGGCAGCTCGCCGTCGAGGCCAATGTCATCGACTATATCGCGCTGCGCATCGACCGTTCGCTGGATTCGGCGCGCAGGATCGTCGCCATGCTGGACGCGGAGGCGCTGGCGCGGGGCAGGTCCGTCAGCCGGGGCCTTGCGGCCGATCTCATCGGACGGCTCGCCGGCGACGACGACGCGTAACGAAATTCTGTCATGAACCGCTGCTAGAATGCTTGGCGAAACTGCGCTTTCCTCGCCTCGCCAAGCGCCCCGTAACTCTGACTGCGGGATCGGCTTGCGCCCATTCGGATGATTTCGTCCAATGCGCGCGATCCCGTGCGTGCAAACCGGACCGGAACCATGACCGCCGAGACTGACGTCGACCTCCACCCAGAGCCCGCAGCGGAAGTGAAGTCGGCCGCCGACATCCATGTCATGGACGCCATCGGCGACATAGCCGAACGGCCTGCCGAACTCGCCGTGTCGCCCGCGCGCTTCATCAACCGGGAATTGTCGTGGCTGGAGTTCAACCGCCGCGTGATGCTGGAAGCCTCCAACCGCAACCATCCGCTGCTGGAGCAGCTGCGCTTCCTCACCATCTCCGCCAACAATCTCGACGAATTCTTCATGGTCCGCGTCGCGGGCCTGCGCGGGCAGATGCGCTCGGGCGTCGAGGAGCGTTCGCAGGACGGGCTGACGCCGGCCCAGCAGCTCCCCAAGATCCACGAACGCGTGGCGTTGCTCGCCGCCGAGCAGATGCGCCGCTGGCGCGAATTGCGGCCGGAACTCGCCGCCAAAGGCATCGTCATCGCCGAGACGGACGAACTGACCAAGCCGCAGCGCGCATGGCTCGAAGATTATTTCGTCATCAACGTCTTCCCGGTCCTCACCCCGCTCGCGGTCGATCCCGCGCATCCCTTCCCCTTCATTCCCAATCTCGGCTTCACGCTGGCGCTCGAACTGCAGGGCGCGAAAGACAAGCAGCGCCGTCTCGCGCTCGTGCGCATGCCCAACAAGGTCGATCGTTTCGTGCGCATTCCCGAAATGGCGGGCGGCGGGCCGACGCAATTCATTCCGCTCGAAACGCTGATCCTCATGCATTCGGACAAGCTGTTCCCGGACCATGAGGTCGCCGGCAAGGGCCTGTTCCGCGTCATCCGCGACAGCGATCTCGAAGTCGAGGAAGAGGCCGAAGACCTCGTGCGCCTGTTCGAGACGGCGTTGAAGCGTCGTCGGCGCGGCTCGGTGATCCGTCTCGAAATGGAATCCTCCATGCCGGAGGAATTGCGCGCCTTCGTCTGCGAGGAGCTGGAGGTCGAGGCCGACCAGATTTTCGTGCTCGATGGCATGCTCGCGCTCAACGATCTCTCCAACATCATCGCGCTGGATCGGCCCGAACTGAAATTCCCGCCCTACAACCCGCGCTTTCCCGAGCGTGTGCGCGAGAACGGCGGCGACTGCCTGCTGGCGATCAAGCAGAAGGATCTGATCGTCCACCACCCTTACGAATCCTTCGACGTCGTCGTGCAATTCCTGCAACAGGCCGCGCGCGACCCCAACGTGGTGGCGATCAAGCAGACGCTCTACCGCACGTCCTCCGACAGCCCGATCGTGCGCGCGCTGATCGAGGCGGCGGAGGCCGGCAAATCCGTGACCGCGCTGGTCGAACTCAAGGCGCGTTTCGACGAGGAGGCCAACATCCGCTGGTCGCGCGATCTCGAACGCGCCGGCGTGCAGGTCGTGTTCGGCTTCCTCGAACTAAAGACGCACGCCAAGCTGTCGATGGTGGTCAAGCGCGAGGGCGGTTCGCTCGTCACCTACTGCCACGTCGGCACCGGCAATTATCACCCCGTCACGGCCAAGGTTTACACCGACGTCTCGCTGTTTACGGCCGACGCCGCAATCGGCCGCGACGTCGCGCGCATCTTCAATTTCATCACCGGCTATTCCGAGCCCGCCGGCCTCGAGGCCATGTCGGTCTCGCCGATCGGCCTGAAGAAGACGCTGCTGCGCAACATCGAGGCCGAGATCGCCTATGCGCGCGCCGGCAAGCCCGCCGCCATCTGGGGCAAGTGCAATGCGCTGGTGGACCCCGAAATCATCGACGCGCTCTACCAGGCGAGCCAGGCGGGCGTGCGCATCGAATTCGTCGTGCGCGGCATCTGCTGCCTCAGACCCGGCGTGCCGGGCCTGTCCGAAAACATCCGCGTCAAGTCGATCATCGGCCGCTTTCTCGAACACGCCCGCATCTACGCCTTCGGCAACGGCCACGCGCTGCCGCACGCCAAGGCGCGTGTCTACATTTCCTCGGCCGACCTCATGCCTCGCAATCTCGACCGCCGCGTCGAATCGCTGCTGCCGATCCTCAATCCAACCGTTCACCAGCAGGTGCTCGACCAGATCATGGTCGCCAATCTCATCGACACCGAGCAGAGCTACCGCATCCTGCCCGACGGCTCCTCCGTCCGCGTCGAACTGCCGCCCAATACGGAATCGTTCAACGCGCATAAATACTTTATGACCAACCCGTCGCTGTCCGGCCGCGGCAAATCCCTCAAGGAATCGCGGCCGAAATCGTTGAAGCGCGGGTAGGGTGGGGATGGTCATTTCGAAAACGGAGGCGCAGGGGCGCATCGACGCGGGCGCGCCCGTCGCCATCGTCGACATCGGCTCCAACTCGGTGCGCCTCGTCGCCTACGAAGGCCGCACGCGCGCGCCGACGCCGATCTTCAACGAAAAGGCGTTCTGCGGCCTCGGGCGTGGCGTCCAGACGACCGGCGTTCTCAACGACGACGCGATGGAGCGCGCCATCGCCGCGCTCGGGCGCTTCGAGACGCTCTGCCGCATCATGGGCGTCAGGGACATTCAGGTCGTCGCCACCGCCGCCGCGCGGGACGCCCGCAACGGTCCCGATTTCCTCGACCGCGCCGAACAGGCGATCGGCGCGCCGATCCAGTTGCTCTCCGGCAAGCGCGAGGCCGAGCTTTCAGCCAAGGGTGTGATCTCCGCGATCCACGAGCCCGACGGCGTCGTCGGCGATCTCGGCGGCGGTTCGCTCGAACTGATCGGCGTCGACGGGGAAAAGACCGGCAAGGGCCAGACGCTGCCGCTCGGCGGCCTCGCGCTGCTCGATTCCTCCGGTAAATCGCACAAGCAGGCCGCGAAAATCGCGCGCGACGCGCTGGCCGACGCCGACGCGCTGAAGAAACTGCCGGGCCGCACCTTCTACGCGGTCGGCGGCACCTGGCGCGCGCTCGCGCGCCTGCACATGCTGCAACGGTCCTATCCGCTCAACGTGATGCACAATTACGAAATCCCCGCGCGCGACGCTGAGGATTTCGCCGAATTGCTCGAACGCGTCGACATCGATTCGCTCAACGCCGTCGACTCCATTTCCGCGCAGCGCCGGCCCTTGCTCGCCTATGGCGCGATCGTCCTCGACGAGATCATCAAGCGCGGCAAGCCGCGCGCCATCGTCATGTCGGCGGCGGGCGTGCGCGAGGGATTGCTCTACGAGCAATTGCCCCCCGATCAGCGGGCGCTCGATCCGCTGCTGTGGTCGGCGTCCGAGTTCAACCTGCTGCGCTCGCGCGCGCCCCAGCACGGCAAGGAACTGGCCGACTGGTACGACGATTTCTTCGCCTCCACCGATCTGCCCGACGCCGACTACAACCGCCGCCTGCGCCGCGCCGCCTGCCTGATGTCCGACATCGCCTGGCGCGCCCATCCCGATTATCGCGGCGAACAGGCTTTCGATATCGTCGCCAACGCCTCGTTCGTCGGCGTCGACCATCCCGGCCGCGCCTTCATCGCGCTCGCCATCGCCACGCGGCATCTGGGCCTGAACGAGGCGGTGAGCCCGACCATCCGCTCGGTCATCACCGCGCGCCTGCTCGACCGCGCGCGCATTCTCGGCGCGGCGATGCGCGTCGCCTACATCCTGTCGGCGGCCATGCCCGGCGTGCTGCCGAAAACGCCGCTACGCGTGCGCAAGCGGGAGCTGGTGCTCGAACTGCCGCCGGAATTCGCCGCTCTCGCCGGCGAGCGCATTGCCAACCGCATGAAGGCGCTCGGCAGGCTGATCGGACGGGAGCCGAAGATCGTCGTAACGGCGTGACGGACCGCGAGCCTCCGGGCTCGCGGGACAAAAGCAAGCGAGCCGAAAGGCTCGCGGTCCGGAGGAAATATGTGGACGCTGACCAAAATCCCCATCGTCCAGGCGCCGATGGCTGGCGCGCAGGGTCCAAGACTCTGCATCGCCGTCTGCGAGGCGGGCGGGCTCGGCTCGATCCCCTGCGCCATGCTGACGGCCGACATTCTGCGCGCGCAGATCGCGGAAATTCGCGCGGCGACGAAAGCGCCGTTCAACGTCAACTTCTTCGCCCATACGCCGCCGACCGCCGATCCGGCCCGCGAGGCGGCCTGGGTCGAAAAGCTGAGCGGCTATTATGCCGAATTCGGTCTCGATCCCGCCGACGCCGCCAAGGGACCGGGCAGGGCGCCGTTCGATGATGCGACCTGCGCCGTGGTGGAAGAGATGCGTCCGCCGGTCGTCAGTTTCCATTTCGGCCTGCCTCAGCCGGACCTTCTGGCGCGCGTGAAGGCGACAGGCGCGCAAATCTGGTCCTCCG
>JASGFP010000034.1:0-32522 GCA_047605445.1 Rhodoblastus sp.
GCCGCACATTGACGATCTCCCCCTTCACCCCGAAATCGTCCAGAACGCCTTCGAGTTCGCGAGCGTTCTCCTCGAGCACTTCAGGCGCGAGATTGGCGAAATCGCTTTCCTCGTGTTCGCGCAGCATGTCGAGCGGCGGCATGTCGTAGGCGCCGACCGATGGCGCCTTGGCGCGAATGATCCGTCCGTCATTGCGAGGCGCGTCAGCGATGACGCCATCCAGAGCCGAGTTGCGACCGCTGGACCGCTTCGCTTCGCTCGCAATGACGGCCGGGGGCGCGGGAGAAGCGAGGGATGAGGGCGTGACCTGCGTCTGCGCCTTCACGCGCACGCGGCGCTTTTCCTCCTGCGGGGCGGGCGCTGCGACCGGCGCAGCAGCGGGCGCATTCTTCGGAATCTCGCGCAACCGGCTCGCGCGAAAATCCTCGTCGTCCTCATCGTCGGCGTCGGACGCCGCGCCCGCGACAAGCAGCGCAGCGAGGCGCTGCAATTCGTTGCGCGGCTGCGATGTCTCGCGCGGGTGGATGCGCGGCGCAGGCGGCGCGCGGCGCAGGTCGGGCGCGTCGAATTCCTCGATCACCACGCGCCGCGCGGCGTCGCCGAGAAAGAATTCGGTGCGCGCCATTTCCGGCGAGCGCGGAATGAGAATTTCGATCAGCGGACGTGGCGCAGCGTCGACGATTTCGACTGCGGGTTCGGGCGCGGCGATGGACTCGAACGCCGGCGCGACGGCGATATTGGCCATCTGTTCCGGGGCCAGCGCCATCGGTTGCGGCGCGGGCTCGGCTGGCAGAATGGCGACGATCTCGACAGGCGCGGCGTCGATGTGCGCCGCGTCGGTATGCAGAGCCTGGACCGGCGCCGGCTTCGGGTCCGGCGTACGCGTGAAGCGCACCCAGCCGGGCTTGCGTGTCTGGCGTTCGACGCGGGCTGCGGCGTCCACATCCTCCTGCGCGCGGCGCTCGGCCTCGAGCTGGCGCAATTCCTCCTTGCGGCGGGCGAGTTCCGCCTCCGATGAACGCGCGAAACGCACCTCTCCCGTCGCGATCCTGGCGGTGAGGCCCGGGCGCGGCGAAACGCGGCCGCTCTTCTCGATGGTTTTCGCCGCGCGGGCGGAGGCCATCGCCGCCTGCACAATCGCCGTATCCAGCGGCGCGCCCAAGGATGTCAGCGGCTGCGGCGCGTAGGTCTGCGGCGCGATGGGGGCTGGGGCGGCGGGCATGACGGGCGGGAGGACCGGCGACGGAACCGGCGGCGCGACGGATATGGCGCGGGGCGGCTGCGCCAGCGCGACCGGGGCAGCCTGCGGACGGCCGCCCGCGTCGACCTCGCGGATCATGACCGGATTGAAATTGGGCCGGGCTTTCGCGCGTTTCGCCGGTTTGCCGCCGCTCTCGTCCTTGAGGGCGTCGAGCATTTTGGCGATCCAGGCGTCGAAAGTCATGTGCGGGGGTCCGAGGTACGCGATACGGCCGTTAGGGTTAACCCGTCGCGGTTAAGGCGTGGTTATTTCGCGGCCTTTCTGCGTCGCCAAAATCGTCCACAGGGCGGCTTTGACCCGCCCGCCCCGGGCGCCTACGACTTTGCTCCCTGTGGATTTTGAGTCGGACGCCATGAAGTCGATAAGCCAGCGCATCGCCGAGGAATTGAACGTCGCCGCGGCGCAAGTGAACGCGGCGGTCGAGCTTCTGGACGGCGGCGCGACTGTTCCGTTCATCGCGCGCTACCGCAAGGAGGCGACCGGCGCGCTCGACGACACGCAACTCCGGACGCTCGAGGAACGGCTGCGCTACCTGCGCGAACTGGAAGACCGCCGCGCGGCGATCCTCGACAGCGTGAAGGCGCAGGGCAAGCTCGATTCCGCGCTGGAGGCGCAGATCAACGCCGCCGATTCCAAGGCGCGGCTGGAAGACATTTATCTGCCCTACAAGCCCAAGCGCCGCACGAAGGCGCAGATCGCGCGCGAGAACGGGCTGGAGCCGCTGGCCGACGCGCTGCTCGCCCATCCCGAGCGCGATCCGACGGCGCAGGCCGCGCCTTTCGTGAAGCCCGAGGCCGTCGAGACGCCGGAGGCCGCGCTGGAAGGCGCGCGCGCCATTCTGGTCGAGCGTTTCGCCGAGGACGCCGAACTGATCGGCCGCCTGCGCGAAGATTTCTGGAAGCGCGGCGCGCTGACGACGAAAGTGCGCGAGGGCAAGGCCGAGGCCGGCGCGAAGTTTTCCGACTATTTCGATTTCTCCGAGCCGCTGACCAAGCTGCCCTCGCATCGCATCCTCGCGGTCATGCGCGGCGAGCGCGAGGAGGTTCTGGATCTGCGCATGGTCGCCGATCCCGCCGCCGATCCTTCGTCGCGCGCGCCGGGCGCCTATGAGCTGGCGATCGCCGCGCGCGTGGGCGTGGCGGATCGCGGCAGGCCCGGCGACAAATGGCTCGTCGACTGCGTGCGCTGGGCCTGGCGGACAAAGATCGAGATGCAGCTTGCGGTCGACTTGCGCCTGCGCCTGTGGACGCACGCCGAGGACGAGGCCGTGCGCGTGTTCGGCGCCAATCTGCGCGATCTGCTGCTGGCCGCGCCTGCCGGCGCGCGCGCGACGATGGGGCTTGATCCGGGCTTCCGCACCGGCGTGAAGGTGGCCGTGGTGGACGCCACCGGCAAGGTCGTCGCCACGACCGCGATCTTTCCGCATGAGCCGCAGCGGCGGTGGGACGAGAGCATCGCCGCGCTGGCCGCGCTTTGCGCACGCCACAATGTCGACCTCATCGCCATCGGCAACGGCACGGCCTCGCGCGAGACGGACCGGCTCGTCGCCGATCTCTTCAAGAGGCATCCGCAGATCAAGGCGACGAAAGTGGTGGTGTCGGAGGCCGGCGCTTCGGTCTATTCGGCCTCCGCCTATGCCGCCGCCGAACTGCCGGAGCTCGACGTGACGCTGCGTGGCGCGGTCTCGATTGCGAGGCGCCTTCAAGACCCGCTGGCGGAACTGGTGAAGGTCGAGCCCAAGGCGATCGGCGTCGGCCAATACCAGCACGATGTCGCCGAGCATAAATTGAACCGCTCGCTCGACGCGGTGGTGGAGGATTGCGTGAACGCGGTGGGCGTGGACGTGAATACGGCTTCCGCCAAACTGCTCGCGCGCGTGTCCGGCGTCGGCGAGAGCCTTGCGGAATCGATTGTCTCCTATCGCAACGAGGCGGGCTCGTTCCGCGATCGCGCCGCGCTGAAGAAAGTGCCGCGCCTCGGCGCGCGCGCCTTCGAACTGTCGGCGGGTTTTTTGCGCATCAATAGCGGCGAGGATCCGCTGGACCGCTCCGGGGTGCATCCGGAAGCCTATCCGGTCGTGCGACGCATCGCGGAAAAGGCAGGCGCGGATGTGTCGACGCTGATCGGCAATGCGAAGATTCTGTCGTCGCTGAAGCCCGCCGATTTCACCGATGCGCAATTCGGCCTGCCGACGGTGGTCGATATTTTCAAGGAGCTGGAAAA
Source organism: Rhodoblastus sp. (assembly GCA_047605445.1). Classification (GTDB taxonomy): domain Bacteria; phylum Pseudomonadota; class Alphaproteobacteria; order Rhizobiales; family Beijerinckiaceae; genus JAJXWB01. The sequence goes on from JASGFP010000034.1 coordinate 3,485, forward strand.
GCCCGGCCGCGATCCGCGTCCTGCTTTCAAGACGGCCGATTTCAAGGATGGCGTCGAGACGATCTCCGATCTCAAGCCCGGCATGATCCTCGAAGGCGTGGTGACGAATGTCGCCGCCTTCGGCGCCTTCGTCGACGTGGGCGTGCATCAGGACGGGCTGGTGCATGTCTCCGCGATGAGCCGCAATTTCGTGAAAGATCCGCGCGAAGTCGCCAAGCCCGGCGACATCGTGAAGGTGAAGGTTGTCGACGTCGATATTCCGCGCAAGCGCATCGGCCTGACGATGCGGCTGGACGATGCCGCCGAGCCGCGCAAGCCGGGGCAGGGCCGCGGCGATCAGATGACGAAGGGCCAGGAGCGTTTCGCGCGCCAGCCGGAACGCAAATCGGACGCTGGCGGCGCGTTCGCCGCGGCGCTGGCGAAGGCGCAGCAGCGGCGCGGCTGATCGCGCCGGGACCGCCGGCCTCTGGCCGGCCCAAATCGTCCCGCGCCTCGATGCCGGCTGGAAGCCGGCGGTCCCGGCCTGGCTCTGCTCGCTTGCGCGCGTGATCGCGCTATCTTGGGCGGCGGAGGAAAGCCGATGACAAGCACGAAAGACAAACGCGCGGCGTTTCGCGCGCTGCATGAACAGGGCTGTTTCGTGCTCCCCAATCCGTGGGACGCCGGCAGCGCGCGGATGTTGCAGCATCTGGGGTTCAAGGCGCTGGCCTCCACGAGCGCCGGCTTTGCGTGGACGGCGGGCCAGCCGGATTACCGCGTCGGCCGCGCCGCCGTGCTCGCGCATCTCGCGCTGATCTCGGCCGCCGTCGACCTGCCGGTGAACGCCGATTTCGAATCCGGTTTCGCCGCCACGCCGGAAGGCGTCGCCGAAAGCGTGCGGCTTGCGGTGGAAGCGGGCGTCGCTGGATTGTCGATCGAGGACCGCGATCTCGAGCGCGGCGGTTTGTATGATACGCGGGATGCGCTCGAACGCCTGCTCGCCGCGCGCGCGGCAATTGCGGATGCGGTGCTGGTCGCGCGCACCGAAATCCTGCTCGACGACCCCGCCGCAGTATCGCGCGCCATCGACAGTCTCGTCGCCTTTGCGGGCGCGGGCGCCGATTGCCTCTATGCGCCGGGTGTGCGCAAGCGCGCGGACATTGCGGCGATGGTGCGCGCGGTGGCGCCGAAGCCGATCAACGTGCTGGCGATCGATCCGACGATGACGCTCGCCGAACTTTCCGATCTCGGCGTGCGGCGGATCAGCGTCGGCGGTTCGCTGGCGCGCGTCGGCTGGGCGGCGACGACGGCGGCTGCGAAGGAAATGTTGCACGGTTCCTTCGCGCCGCTGGCGCATGGCATGCCGTCGAAAGAGTTGAATGGCGTGTTCGCAGGATCTGAAAAATAGAGGGAGCCGGGACGGCGGGCTTCCAGCCGGCCCTCACGCCCCGCGCGATCGGGCCGGCCGGAGGCCAACCGTCCCGGCGCTTTTTGCATTCCCGCGCCGCCTCTCTAAAATCGGCTCCAGCGAACATGGAGGACGCGCCGTGAACGAACACGTCGCCATCAAGACGAATTACGATTTTGCGCCTGTGCGCGCGGCCATGCAGGGCTATGTGGACGGCGACATTCTCGCCGGCGTCTCCTGGGCGATGCTCGAGGGCCGCGATATCGTCGACATGCAGGCGGTGGGTTATGCCGACCGCGAGGCGAAGGCGCCGCTGCGCTTCGACCATATTTTCCGCGCCTTCTCCAACACCAAACTGGTGACCTCCTGCGCGATCATGCTGCTGGTGGAGGACGGCAAGCTTCGGCTGGACGACCCTATCGAGAAACACATTCCGCAACTCGGCAATCGCCGCGTGCTCAAGCCCGGCGCCACCGACATCGGCGACACGGAGCCCGCACGTCGCTCGATCACGGTTCGCGACCTGCTGTCGCATCAGGCGGGGCTGAGCTACGGCATTTTCGATCCCGGCACGGTCATCTTCAAGGCCTATAACGAGCGCATGGTCTTGAACCCGACGACGCCGCTCGCCGACATGATCGACCAGCTCGAACATCTGCCGCTGATCTTCCACCCCGGCGAGAACTGGGAATATTCTGTCGCGACCGACGTGCTCGGGCGGCTGGTGGAAGTGGCGTCGGGCCAGTTGTTCGACGTCTTCATCAAGGCGCGCATTTTCGATCCGCTCGGCATGGCGGATACGGCCTTCGTCGTCGCGCCGGAAAGCAAGGATCGGCTAGTGGCCTATTACAAGGGCGCCGATCTGCTCGATCCGACCAAGCCGGGACTGACGGCCTTGCAGAATTCGCCCTATCCGGGCGCCTATTTGCAGGCCGTTCCTCGCCTGTCGGGCGGCGGCGGGCTGACGACGACGCTGTTCGACATGATCGCGCTGGTGCGCGCGCTTCTGCCGGGCGGGCCGCGGCTGCTGAAGGCCGAAACCATCGGCGAGATGATGCGCAATCAATTGCCTGGCGGGCAATGGATCAGGTTCGCGATGCTGGGAACGATGCCCGGCAAGGCCTATGGCCTCGGCGGCGCCGTGACGGTGGAGCCCGGCCCGCTCGATCCGCCGAAGTCGCAGGGCGAGTTCCAGTGGGGCGGGGTCGCCGGCACGCACTGGTTCATCAATCCTCGCGAGAACGTCGCGGGCGTGGTGATGGCGCAGCGCTACATGGCCTTCTGGAATCCGTTCTTCTTCGACTTCAAGAAGCGGGCCTATGCGGCGATGGGGCGGTGAACGGGCAGTAACGTTCCGTTCGCCCTGCGACGACTTTTATCGGGCCTGCGGCGCTTGCGCGCTTGCATGGGCGGGGCGTATGGAGTCCTCTTCAAGACGCGCAAGGCGGGATGCTCGAGCAGTCATTGCGAGCGCGGCGAAGCAATCCATCCAGCCGGCAATCCGCGGGTATGGATTGCTTGGTCGCTGCGCTCCTCGCAATGACGGCGCCGAGGGCCGCGCGAGAGCAATTCGAGGTAATCACGCATGGCCGCCAATATCGATCCGCGCGCCGGACATCTCTCCGATCCGCACGATCTGATCGACGTTTCGCGGCTGGTGACGGCCTATTTCGCCGGCAAGCCGGATGTATCGGTCGCGGGCCAGCGGGTCGCTTTCGGCACGTCGGGCCATCGAGGCTCCTCGCTCGACGTGGCCTTCAACGAGAATCACATTCTCGCGGTTTCGCAGGCGATCTGCGACTACAGGAAGTCCAAGGGCATCGACGGGCCATTGTTCATCGGCGCCGACACGCATGCGCTTTCCGCGCCCGCGCTCGCCAGCGCGCTGGAAGTCTTCGCCGCCAATGACGTGACCGTGATGGTCGACGCGAAGGACGGCTATACGCCGACGCCCGTCGTCTCGCACGCGATCCTCGCCTACAATCGCGGGCGCCGCGAGCATCTGGCCGACGGCGTGGTGATAACGCCTTCGCACAATCCGCCGCAGGACGGCGGCTTCAAATACAATCCGCCGAACGGCGGGCCGGCCGATGGCGATGTGACGGGCGTGATCGAAAGGCAGGCCAATTCCATGCTGGCGGACGGCATGTCTGGCGTGAAGCGCACGACGCTCGCGCGCGCGCTGGCCTGCGGTCTGGTGAAACGGCGCGACTATGTCACGCCTTATGTCGACGACCTTGCGAATGTGCTCGACATGGAGGCGATACGCGCCTCCGGGGTGAAGATCGGCATCGATCCGCTCGGCGGCGCGGCCGTGCATTTCTGGGCGCCGATCATCGAGAAATACAGGATCGACGCGACGATCGTGAACGATCTCGTCGACGCCACGTTCCGCTTCACGCCGCAGGACTGGGACGGCAAGATCCGCATGGATTGCTCCTCGCCCTATGCGATGGCGAAGCTGATCGACCTCAAGAGCAAATTCGACGTCGCTTTCGCCAACGACACCGACGCCGACCGCCATGGCGTCGTCGCGCGCTCGAGCGGGCTGATGAACCCCAACCATTATCTGGCGACCGCGATCGACTATCTGTTCCGCCATCGCCCGGACTGGAGCGCCGAGGCCGCGATCGGCAAGACGATGGTGTCGTCCTCCGTCATCGACCGCGTGGCGCAGCGGTTGAACCGAAAGCTCGTGGAAGTGCCGGTCGGCTTCAAATGGTTCGTCGATGGATTGATCGGCGGCGCATTCGGCTTCGTCGGCGAGGAGAGCGCGGGCGCCTCATTCGTGCGGCGCGACGGCGCGGTGTGGACGACCGACAAGGACGGGATCATTCTCGGGTTGCTGGCCGCGGAAATCACGGCGCGAACCGGCAAGGACCCGGGCGAGAATTACGCCGCGATCACGCGCGAGACGGGCGCGCCCTTCTACGCGCGCATAGATGCGCCCGCCAATGCGGCGCAGAAAAATGTGTTGAAGAAGCTATCGCCCGAGCAATTCGCGGCGACGACGCTGGCGGGCGAAAAGATCGTCGCGAAGCTGACGAAAGCGCCGGGCAATGGCGCCGATTTTGGCGGGCTGAAGGTCGTGTCCGAAAACGGCTGGTTCGCCGCGCGGCCCTCGGGCACGGAGGATGTGTATAAAATCTACGCCGAGAGTTTTCGCTCGGCGGAGCATCTGGCGGAGATACAGAGCGATGCGCGCGCGGCGCTGGCGAAGGTTTTCGCGAGCGCGGGGGCGTAGCGGACCGCACGCGTCCGCCTCTCCCCGCTTGCGGGCAGAAGGACATCACGCCACAGCCTGGCGCCTATCGGCGTGGGCCACGGAAAATTCTTCGCATCGTTGAATTTCGACGCGTGGGTGCGACAATCCCGCGAGATTTCGTCCAGTCGACCCCCACCCCGGCCCCTCCCCGCAAGGGGGAGGGGAGGGGAGGAGCGCGCCTCACACGATCCGGCTCGTCTTGTCGCCCCAGTAGCGGTCGCGCAGCAGGCGCTTGTAGAGCTTGCCTGTCGGCAGGCGCGGCAACTCCTCGGCGAAGTCGATGGAGCGCGGAACCTTCTGGCGCGAGAGATGCTGGCCGCAGAAGTCGATCAGCTCCTTCTCGAATTCCGGCCCGATCTCCACGCCCGGCATCGGCTGGATCACCGCCTTCACCTCCTCGCCGAGATCGACGTTGGGCACGCCGAAGACAGCGGCGTCGGCGACCTTGGGATGCGTGATAAGCAAGTTCTCGCATTCCTGCGGATAGATATTCACGCCGCCGGAAATGATCATGAAGGTCGAGCGGTCGGTGAGATAGAGATAGCCGTCGTCGTCGACATAGCCGACGTCGCCGACCGTGCTCATCGAGCCGTCGGGCGAGCGCGTCTCTTTTGTCTTCTCGGGATCGTTGAAATATTCGAACGGGCTCGCGCTCGCAAACCACAGCGTGCCCGACTGGCCCTTGGGCACGGGCTTCATTTCGTCGTCCAGCACATGCATGTCGCCGAGCATCAGCTTGCCGACCGTGCCGCGATGCGCCAGCCATTGCGCGCTGTCGCATGCCGTAAAGCCCATGCCTTCGGTCGCGCCGTAATATTCGTGGATGATCGGCCCCCACCAGTCGATCATCTGCTCCTTCACCTGCACGGGGCAGGGGGCGGCCGCATGAACGGCGATCTCAAGAGACGAGGTGTCGTATTTCTTCCGCACGTCCTCGGGCAGTTTCAGCATGCGCGAGAACATGGTCGGCACGAGCTGGGTATGCGTGACCTTGTGCTGTTCGACGAGCTGCAGATAGTGCTCGGGATCGAATCGCTCCATCACGATCACTTTCGCGCCCTTGGAGATCGCGAGATTGACGGCGGCCTGCGGCGCGGAATGATAGAGCGGCGCCGGCGAGAGATAGGTCATGTCCTCGCGATAGCGCCAGAGCTTGTCGAGAAACTCGAACAGCGGCAGGCGCTGCGTCGGCGGCTGCTCGGGCAGGGGGCGCAGAATGCCTTTCGGCCGGCCGGTGGTGCCCGACGAATAGAGCATGGCCGTGCCGATATATTCGTCCGCGATCGGCGTCGACGGAAAGCCTTTGGTCGCCTCTTCGAGGTTCAGAATTTTTTCGCCTTCGCCGGGACCGTCGACGATCAGCGTCAGTTCGACGTTCGGGCAACTCTTCAGCGCCTCCATCGCCACGGCGCGTTTCGCCTGCGACGTGATGAGGATCTTTGCCTGGCAATTGTTGACGATATAGGCGAGCTCCTCGGGCGTCAGGAACGAGTTCACGCAGGTGAAATACAGGCCGGAGCGCTCGCCCGCGCCGCAGCATTCCACATAGCGCGCATTGTTCTCCATGAAGATGGCGTAATGGTCGAGCCGCTTCATGCCGCGCGCGCGGAAGAGATGCGCGAGGCGGTTTTCGCGCGCTTCCAACTCGCCGTAAGTGACGGTCTCGCCGGACGAGGCCATAACGATGGCCGGCTGGTCCGCTTTCGATTTGGCATAGGCGCCTGGATACATTCTTCCCTCCCGCTTTTTCTTTGCCGGCAGTCTAGGCGGGAACGGGTTCAAGCGAAAGTCGTCGGACAATTCCGTATGGTGAAATTCCCTGGCCGCGCTCTTTGACTTGATAGCGGCAAGCGCCTAGTCAGGCGTCACGAAATCGTCACGTTTCGGTCACGCAGAGGTTTGCGATGCTCGGCTGGTTCCAGAAGCTGATGCCGCGGGAAGACAATTTCTTCGACATGTACACGCGCCATGCGGCGACAGTGACGGCGGGCGCCGTGGAATTGCGCGGCCTGCTGCGCGGAGAGGGCGAGTTTTCCGCGCACGCGTCGGAAATCTACCGCCAGGAAACCCTTGCCGACGAGATCATGCGGGAAATGCTGCTGTCGGTGCGGCGCACCTTCATCACGCCGTTCGACCGCTCGGATGTCGCGGGGCTGGGCGCGGCGATCGACGACGCGATCGACCAGATGCAGCGCTGCGCCAAAAAGATGGACCTGTTCGACATGCGCGCCTTCGAGCCGAAGATGGTCGAGATGGGCGAGGTGATCGTCGAGGCCTCGGAGGTCGTGAGCCGCATGGTCGCCATGTTGCCTGACATGCGCGCCAACAATTCGCGCATCTCCGCGCTCAACGTGCAGATGGCGAAACTCGAGGAGACGGCGGACGAATTGCACGACCAGGGCGTGAAGGCGCTCTATCTGGCGCATCGCACCGCCGATCCCATGGCCTTCGTCGTCGGCAGCGAGGCGTACGACCATCTGGAGAAAGTGGTGGACCGGCTGGAGGATGTCGCCAACCGCATCGTCGACATCGTGATCGAGCATATGTGAGCCGGCCGCAATGTCCGCAGCCCTCGCCGTTCTCGTCTTTCTCATCGTTATCGCGCTGCTGTTCGACCTCCTGAACGGCCTGCACGACGCCGCCAATTCCATCGCCACCATCGTGTCGACGCGCGTGCTGCGGCCGCAATTCGCGGTGGCCTGGGCGGCCTTCTTCAATTTCATCGCCTTCGCCTTCTTCGGCCTGCATGTCGCGCAGACCGTGGGCACCGGCATCGTCTCGCCCGGCATCGTCGACGATCACCTGATCTTCGGCGCTCTGATGGGAGCGATCAGCTGGAACCTCATCACATGGTGGGGCGGCATACCGTCGAGTTCCTCGCATGCGCTGATCGGCGGGCTGGTCGGGGCCGGGCTCGCCAAAGGCGGGCTGTCGGCCATCGTCTGGTCGGGGCTCTCGAAGACCGCCGCCGCCATCGTCGGCTCGCCGCTGGTCGGATTCATCCTCGCGCTGTTTCTCGTGCTCGCGGTCTCCTGGATTTTCGTGAAGGCCTCGCCGATCGCGGTTGACCGCTATTTCCGCAGCCTGCAATTCGTCTCCGCCTCGCTCTATTCGCTCGGACACGGCGGCAATGACGCGCAGAAGACGATGGGCATCATCGCCGTTCTGCTGTTCACGCACGGCCAGACCGGCGGCGAATTCCATGTGCCTTTGTGGGTGGTGCTGTCGTGCCAGGCGGCGATGGGCATCGGCACCTTGTTCGGCGGCTGGCGCATCGTCCACACGATGGGCTCGCGCATCACGCGGCTGCAGCCGGTGCAGGGATTCTGCGCGGAGACGGGCGGCGCGCTCACGCTGTTCGGCGCGACCGCGCTCGGCATTCCCGTCTCCACCACACATACGATCACCGGCGCCATCATCGGCGTCGGCGCGGCGCGGCGCGTATCGGCGGTGCGCTGGAGCGTGGCGCAGAACATCGTGGTCGCCTGGGTGGTGACGCTGCCGGCGGCGGCGGCGATCGGCGCGCTGTTCTACTGGCTGGCGACGCTGATCTTCTAATTATTTCGCTATGCGAAACTAACGCCTCGCATGACCGCCATGCGGGCGGGGCCTTTCGCATTTCGGATTTTCGCGTATTGTGCCTGCCGATTTAAGCGGACGATTAAATCGCGATCCGCAACGGGAGGCTCAAGGCAATGCAACTCGACAATACGATTTCGGCCGTCGTCACCGGCGGCGCCTCGGGCCTCGGCGCGGCGACCGCGCGGATGCTGGCGGCGCATGGCGTGAAGGTCGCGATCTTCGACCTCAACGAGGAACTCGGCGAAAAGCTCGCCAAGGAGATCGGCGGCGTCTATTGCAAGGTCAATGTCGGCTCGACCGAGGACGTGGACGCGGGTTTCGCCAAGGCGCGCGCGGCCAACGGGCAGGAGCGCATTCTGGTGAATTGCGCCGGTGTCGGCGGCGGCGCCTCCAAATCGGCTTCGATCGACCGCGAGACCAAGAAGCCGAAGGAATATCCGCTCGACAATTTCGAGCGCATCATCAACATCAACCTCGTTGGCACGTTCCGCTGCATCACCAAGTCGGCGGCGGGCATGCTCAACCTGCCGGTCCTGCCCTGCGGCGACCGTGGCGCCATCGTCAACACCGCGTCGGTTGCGGCCGAAGACGGTCAGATCGGCCAGGTCGCCTACACTGCGTCGAAGGCCGGCGTCGTCGGCATCACGCTGGTCGTTGCGCGCGATCTTTCGGATTCCAACATCCGCTGCAACACCATTCTGCCGGGCATTTTCGACACGCCGCTGCTGGCGCGCGCGCCGGAAAACGTGAAGGCGGGTCTGGCCGCCATGGTGCCGCATCCCAAGCGCCTCGGCCGCGCGGAAGAATATGCGCAGCTCGCGCACACCATGATCACCTGCGGCTATTTCAACGGCGAGGACGTGCGCCTCGACGGCGCCATCCGCATGGCGCCGCGGTAAGGGCGGAGTGTGAACCCCTCCCCCTTGTGGGGAGGGGCAGGGGAGGGGGTCGCGCGATCCTGCGACGTTCGCGTTTTCGGTTCTCCGTTTGTGTCGCAGGATTCCGTGACCCCCTCCCCTGGCCCTCCCCCACAAGGGGGGAGGGGACAAGATTGCGATAGACGAACGAACACCTCGAAAGGAAACACCCAATGAACGAAGCATGGATCATCGATGCGTGCCGCACGCCGCGCGGCGTCGGCAAGGCCGGCAAGGGCGCGCTGTGGGATGTGCATCCCCAGCAGCTCGGCGCGACCGTTCTCAAGGCGCTCGCCGCGCGCAACAAGATCGACACCAAGGAAGTCGGCGACATCATCTGGGGCACGTCCTCGCAGGTTGGTCCGCAGGGCGGCGATCTCGGCCGCATGTCTGCGCTCGACGCAGGCTATGACGTGAAATCCTCCGGCGTCACCATCGACCGCTTCTGCGGCTCGGGCATTTCGGCGGTGAATTTCGCCGCAGCCTGCATCATGTCGGGCATGGAAGACCTCGTCATCGGCGGCGGCACGGAAATGATGTCGATGGGCGGTCGCCGCGGCGACGGCCCGATGATCATGGACAACGGCAATATGCGCCTGCGCCTGCATCATCCGCAGACGCACCAGGGCGTATGCGCCGACGCCATCGCGACGATGGAAGGCATTTCGCGCGAAGCGCTCGATGAAGCGGGATACGTCTCGCAGCAGCGCGCCGATGTCGCGATCAAGGAAGGCCGTTTCAAGAAGTCGCTCGTGCCCGTCTACAAGGAAGACGGCACGCTGGCGCTCGACCATGACGAATATCCGCGTCCGCAGACGACGCGCGAGGGCCTGGCCGCGCTGAAGGCCGCCTTCCCCGCGCTCGCCAACGCGCCGCTCGACGACAAGGGCACGACCTATCTGTCGCTGATCCTGCAGGCCTACCCCGACCTCAAGATCGACTATCGCCACCATGCCGGCAATTCGTCCGGCGTGGTCGACGGCTCGGGCGCCGTGCTGCTGGCGTCCGCCGACTACGCCAAGGCGCATGGCCTCAAGCCGCGCGCGAAAATCCGCGCGATGGCGAATATGGGCGACAGCCCGGAGCTGATGCTGAACGCGCCGGTTCCCGCCGCGAAGAAAGTTCTGGAGAAGGCCGGTCTCAAGAAGGAGGACATCGACCTCTGGGAGATCAACGAGGCTTTCGCCGTCGTGTCGGAGAAGTTCCAGCGCGATCTCGATCTCGACCGCGACAAGGTCAACGTCAACGGCGGCTCGATCGCGCTCGGCCATCCGATCGGCGCGACCGGCGCGATCCTGATCGGCACCGTGCTCGACGAACTCGAGCGCCGCGGCCAGCAGTTCGGCCTGGTGACGATGTGCGCGGCGGGCGGCATGGCGCCGGCGGTGATCATCGAGCGGATGTGATCGCCAACATCTCAGCGCAATCATCGAGCGGCGCCTCCGGGCGCCGTTTTTTTTCGGCGTGCGTCAGCCTCAGGCTTGACGCGAACCGTCGCCGCCGGTCACTTTCGCCGTCTATGCGGCCATCACGAGTCCTCCTGAAATTTCCGGACGCGCGCGCGGAGACCGCCTATCGCGGCAGCCGCATTCCCTATCGCATTCACAACACGCGTCTCACGGCGGCGGTTGTCGCCTGCATGTGGAGCGCCTTCGGCATTCTCGACCTCCTGATCCTGCCGCAGCAGACGGCGGCGGCGCTCGCGGTGCGCGGGCTTGGGGTCGCGCTGGCCATCGTCATCGTCGCCATGACCTATCTGCGCGCGCCCGGGCCGTGGATTCAGGTCTGGGCCTTCGCCTTTCTCGCGCTCAACATCTGTCTCGTCTTCGGCCTCAAGCTCACGATTCCGCCGGAGGCCGATCCGCAATTCAGGACGCTGCCGCTATTCATGCTGGTCGCCTCCGCGGCTTTCGTGGTGACGGGCGTCTCCTTCGTGGAAGGGCTGGCGGGAGCGGCGCTCAGTTGCCTCGGCTACGCCCTGGTGGCGGGCGTCTTCAAGCCCGAACCGGCGAAAGTGTTCAGCTACGAATTTCCGTTCCTGCTGTGGAGCGCCGGCATTGCGGGCATATCCGCCTACATGCTCGAGCGCACGGCGCGGATTTCGTATCTCCGCCAGGAGGCGCTGTCGCGCGCCGAGGCGGAGATTCGCCGGCTGCTCTACAACGTCCTGCCGCCCAGCATCGCGGCGCGCAAGGAGGCCGGCGAAATCACGATCGCCGATTCCTACGACGACATCACCGTGCTCTTCGCAGACATTGTCGGTTTCACGGCGCGCGCCGACGGCATGACCTCGAATGCGGTGGTCGGCCTGCTCAACGACCTGTTCACGCGCTTCGACCGCATCGTCGGCGAGCATCGGCTCGAGAAGATCAAGACGATCGGCGATTGCTACATGGTGGCGGCGAGCGTGCCGGATTCCCGGCCCAATCATGCGCGCGAGATCGCCGCCGTCGCGCTCGCCTTGAGGGCGGAGGCGGGGCGCGTGCGTTTTCCCGACGGCTCGCCCGTCGAGGTGAAGATCGGCGTCGCGTCGGGACCGGTGACGGCCGGCATCATCGGCGACACCAAATTTCTGTTCGACGTCTGGGGCGATACGGTCAACACGGCGAGCCGGCTGGAGACGAGCGCGGCCGGCGGCGAAATTCTGCTGACGCAGGCGACGCGCGACGCTCTGGCGGCGGATTTCGCCTGCGACGGCCCGTTCACGCTCGATCTCAAGGGCAAGGGGCCGACCGTTGTCTGGCGGCTCGCCGCGCGCGTGGAAGCGGAGCGCGCGCGGGCGGAAGAGTGAGCGGATCGGCCCGCCGGCCTTCTCCTATTTCCCCTCGATCGCCGACGCGCTGACGAGCCGATGGAAGAAGCGGATCACTTCCGCGTAATTCTCCACGCCGATGCGCTCGTTCGCGCCGTGGAAGCACGGCGGGTCCTCCGGCTTCGCGCGCACCGGCAGAAAGCGGGCGCGACACTGGGCCCGCGCCGCCCACGCGATCAAGCCGAACAATCTTGACAATTATAGGAAAATATGCACAGATGCGGCGTCCTCCTGCACCGGACGCCTGCGTGGCGTTCAGGGCGTTTCCCTCGCGGGAAGCGTTCGGGGAGGCCGGCTTTCATCACGCCGGCCGCACGGGGAGCGAAGGCCGCGTTTGCAGGCGTGATGAGCCGGGGCGCGGCGGCCCAAGCCATGTTGTCCCGCCCGGCGAGAGGCCGGGGCAGCGGAGGATAGCAATCGCCCGCCTCCGGGGGCGCATGGAGCAAGCCTCAAACTTCGCGTGAAAAAAGCGGGCGGCCAAGGCTGCTCGTCGGGACGCCCGTCCTTCGGCGGGCGGATCGGACTTGAGCTCTCCCTTCCGCTCCAGGCTTTGCCGGCCTCTCGCGGAAGGCGGGCGTCCCGCGCCCTCCGGGGCGGAATGAATGTGCAACCCTGTGTCTGCGAAGGCCGCGGGGATTTTCGTGTTCCTCCCTCTCCCCGCACGCGTGGAGAGGGAGCTTGTCACGCCATCATCCCCAACGCCTTCGCAAAGAAATCCGGCCCGCCGAAATTGCCCGACTTCAGCGCCAGTTGCAGCGCGCCGTGCGGACCGCCGACCGTGCGCAGCACCGGCACGCCGGGCGCGATTTCGGGGCCGACGAGGAAGGCGGGAATCTGCAGCCTGTCGACGGCCGCGCCTGACGTCTCGCCGCCGGCCACCACCAGCCGCTTGACGCCGCGGGCCACGAGTTCGGCTGCAATGCGCGACGTCGCCTGTTCGATGGCGTGGCCCGCCGCGTCGCGACCGTATTTCTCCTGCATGCGCTGCACGGCCTCGGGCGCCGCGCTGGCGGCGATGGCGAGCGGGCCGTTGGCGATGCGGTCGCTGGCCCATGAAAGCGCGCGCAGAATTTCGGTCTCGCCCTGCATCAGCGCGTCCGTGTCGAGCCGCAGCACCGGCATGGATTTTTCGGCGATGGCGAGTTGTTCGAGGGTCGCCTTCGAGCAGGAGCCGGCGACAATGGCGGCAAGGCCGCCGACGGGATCGAGCTTCGCTTCATGCCTGGCGCCCGATGTCGCGAGCGCGCGCGCAAGGCCGAGGCCCAAGCCCGAAGCGCCGGTCGAGACCGGCGATTGCAGCGCCGCGCGGCCCAATGTTTCGAGATCGGATTCGAAGACGGCGTCGGCGATGGCCGCGCCGAAGCCTTTGCCGCTCATCGTCGCCAGAGCGTCGTTCACCGCGTCCGCGCCCCGTGAAACTGTCGCAAGATCGAGCAGGCCGACGAGCGCTTGCGACTGCCGCGCCAACACGCGCACGAGATTGGACTCGCGCATGGGGTTGAGCGGATGATCCTTCAGCGGGCTCTCGCTCAGCAATTCGCCGTTGACGAAGAGATGGCCGAGATAGACGGAGCGGCCGGTCTCCGGAAAGGCCGGCGTGACGATCACTGCGCCCGCCCGCGCATCGGCGCGAAAGGCCTCCGTCACCGGGCCGATATTGCCGGCGTCCGTGGAATCGAAGGTCGAGCAGATCTTGTACATGACGTGCTTTGCGCCGCGCGCATTCAACCATACGCGGGCGCCGCGCGCCGCGCGTACGGCTTCATCTGCTGCGACCGAACGGATTTTCAGCGCGACGACGACGGCGTCCACGTCAGGCAGCGGCAAAGAATCCGGCGGCGCGCCGATGGTCTGCACGGTGCGCAGGCCGTTCTTCGAGAACGTGTTCGCGAGGTCGGAGGCGCCGGTGTAATCGTCGGCGACCGCGCCGAGAATGATCGGCATGGCTCAGTTCCGCGCGTAGGGCTTGAACCACGCCAAGCCGTCGGTGGTCTTGCCCCGCGGATTGTATTCGCAGCCGACGTATCCGTCGTAGCCGAGCCGATCGAGTTCCGCGAACAGGAAGGGATAGTTCAGTTCCTCGCCGTCCGGCTCGTTGCGCGAGGGCACGCTGGCGATCTGCACATGGCCAGTGATCGGCATCAGCGCGCGCAAGGCCATCGTCACGTCGCCGTGCATGATCTGGCGGTGGTAGATGTCGAATTGCAGCTTGACGTTCGCCATGCCGCTGTCAGCGATGATCCGCGCGGCGAGATCGAAATCGTTGAGGAAATAGCCGGGCATGTTGCGCGTGTTGATCGGCTCGATGACAAGATCGAGCCCGGCGTCGCCGAGTTTTCGCGCCGCGAGCTCCAACGCGCCCTGATAAGTGACGAGCGCCTTGGGATCCCGCGAAGAGGCCAGCCCCGCCATCATGTGCAGGCGCTTGACGCCGGTGGCGGCGGCATATTCGAGCGCGCGATCGACGCTCGCGCGAAATTCCTCGGCGCGCCCGCTGAGCGCGGCGAGCCCGCGTTCGCCGGCGGCGAAATCGCCCGGCGGCAGGTTGAACAGGGCCTGCGTGAGATCGTTGCGTTTCAGCCGCGCGGCGATGTCGGCGGACGAATGCTCATAGGGAAAGAGATATTCCACCGCCGCAAAGCCGGCCGCGGCCGCCGCGTCGAAGCGGTCGAGAAAGGGATGTTCGGTGAACATCATCGAGAGATTGGCGGCGAATTTGGGCATGAAACCTCCCCGACCGCCGGTCCCGTTTCACGATCGCGCGAGACGAAGCCGGGCGGCTTGTTGCGCCCATTATGGAGGAGGAGAGGGATTGGCGTCGAGTTGGGGCGAGAGCGCGTCCGTCGATGGCCCGATGAACCCGCCGCGGTTTTCTCGTCTTCATCTTGAAGGCGAGACGCGCCTGGCAATGTATAGACGCATCCCCTTCATACGGCGCGACGCCGTTGGACCGGGATTTTGCGGACATTCGAACTCGCCACTCGAAGCGTCCTGCGGAGGGCTGACCTTGTAACCTGCACAGACCGGGGGGGAGTCATGGACAAGTTCACATTCTCGAAAAGCGCCTTTTTTCTCGCCAGCGACGTCGATGAGACGTCGGTGGAGCTTTCATGGGACATCGGGGGCACGCTGGAAGTCTATATCTGGTATCGGATAAACGCATCCTCATGGGTGCGGGCCGTTCCGCCTTATCCAAAACCGTTCGACTACGATGCGAATGCGTGGAAAAACAAGGGGAATGTCAGTCTGACCTCAGGGCTCGGCGTGGTCGAGGCGCTCGTCAGCAATCTCAGCTATTACGATCCCAACGGAGCGGGCTCGCCTCTGCCGCTCGATCCGCCGCCGGTTCATTTCGCGTCTTGCTATCTGTTGCGCAGCAACCGCGCGCCGCTCGTCGACGGGCGCATCATTACGAATTGGTCCGGGACCTATTTTTCGGTGCTGTGCCATCAGGATCACGATCCGCTCGCAAAATTCGACGAACGGACTTTCGCACGGCTGGAGATCGGCAAGGACCAGCCGGTTCAGGCCGACGACGCCCCGTCCGGTTTCCTCCGGTTCAAGAATCCGCCGATCCTCTGGAACATCGACCCCTACAATATGGATCACGGGCTGATGATTGCGGACCCCCGGCTCTATCCGGGGAACACATACTGGGCGCTGCTGACGCTGACGAACCAGGTCGGCGATTGGGACTTCTACACTTTCAAGTTCACCTTGAGACAGCGGAAGGTCGTCTTCACCTTCGACGAGATTCACATCATCAACGACGGGTCGGAGCAGCACAACGACGCCGCATTTCACATCTGGCTGACGGAGGGATGGGGCTGGAACGAGGCCAACCACGTCTATATTCCGCAACTCGAAATCAGCGACCGTCCGTCCCCTGGCGAAGAGGGGATGGAGCATATCAAGCTCAATGGCCCGCACCGGTTTTCCGGTCCGATCACGATCGGGCCGAGAGTGATCGTTCCGGAGCAGGACGACCCGCATGCGTCGGATTTCGACGCATCGATCGGGAATGAAAGGATCGCGGCGCTCGCCTATGGCATAGCGGAAGGCGACGGGATCGACGGCTCCGACAGGACGGCGAACTTCGAGCTGCCGCACGTGCTCGACGGACGGCGTCCGCTGGCGAGATTCGTCTATGGTTTTCTGCATTTTCCCGTCGGACCGGATGAAGAGCTGACCGACGAACCGTTCTATTCCAGGGCGCGTCCGGATATTCCCGGCGAAAACGAGTTCATCTTCGCGCTGATCGGAAGCTATTCCGTCACATACGAATAGCTGTGAAGGCTAAAGCAACGCGCGGGGGGGATGGTAGCGGAGGTCCGTTACAGCGAAAACCCCCACGGCGGCCGCCGATCGCCGGCCACCCGCGAAGCCGCCGGTTTTTCAGTCGTTTGGGCCGCTTAGCAAAGGAGAATAGGGAAATGACCGCCAGACTGCGCGACAGCGTCGGAACTTGGTCGATCAGCGTCGAGGGTTACGGCAGCGCCCGCTATGTCGCCAGGACGAAGAGCGCGGCGACTTACGCAGCCTATGTAGATTTCAGCGATACTCGGCAGATCAGCTTTCGCGATTTCCTCGCGCGCATTCAGGTTCTGCGCCTACCGAACGAAGGCGACGTCGGCCGCCCGATTTTGGTCGCAGGCGAGCCCGCAATCCATTGCGGCGAGCGGGGCGGCAGGGTCCGGTTTGTCTATCGCGACCGCAAGGGGGCGCCGCTTTTGGCGCACCCATGCGAAATCAGGAAGGTTTGAGAAATGACCGCCTGCATTCGTGGCGACGCCAGCATTGTGGAAAGGAAAGAGCCGATGACAAAGGACGAATATGTTTCGCGCTTCAAAGCGCGGATGATCGCCAAGGCCGGATTTGAGACGTTCGACGACGGGTGCAAGGTCGCCGACTACGCCAGCGAGGCGGCAGAAACGGCGTTCGAAGAATGGACCGCGCGCGAAGGCCAATATCGCGAGACGCCCGAGGACGACGCCGACGCGGACATGAGCTATTGGGGCGAATAGGCCGCCGCTGGCGGCCGGCGCGTCTGGCCGCCAAAAGTCCCGCAGAAGTCCCGCAGAGATCGCCGCCGCGTTCCCGCCGCGTTCTCAAAAAAATATGGCCCCTCGCCCGGATCGGGAGAGAGGCCAGTGGTCGCCGAGGGAGGTCGGACGGCGATTACGGCGCTCGCTGCTTTTCGATCAGCGAGCGGATGATTTTCACGTCGGCCTCCATCGACACGATGCGATCGTGATCGAGGTCGCGGGCGTCGATGCGCTTCTCAAGCGTCGCCAGCCTCATTTGGACCGCGCGCCATTCGCCGGCGACGCTACCGTAGACGATGATCGCGCCTATGAGCATGCTGGCGAGCGTGAGAATGTTGCCGAGCGTGATGCGCGGATCGAAAACTGGCCGTGTCATTTCTTCTCCGATCCGAAGCGCTGCTGCACGTCATCGTAGAACGCTGCGTCGTCCTGCAATCGCTGGTTCGCTTCCAGCAGCGCCCGCCGCGTCTGCGCGGCGAACAGGCGGGCGTCCTGCCCCCTGCGCGGGGCTGGCACGACCACGGGCCTACCGAACATCTGCGGGGCGTCGGGGAGGTTGGGGCGGATCGGCGGGGCGACCGATGGCTGACAGGCCGCGCACATCGCGCTCATCCATAGCGCAGCGGCTATCCGCCGGGCGTTTCGCCAGTTCGTCGGCATAGGCGTCGATCTCCGATTGTAAATCCGCTGAATGCTGTTGCGCGGCCTGCGCGCGCGCGCTGGCGGCCTCCGCGATGGCGCGGGTCGCCATCGCCTGCCGATCCTTCTCGGCAATCACCTCGTCGCGCGCGGCGATCTTGGCCCGCAGATTGGCCGACTGGTCCAGTTCGCCCCGCGCGCGAAACCCCATGTCGTAGGCGACAAGCCCGGCGCCGACCGCGCCGGCGAGCGCCACGGCGACCATGCCGAGCCTGCCGGGGAGATAGACGAAGGCGGCGACACCCGCCGCGAGGCAGAGCGCCACGCCGCTCCAGTGCAGGATGACATGCAGGACCGCCGTCATTTCAAAATTCCGGCGTAGCAGAACTCGATCATGTCCTCGCGACGCGCGAACAGGCCTGCGAGCCATACCCGGCGCGCGTAGACGAATTTCTTCAAGGCGTCGCAGGATTCGCGCAACCGGCCTTCGTTGAAGAGCCGCGCCATCGACGAGTTGCAGAACGCGCCGACGCCGATGTTGTAGATCGTGTCGAGCCACGCGGCGCGAATGCCGGTCGGGATCGGCTGGCGCTGGCACCTGTCGAGGCCGGCGTTGAACTCCAGCAGGCGCTTCTCCAGCAGCGCATCGCATTCAGCCGGCGTATAGGTGTGCCCGGGCTGCGGATTGCGCGTCTCGCCCGTGCAAAACGTCAGGATGCCGACCGGATCGCGATAGACCTTGTATTTCGTTCCTTCGTGGAACTGGATCGTCGCGGTCGCGATCGAGATCGCCGCCGCGACCGACGTGCCCGCGAGCAGCGCCTTGTTCTTCACGACGAGGCCGTGCAACCGGCCCTTCTTCGGCGCGTCAATCATCGTTCGCTCCCGGTTGCTTGAGCAGGCGCGCCACGCCGAACGAGACGCCGGCGACGACGAACAGCGCGGAGAATCCGACCCAGCCGATCAGGCCCTTCACCTCGTCGGAGATCAGCGCGAGCAGCGCGAAGACGACGCCGACGACGGTCCAGAAGATCGCGACGCGGTTCGACCAGAGTCGCTGCGCGCCGCGCCATCCGTCGATCAGATGCGCGTCGCACCACGCGATGATTGCCTGCTTCATTCGCGATGCCCCGAAAATATTTTCGACCCGCTTTTCCGGTTCTCGCATCGCTTAGCAATTAGAGGATCAGGAAAAGGAGAGGACGATGGTGAAGGTTGATGATCTGATGACCGACTTCGACGGCGCGATCGCGCGGATGGTCGAAGAAGCGAAGGCCGAACACGATGCGATCCCGGAGGAGCGACGGTCGGACTTCTATTTGCGCAAAGCGGCGCTTCATCTCGCTCGATTGATCGAGATAGAGGCGCCGTCGATCGTCGTGCAGATGGCGGAGGATTCGCTTGCGACGAAACTGCGCCGCCGCAAGCGGGAGAGGCGCGCTACTTCGGCGCGGGGATGAAATCGACGTAGAACGTCTCGCCGATCTCGAAAGCGCCGATCAGCGCGGGGTTGGCGATGTGAAAAGCCATGGAGACGGACGGCGAGAACTTGGCGAACGTGTTGTTCTCGTCGCTCCCGTCTTCCGAGTAGGCTTCGTTCTTGGCGACGCCATGCAACTGCAGCGTCTCGTAACTGACCTTGCCGTCCTCGCCAAGGGGGCCGGGAATGATAGAGGCAACGCGCACCTTCGCGCGCATCTTGCGGTCGGACATGGTTATTCCTTTCGATTGGCGGCGAAACCCGGCCGCTGCGGGTTAGCGGCTCGCGATGCGATGACGATGGCGACCGTGGGCGAAGCGAAGACCGTCCTCCCGGCCACCGAGCGAGAAATGGACGTGGAGCACGCGCGCGTAATCGGTCGAATAGCCGCCGGGCCAGCCGCGCAGATGGGCATAGATGCAGGCAGGATTGCCGCGCATGTCGACGGCGTGGCCCGAGGCGTGCAGCGACCAGTGGCCGGTGCCGCGGACCCGCGTGCGCCGTCGCCCGGAAATGACGACAGAACCGCACGCGGATTCGAGCTCGCGCGCCTTCGCGGCGAGCGGGGCATAGACGCCGGCGAGCATGCCGGCGCGCGTTTCGGCGCGCAGCACGCGCCGGGCGAAATGCCGATCAGCAGCGCGCAAGGATTCCTTGCGCACTGCGCCCTGCCCGGCCGCCCATTCGAGCGCCGACGGCGAGACGACCTGCGCATGCGCCGGCGCGCCGAGGCAGGCGAGCGCCAGCGCGCCCGCGAAAGCGAGTTTCAGATGCATCGATCTTCCGGGTTGTCGACCGCTATCGCCGGCGGCCGGGGCGGCTCAGAACCGTGCGGCCAGCGCCGCGGCTTCCGGCGGACAGGCCGGCCAGTGCGAATCGTCGGCGAAGGTCGTGTCGCGCGCCGCGACCAGCGCGCGGCTCGCTGATTTCATCGCCGCCACCCAATCGCGCGCGAGGACATAGGCCGCTTCCTCGTCGGGCGTGAACGTGTCGCGCTCCGACAGCATCGACACCTGGCAGTTGCGCGAGGCGACCGCGAAAATGCGCGTCTCGCATTCCTTGCCGATCGCCTCCGGCGAGGCGATCATGCCCGCCACCGCCCATTTGTGCGCCTCGATCTGCGCCGGCGTCGCGGGAACGCACCCCTCGGGCGCGTCCTCGCGGTCCTCGACCTCATAGACGATGTCCGTGCCGGGCCTGCTCCAATAGTCCATGTCGATGTCCTCAGGCGTTGATGAAACATTTGACCGTCGCGACGCCGGAACCGCTCGTCGTCACGCGGATGCGGCCGATCACGGCCTGCGGGTTGGTCACGCTCGTTTCGGGAATGCCCTTGACCGCCGTCGAACCGGCGATCGGGATGATCGACCAGCCCGCCGTCACGCCGCCGCCGGAGGCCGTGAGATCGACCAGAACGTCCGCCTTGCCCTTGGTGACGTAGGGCGTGAGCTTGCCGTTCGCGAAGACCGTCTGCGTCCCGCGCGACGAGACGATGGCGTGGCCGCCGGTCGTCGCTGCTGCAGCCAGAGTGTAGCCCGTGCCGGTCGTGCGCACGCAGGCGCCGTCCGGCAGGTCAGCGCCGGTGTTGTTGATCGCCCAGTCGGTCAGGCCGGCCTTGTTGGCCGCGCTCTGCACGTCGCCGATGAACGTGTGGCCGGACAGGATCGTTTCGGGCGCGAGGCCGTTGGCGCCGCCGACTGTCGTCGTGTGGTTGGCGTGGCGCGGCGCCCAGTCCGAGCCGTCGATCGCGCGCCAGGCGACGCCGCCGGCGACGACGCAGCGCAGGCGGATGCGCACATCCGGACTCGCGCCGTTCGAGACCAGCAGCGCGCCGTTGGTTTCCTCGACATAATCCTCGAACTGCAACTGGCCGTCCGGCTGCGCGAAATAGGCGCCGTGCTGCCACGCCAGCGGATTGAACAGCGCGTTGAGCGGATCGAACTGCGGTTCGACCGATACATCGAGCGCGGTGCGCGCATAGGAGATGCGATATTTCGTCGAGGTGGTCGGCAGCGTCGTGAAGGCCGAGGCGACCGTGACCGCGCCGCCGGCCGTGAAGGCCGTGATGCGCCGGGATTCGACAACCAGATTATTCGCGTCGAGAACGTGCAGCGTATAGTTGACGTAGAGGCCGGCGATGCGGTTGGTCGACGGCGCATCCGCGCGCAGCGTGAAATGCGTGGAATCCGTGACGACCGAGAACACGCCTTCCTCGATCTTCTTGCCGCCCTGCGTCTCGTGCATGTTGTTCTGCAGCACGGTGTTGTAGCTCGATCCGGCCGTCGACACCGAGCCGTGGCCGGCGATGCGCACCGCGCCGACCTGCGCGTCGAGAAAGCGGTTGAAGGTGATGTAATTGTCGTTGCACTTGCCGGTGCTGTCGTAAGGGCCGTCGCACCAGACATGCACTTCGTTGGTGACGCGCAGGAAGACCGCGGGGTCGACGAAGGAGGTCGCGGGCGAGCCGGACACCGCGGAAATCTGGCGGCCCCAGAGATTGCGATGCACGAACGAGCCGTATTCGCCGCCGTCGTTGTGCGCGTAGAGCCGCAGGCCCGCGCCGCGCGGGAAGCCGAAGGTCCAGTTCTTCTGGAAGGTCAGCTCGGTCGTGTTCTCGATGCCCCAGCCGTTCATGGCGTAGGCCATCGAGCCCGGGCCGACCAGCGTCATGCCGGCGATCTCGCCGCCGCCGTGCTGCCCGCGCGACGACGACGTGGAGCCGACATGGGGATGCGCGATGGCGTGCGCGCCAGTCAGGCCGGGGATCATCACGATCCACGATTGCATGGGGACGCCGGTGATCGAATACGGTCCGTCCATGGACCAGTATCTGTCGAGGATCGTGTAATCGGGCAGCGTCAGCGGGCCCGAGGCGTATTTGGCGGGGCCGCAGATTTTCGGGCCGACCGAGGCCGCCGCGGAAAGCCACGCCTGGAGGGCCGTGGTGTTGTTCGAGCCGGAGACATAGAGGCCGTATTGATCCACGACGCAATCGGGGATCGCGCCATATTGCGTGGGATCGTTCGATGCGGGCGTGTGGTGCGCGACCCAGCAATCGCCGTAGGCGTTGTCCTGCATCGAGCCGCCATCCGACGTCGAGCCGTTGGCGGCGGCCGTGCCGGCGAGGCCGGTGAAGAACACCGGGCAGCCGCGCCCGCTGGCGTAGCACAGCCGCCAGACGCCGTTCGGATATTCGGAGATGCGCGCGGCGATCAGCGCGGCGTTGTTGGCGACCGCATTGGCGAACTGGCCGTAGAGCGTGGCGATCTCCGCGCCGACCGCATAGCGCGGCGAGACGTAGAGGCCGAGCGCCCAGACGAGATCGTAGATCGGACCCGCCGCGACCTTGAACTGGATCAGGCCGGTCGAATCCGCCGTCAGCGGATTGGCGACCGGCGCTTCGGTGACGGGATCGTAGACCGTCGCCAGGACATTCGTCCCGGTCTTGTAGACCGAGACGGTCGCGCCGGGCAGGGCTGCGCCGGTCTGCAGATTGGTGAGGGCGCGGTTGATGAGCGCGAGCGCCATGTCATCGGTCTCCGGATGCGTTGCGTCGGGGAAGAGGCGGTCAGCCCGCGGCGATGCGCTGCACGGCGACGTCGACCGCGCCGGCGGTGAAAGAGCCGCCGACCGCCGTCAGGCGGATCGCGGAATCGGCGCTCCACAGCGTCGAGCGCGTCGTGAACGTGTGCGTGGCGCCGAGCGCGGCCGCGCAGTTTCCGAATTCGCCGGCTGCGCCGCCGGACGAACCGTCGGCGCGCACGACGGGGTCGATGTTGAAGCCCGTCGCGCCGGTGATCGCCGTCGTGACGGTGACGGTCACCTGCAACAGGAAATTGGCCTTCGGGATCATCGTCGCCGTGACCGCCGACGCGCCGCTCGGCGAAAGCGCCTGATGCGCGGTCGACATGCGCGTTGACCCAGCGAGGCCGGACCCGCTCGGCGTGTAATCGAAGGGCGTGCAGGCCGAAATGTCCTGAAGGCCCTCGCCGTAGATATTGAACGACTGGAATTTGAACTTGACGGGCGCGTTGATGTATTGCGGCGGCAGGTCGATCTTCGCGGCATTGTCGAGCTGCGCGAAAGCCTCGCCCGCGGCATGCGCGGCATGGGTCGAGCCGAAGGCGCCGCGCTGCAGCCGCGACAGCGTGTAGCGGTTGGTCGCGGTCAGCGTCGCCGTGGCGAAGGCGATCAGCTCCGAACCGATCAGCGCGAGATTGGCGACGCCGGCCTGCGCATTCGGGTCCGTGGTCGAGAGCAGCGCCTGCGCGCTCTCGGCCATGTCGACGCCGACCGTGTTGACCGTGTCGAAGCCGCTGGCGTCGGCCAGCGCGCCCGTCGTCACGCCCTGCGCGAGCGGCGCGGCGATGCGCGCGATCTGCGTATAGGTCACGCCGCCGTCGACCGAGGCGTGCACGATGCAGCCGCCCCATTGCGGATCGGCGACGCCCGCCGTTCCGCCGCTCGCGCCGAGCCAGAGCTGCGCCGCGCCGTTGGTGAGCGCCAGCGGCGGCTCGTAGATCAGCACGGCGTCGACCGGCGACGCCGGCGTCGCGGCATTGTCGCCGGCGAGCGCGCCCATGGTGATATTGGGCCCAGGCGTCGAGACGCCTATCGTCAGATCTTCGGCGAGAATGTCGAGGTCGCCCTCGTCGTTCTCCTCGATCTCGACGATCCGGACCAGCTTCAGCGTGAGGCGCGACGTCGTGATCGTCACGACGTCCATGGGGTCGAGCAGGCAGAAGCGCGCGTCGAGCCGGAAGCGATAGTGCGTGCGCACATAGAGCGCGCGCTGCCCGATGATCTGCGCCACGGTCGCGCCGACGTTGAGATCGCAGATCTCGTGCATGGTCATCGTCGGCGCGACGCGCTGGCCCTTGTCGATGATGGCGGTGAGGTCGCGCCACTCGACCGGCGTCGGCTGATATTGCGGCTGGCCGTTGGGCTGCGGCAACTGGTAGGAGGAGCCCGCGCGGCCCGCCGACGCTGCATTGGTCATCATCGCCAGGGCTTCGCCGAGCTGCTGCGTGACGAGCGCCGCGTTGACGTTGATTCCCGCGCGGTTGAGCACTTCGACGCGCTGCACGGTCGGCAGGGTCGCGGGGTCGACGCGATCGACGCGCACCGGCTCCTCGCCCTCGCTGAACAGGAAATGACGCGCGTCGAGGTCGTAGACCGGCGCGACCGGCGCGCGCCAGGCGACGGCGCCGTTGGAAATGTCCATGTCGCCGTAGGGGATGAATTTCAGCACGCCGCCGGAGCGCACCGCCGCCGCGTTGATGCATTTGAGCCAGCGGTCGAGGATCGAGGAGGCCGTCTCGAACTGGTTGAGAATGGCGGTCAGGCAGAGGCCGAGCGCGCGGCAATAGGTCTGCAGCGAGGAATCGTCGCCTGCGCCCAGCAGCCCCGTATCGATCGCGCCGGAATAGCCGACGCCATGATCGGGATCGGTGAGGAAATCGAGGATCATGCGCGCGGGATCGGCGTCTATGCCGTTCGCGCCGGTGCCGTAGAGCAGGCCGCAGACCTCCACGTTGAGCGTGCCGAGGCTCGCGCTCTCGCCGAGCGCGAACGGCGCGGCCGCGAGATAGGCGGTCTGCGAATATTCGAGCGCCCAGGTCTTGCCGGCATTGTGCGGCCAGACGCCCTGCGTCTTCGTCCCGAGAAACAGGTCGCAGTTGAAATTGTAGACCGGCAGAGTCCAGCCCATCGGATTGGGCGAGGCGGCGGAGAAGAGATAGGTCGACTGGCCCTGCCAGATCTGGTTGATGTTTGTGATCGGCCCCTCGCAGATCGCGAGCGTGAGATCGGCGGTGTAGAACCAGCCGACGATCTGCACGCCGCCGCCGCGCGAGCCCTTGCCGGCGCGGCGGTTGACCGAGAGTTCGGGGATGGCGAGAAAATTGCGGTAGTCGACGACGTTCACGGGCAGCTTGCCCATGCCGTAGACGAGCGGCACGGGCAGCGCGTTTGTCGCGGAATTGAGCTGCAGCCCCGTGTATTGCGGCAGGTTCGCCGCGGACTGCTGATGACGCTCGCCGAACAGTCCGCCCATCAGCGCGCCCCCACGATGCTGGCGAAGCGCACGGCGCGCGCGGGATCGCCCAGGGGGGAAAACGGCGATATTTCTTCCTCGACCACCCGGCCGTAGGAGATGACGGCGTGCACGACGTTGAGCGGCGCGGCCGACGTGACGATGGCGCCGTGCGAATAGCAGCGGCCGACCTTCCACAAGGCGACGTCGCCGGGCTGCGGCGTCTCGACGGGCCGCGAGCGCGCCATCAGCGACGACAGGAATCTTTCCTCAGAACGGTGCATCATCCAGTCGTGCGTGTAGGGGCGGGGATCGAAGGGCGCGACGAGGCCGGTATCGACGAAGACGCGCACGAGCAGCATGCCGCAATCGACGCCGACGCCCCTGATGTCGGCGCAATGATGATAGGGCGTGCCGAGCCATCCCCTGGCTTCGGCGACGACGCGGCCGCGCGTCCGGGATTCGTCGGTCATTGCGCGTATTGCATCGGCGGAACGAAGGGGAAGCCGCGGAAGCGGGCGCGGTTGTTGAACGTGCCCGCGCAGGTCGGCAGCGTGCGGTCGCAGCCGAGAACGATGTTGAAGGCGTCGCCCGTCGCCACGGCGTCCGGCAGCGGAAAGACCAGCGTGATCTCGCGGCCGACGCGCACGTTCTTGATGGTGGCGCGCACGCCGGCGTTGGCGCCGCCGGTGAATTCGACATAGCCGCCGATCTGCGCGAACAGCGCGGCCGGCGTGTGCAACGTGAGTTGCGTCGAGCCCTCGCCGGCGAGCGCGGCGGTCGTGAAATCCTGCGCCTTCAGCCCGCAGCCCGAATCGTAGAGCGCGCGATTGCAGGTCGCCTGATAGGAATTGCGCGGCATCTGCGCTTCGAGATCGACGAGATCGTCGGCGACGGTGATGCGCGCGTCGATCTCTCCGATATCCTCGATCCGCGCGAAGCGGCCCTCGAACAGAACGACGCCGCCGACGACTTCGCCGCCGACATGGTCGCGGAAGAACACGCGCTCGCGCCGGAAGCGGCAGAGATCGAACGCGCCGTCCTCGAGCATGCCGACGAAAGCCGCGCCGGCAAGCTGATAGCCCGGGCGCGCGGCGACGGTCATCTGCTGCTCGTCGACATTGACGCCGACGGTCGCATGATATTTGAGGCCGTCGATCAGCGGGCCGTCGCAGGCGAATGTATTGCCGAGATAGACGATGGCCACGTCGGCGTTGGTGAAGCGCAACACATTTCCCGACCGCAGCGTGAAGGTGAAACATTCCGCGACGTGCAATGTCGCGTCGGGCCTGCCCTGCATGTCCGCGAGATAGGCGCCGAGCGTTCCGGTGAAGGCTTTCATGCGGATCGCACCGATTTGAACTTCAGGGGCAGGCCGGAGAAGAGATCTGCGACGATCTGCTCGACGTCGAAGGCGTCTTCGTCGAGGCGGCAGAGGTAGCCGAACCAGAAATCGGCGGAGACGATTGCGCCCCTGGCGGGCGGCGAGGCGAGCGTGAGCGTGGTCGGCTCGCTCAGCAGCCATCCCGCGACGGGAACGGAATCGACGCGGATCGCGGCGACGGAGAGAACGCAGCCGACCGGCTCCTGGAACTGGCCGATCGTGCGCAGCGCCGTGAAGCTGCGCGTCGCGCCGTCGCCGATCCCGAGCGGTTCGCCCTGCGCGTAATAATCGGCGCGGTCGACGAAGACGAAGGGATTGGCGCGGCCCTGGCAGGCGTGGAAGAAGGAGATGAGGTTTTCGACGGAATTGGCCTGCGCGCCCGGATAGCAATCGCCGGAGGCCAGCGCATTGTGCGTCAGCTCGAATTCGTAGCGCGGCCAGCGCCAGCGCGCGAGACGGGCCTCGCGACCCGACACGCTCTCGCTGACCTTGGTGTTCCAGACCTGTTTCTTGCGGATCGGCCACGCCGCGCCGGGAAGCGTCGGAAAAACCAGCATGAGGGATCAGACCTTGCTCAGCCCGCGCACGCCGAGATTGGCGCCGGACCGCGCGATGCGGCCGAGTTCCTTCGCCACCGCGCGGCCGTTGCCGAACACCTTGCGCTGCACGTCGCGCGCGTCGACCGCGTTGATCGTCATCGACACCGGCGCGTGGACCTGCGGCGCGGCCGCGCCGCCGCCGGAAAAGGCGCCGCGCGCGAGATCGATGACGTTGCGCATGCCTTCCGACTGGCCGGCGGTCATGATCATTTCGCTCCGATGAACCATCGCGAACTGGTCGCGGTCGACGCTCCATGCGCCGACGTCGAATTTCGCCACGCTGGCCACCGTCGCCATGGCCGCCGACGCCGGTCCCGCCGCCGCCGGGCCCATGACCGGCGAGAGAAAGGCCATGACGCCAGCGAAGGTTTCCGCCGCGCTCGCCATGATGCTTTTCGCCATGCTGGCCGCCTTCATGGCGAAGCCCGTCGCCTCGCCCGAGGCTTCGGCGGCCTGTCGCGTCGCGACGCCCGCCGTGGTCGCGGCGGAGAGCTGCGCCTCGCCGGCGACCGTCATCGCGACCTTGGAGGCGATGCCCTTGGCCCAGTTGGCGGCGGTCTGGACGGACATGCGCACGAATTCGCCGATGATGGCGCGCGCCATGTCGCGCACGCCGTCGACGAGTTTCTTCTGGCCGGTCAGCATGCCCGTGATCGACGACGACAGGCTGTTGGCCATGGCGTCGACGACCTTGTGCCATTCCTTGACGATCGCCTGCACGTTCTGGCCGGCGAGCCGCAGCATGTCCTGATCGTGCTTGGCCTCGAGCTGGGCGAGGCGCGCGTTGATCTGCTGCTTCTGCGCGGACTTCTGGCCTTCGAGCGCGAGTTCCTTCAGAAGCAGCGCGCGTTCGGCGGAATATTCATCCTCGGTGGCGGCTTTCGTCGCGGCGATACGCTCGCGCTCGCTCAGCGTGAACAGCTTGGCCTGCTCGTCCCACAGCGCTTTCTTGCGCTCGAGGCCGGCGCGCAGCGTCTGGATTTCCTGCTCGAGCGCGGCGCGGGCCTGCGCGGCCGCATCGTCGCCGCCGCGCTTGCCCTTGGCACCGCCGCCGGATTCGTCCTCGTCGTAGAGCCCCTTGATCGTCGGCGCATCCGTCTGGCGCGGCTTTTCCGGCGTCCGCGGGATCGCGTTGAAATCGAGAGCGCCGAACGGGCTCTTGCCGCCCTTGACCTGCTGATAGGCTTCGCGCTCGACCTCGTCGCGCTGGGCTGCGAAGGCGGCTTGCGAGGCTTTCGCCGCCGCCGCCGCGTCGCCGCGCATGCGATGGAAGGCGGCGGCGGCGCGATTGCCGAGTTCCTCGAATTTCGCCGCGCCCTGGTGCGCGATGTCGCCGATATAGCCGAGCACCGAAACCGACGCGGACAAAGCCGCGCCCTTGATATCGGACCACACGCTGTTCCACGCCGCCGACAGCGCCTCGCCGTCGCGCAGGCCCTGCTGCAAGACTTCATCCTGCGCCGACTTGGCGGACGCGGCGAATTCCCTGACGGCGTCACCCTGGCGCTCGATCAGGCGCAGCATGTCGGCAGAGAACCCGAGCTTGGTGAGCGCGGCGAGCCGGTCCATCTCGTTGTTCGACGACATGACGAGTTCGGCGACCTTGCCGAACACCTGCTGCACCGGCAGAAGATTGCCGTGCGCATCCTTGATCGCGATATTGTTCTTTTCCATGAAATCGGCGAGATCGCCGCCGGCGACCTGCGCCTCGCGCAATTTCTGCGCGAAGGCCGCCATTTCCTGATTCATCTGGCTCGCGTCGATGCCGACCCCCGCGCCGGCCGTGTTGAGATCGCGCAGCGCGCTCATCGAAATACTGGCGGCGCGCGCGGCGTCGTCGAGGCTGCGCAACGACGTCACCTGCGAGGCAATGATGGCGACGGCGGCGGCCGCT
>JASGFP010000035.1:0-32320 GCA_047605445.1 Rhodoblastus sp.
ATCCTGCTGTTCGCCTTCACGACGGACGCCGCGGGCGCCGCGCAGGCAGTCGAGGCGCTGGCGGAACTCGCCCGCGCGCGCGGACTGGCGCCGCCGGACGCCGGCGCCAAACAGATCCGGCTCGAGTTTTCGCCCGCCCGCCTCGTGTTCGAGCGGCATGGCGAATTTGTCACCTACAGCTGGAGTTTTCCGGGCGGGAACGAGCCGTTCCGGCCGGCGGCGGACGAATTGTTGAGCGTCATGCGGCTGCTGCCGCAGCCCGGCCCGCTGCTGGTCGCAGCCGATCTGCATCTGATCGCGGCCGCGCATGCGCCGGAGGATTGGAGCAGCCTATTCGCCGGCCCTGCGCTCGCGGCGGCCTCGATCGACGAGGGGCGCGCGACCATCGCCAGCGATTTCTCCGCAGACGCCTTCGGCTTCGTGCGGTTTCTCGTCATCGACAAGTCCCTGTCGCCGGAAAGCGCGGGCGCGCTGACGCAGCGGCTTCTCGAAATCGAGACCTATCGCATGCTCGCGCTGCTCGGCCTGCCGGTGGCGCAACGCCTGTCGCAGCCGATCCGGCGTATCGAGGACGAACTGCCGCGGCTTCTGCAATCGATCGAGAAGGAGCGCGGCGTCGAGGCCGACCGCAAGCTGCTGGACCGCCTCACCGCGATCGCGACCGAACTGGAGACGGGTTCTTCGGAAAGCCTGTTCCGCCTCGGCGCCACGCGCGCCTATCACGAACTTGTGCGCGCGCGGCTCGACTCGATCCGCGAGAGCCGCATTCCGCACTACTCGACCTTCGCGTCCTTCCTGTCGCGGCGGCTGACGCCGGCCATGCGCACCTGCGCCGCTATCGAACAGAGGCAGGCGAGCCTGTCGTCCAAGATCGCGCGGGTAGCGGAACTGCTGCGCACGCGCGTCGACATCGAACTGGAGAGCCAGAACGCCGACCAGATCCGCCAGATGGCCGAGCGCGTGCGCCTGCAATTGCGGCTGCAGCAGACGGTCGAGGGCCTCTCCATCGCAGCCATCACCTATTACATCTCCAGCGTGCTGCATCTGCTGTTCGAAGGCGCGCACAGTTCGGGCCTGCATGTCGACGCCAATGTCGCGACGGGCGCGGCCGTGCCGATCGTCTTCGCCATCGTCGCTTTCGTCGTGTGGCGCATCCGGCACACGCACAGCGAGTAGTCCCGACGCTCTGTTGACGCGTGTCGCCTTGGCTTTACATTTCCGGTCCAAGAGACAACGCGCCCCCGAACGGCGCGGGCGAACAGGGGACGGGCTGATGAAGATCGACACAAGCTGGCCGAAGGCGGCTCTGCGCGTTGCGCTGACGGCGGCCGCCGCGACGGGAGGGTTGGCGGCGCAGGCCGCCGATCTCTCCAGGATCAAGACCATCGTGGTGATCTATGCGGAGAACCGCAGCTTCGATCATCTCTACGGGCTTTTTCCAGGGGCCGACGGCATCGCCAACGCCCGGCCGAAGGATTATCTGCAGCGCGACCACGACGGCTCGGTATTGCCGTATCTGCGCGTCTGGAACGCCAAGGGCGAACCCGACCCGAACTATCCGCAAATGCCGAACAAGCCGTTCCGCATCGATCTTCCGCCGGTCAACAAAACGACATCGGAAGTGCTGCTCAGCCCGATCCACGCCTATTATCACAACATCGAGCAGATCAACGGCAACAGGAACGACATGTTCGCCGCCATGTCGACGGTCGGCGGCTACACGATGGGATATTTCGACGGCTCGAAGATGAAGATGTGGAAGTGGGCGAAGGACTACACGCTCGCGGACAATTTCTTCATGGGCGCCTATGGCGGCTCCTATCTCAATCACCAGTATCTCGTGTGCCTTTGCGCGCCCGAGCACAAGGATGCGCCGGAATTCATGCACGCCGTGCTCGACGACAAGGGCAGACTGAAGAAGAAGCCGGATTCGCCGTCGGCCAAAGACGGCGCGGTGAAAACCTTCACCGTCGGCCTCGGCGGGCAGGTAACGCCGGACGGCTATTCGGTGAACACGACCCAGCCGCCCTATCAGCCGAGCGGCCTGCCGCCGGCGGATGGCGGCCCTGCGGACATGGCCGATCCGAAAGGCAATCAGCGTATCGGCCTGCCGCTGCCGGCCTCGAAAATGAAAACCATCGGCGACACGCTGTCCGACAAGGGGATCTCCTGGGTGTGGTATTCCGGCGGCTGGGACGCCGCGCTGAAGGACGGCATGCGGCCGGCTTCCGAAAAACGCTCCGTCATTTATACGCGCGCGGAAGGCTCGCTGAATTTCCAGCCGCATCACCAGCCGTTCAACTACTACGCGCGCTTCGCGCCCGGCACGAAAGACCGCGCCGAGCATCTGAAAGACGGCGCCGACTTCGAGAAGGCGATTGCGGAGGGAACGCTGCCGCAGGTCAGCTTCTACAAGCCGGCGGGCGTCTTCACCGAACATCCCGCCTATACCGACATCATGAGCGGCGATGCGCATATCGCCGACCTCGTCGAGAAACTGTCGAAGTCGCCCCAGTGGAAGGACATGGTCGTGATCGTCACCTATGACGAGAACGGCGGCTTCTGGGATCACGCCAAGCGACAGCGCGGACGCGGATGGGGCGACCGCTGGGGTCCGGGCACGCGCATTCCCGCGCTCATCATCTCGCCCTTCGCGCGGCGCGGCCATGTCGACCATACGCCTTACGACACAGGCTCGATCGTCAAGCTCATCACCGCGCGCTTCGGCCTCGAGCATCTGCAAGGCGAGCGCAAGAATATCGGCGACCTGACGAAAGCGCTGAAGTTGAAGTGACGCCGCGAGATGGGCGCGCTTATCGCCGGCCGAACAATTTCTCGATGTCGGCGAGCTTGAGTTCGACATAGGTCGGCCGGCCGTGGTTGCACTGGCCGGCGCCCGGCGTCGCCTCCATCTCGCGCAGCAGCGCGTTCATTTCCTCGGGCGTGAGGCGGCGGCCGGCGCGGACGGAATTGTGGCAGGCCATGGTCGCCAGCACATGGTCCAGCCGGCGCTCCGCGCCCTGCAGTCCGGCGTCTTCGGCCAGTGTGTCGGCGATATCGGCGATCAGGCGGCGCGCGTCGATCCTGCCGAGCGCAGCCGGGGTTTCGCGCACCAGCACGGCGCCGGGTCCGAAAGCCTCGACCGAGAGGCCGAGCTTTTCGAGATCGGGCGCGGCTTCGGCGATTCGTGCAGCGGCGGCCTCGTCGAGTTCGACGACTTCCGGCGCGAGTAGCCCCTGCCGTGCGACGCCCTGCGCCGCGCGCTGCCGCTTCAGCCTTTCGTAGACGAGGCGTTCATGTGCGGCGTGCTGATCGACGATCACCATGCCGTCGCGTGTCTGGGCGACGATGTAGGTTTCGTGCACTTGAGCCCGCGCGGCGCCGAGCGGCGCGGCGACATCTTCCGCGCGCACATCCGCATGAGCGCGCGCGTCAGCCGAGGGGGCAACGTCGCCGACGTCGAATGCCGCCTGTTGCGCCTCTGCGAGGCCGGACGGCGCGGCGGGCGAAGCGCGCCAGTCCCAATCGGCCGCGGCCTGCGGCGTCCACGTCCGCGCGCTTGACTGCATCGCGGCGAGCGCAGCGCGCGCGCTGTCGGCAGCGCGATGGCCGGCGTTCGTGATCGCGCCCTTCAGCGCGCCGATGACGAGCCCGCGCACGAGGCCCGGATCGCGGAAGCGCACTTCGGCCTTGGCGGGATGCACGTTGACGTCGACCTCGCGCGGATCGCATTCGATGAAGAGCGCCAGCGCGGCGTGACGGCCCGCGGGCAGGAAGTCGATATAGGCGCCGCGGATCGCGCCGGCGAGCAGCTTGTCGCGCACCGGCCTGCCGTTGACGAAGACATATTGCATCGCCGCCGTCGCACGATGCCATGTCGGCAAACCCGCGAAACCGATGAGCCGCATGTTCTCGCGCACGGCGTCGACCGTGAGCGAATTGTCGATGAAGTCGCGGCCGAGCACCTGCGCGACGCGTTCCGCGAAACCCTTTGCGTCATCGCTCGTCGCGCGAAATTCGCGCGACGTCAGATGATCGCCGCTCAGGCGAAACGTGACATCGTGATGGGCGAGCGCGATGCGTCGCACGACGTCGGCGACCGCCTGCGCCTCTGCTGACGGCGACTTCAGGAATTTGAGACGCGCCGGCGTCGCGGCGAAGAGATCGCGCACCTCGATGCGCGCGCCGCGCGGCCAGGAGGAGGGCTGCACGGCGCGCTTCGCGCCGGCCTCGACGCGAATGGAATGGCCGTGCGCCGCGCCTGTCTCGCGCGCGTCGATCACGAGTTGCGCGACCGAGCCGATCGAAGGCAGCGCCTCGCCGCGAAAGCCGAGCGTGGCGATGTTGGAGAGATCGCCATCGGGCAGTTTCGACGTCGCGTGGCGGTCGACGGCGAGCGCGAGATCCTCCGCGCTCATGCCCGCGCCATTGTCGATCACGCGGATGAGCTTGCGGCCGCCATCCTCGACGGCGATGTCGATCTCGGTGGCGCCGGCGTCGAGCGCGTTCTCCACCAGCTCCTTCACGGCGGAGGCCGGACGCTCGACGACTTCGCCCGCGGCGATGCGGTCGACGGTGACGGGATCGAGCAGACGCACCGCCATCAGGCGCGCCCCCGCAATTGCCGCAACGTCATGGAATCGTCGAACCGCATCCGGGAACCCTATCACGTCCGCGCCGGCGCTTCGGGCGTCGGGGCAGTGGGACTATGGTTTATCCCGGGTTAACGCGTCCTGCGGAAAGGCCGCTGGTTAAAGTAAACAGGAAAGATTGGTCTCAAATTCCACCTGAAGCGATTGGATTGCGGCGTGGAGGGGCGCATTTTCGCGTCGATCTTTTGTCCGGAGCCAAGCCATGTCTCTCGCTTTCGACGCACAACACCGCCCCCTCATCGGCGCGTTTGCAGACGCGCTGCGGCTCGCCAAGCACACGATCGAGGATATGACGTTCCGGACGCGCGTCGAGACGCACGTCTTCGCCGGTCGCCCCTTGAACGTCACCATCGCCGACCGCACGGCGGCGCTCTGGTACGGAGCAGATTTCGCGCGGCCGCGCGACTTCGATCTGCTTGCCGGCCGGGGGCTCGAGCGCGGCGGACTGGTGTTCGATATCGGCGCGCATCAGGGCGTCGTCGCCATGATGCTGGCGGACGAAGTCGGGCCGGCCGGCCGCGTCGTCGCCATCGAGGCGACCGAGCGCAACGCCGAGATCGCGCGCCGCAACACGGCGATGAACGGCGTGGACAATGTCGAGATCGCTCACGCGGCGATCGCCCGGGTCGACGGACCTGTGCTTTTCAGCCAGAAGCGCAACGGTTATGTCGTGCTTGCCCCGAGCGCCGGCGTCAAAAGCGTCGAAGGGGTTTCGATCGACACGCTGTCGGCCCGCCACGGCTTTCCCGGACTCGTCTACCTCGATGTTGAAGGCTACGAATACGAGGCGCTGAAAGGCGCGCCGAAAACGCTCGCCTCGCGCGCCTCGTGGTTCGTCGAGACGCATGGC
This sequence comes from Rhodoblastus sp., assembly GCA_047605445.1. Classification (GTDB taxonomy): domain Bacteria; phylum Pseudomonadota; class Alphaproteobacteria; order Rhizobiales; family Beijerinckiaceae; genus JAJXWB01. Next base: position 5,503 of record JASGFP010000035.1, read on the forward strand.
GACGCCGATCTCGGCAAGTTCGGCGCCTGCAACGCCGATGTCGTGTCCGCCTTCGACGACAGCTTCGACCTCTACTGGTCGCCCGACAATGCGACCACCGATTTCGCGCCGCTCGCGCGCGATATGACCGTGCCCGGGGACCGGTTCTTCCTGGTTGCAATCAAGAAGAGCTGAACGCGGGCGGCCTACATGCCGGTTGGCCGGCCCGCCAGCGCCACCAGCAGCTTGCCGTCGCCGAGCAGTTTCTTCGCCGCGCGCTTCGCCGCCTCCAGATCGACCGCCGCGACCAGCTTGTTGCGCTGGTCGAGATAGGCGGCGGGCCGGCCTTCGAGCTGCAATTGCATGAGATTGCCGGCGATCTTGGTCGACGTGTCGAAGCGCAGCGCGTAGGAGCCGATCAGGAATTTGCGCGCCTTGGCGAGTTCGTCCTCGGTCGGCCCGTTGGCGGCGAGATCGGCGATCTGCTCCTGAATGACCGCTACGGACTCAGCGGCGCGTTCGTTCTTGGTCGAGGTCGCGCCGACCAGCATGGCTGCGTGATCGTAATTCTGCAGATGCGAATAGACGGAATAGGCAAGCCCGCGCTTCTCGCGCACCTCGCGGAACAGACGCGCCGTGAAGGCGCCGCCGCCGAGGATGTGATTGACGACGACGGCGGCCATGAAATCGGGATCGTCGCGCTCGACGCCCGGCCGGCCGAAGCGGATGGTGGCCTGCGGCACGTCGATGTCGGCGACGAGCCGCTCGCCGACGCCGCTCACCGTCGCCGGAGGAATCGTCAGCAGCGCGGAGCGTTCGGGCAGGCCGGCGAAAACCTCGTCGAGCTTGGCCGCCAATGTCGCGGCGTCGATCGCGCCGACGGCGGCGATGACCAGATTGTCGCGCGCCAGCATCCTGCCGCGCATGGCGACGAGATCGTCGCGCGCGATCTTGCCCAGCGTGTCGATCTCGCCGCGCGCCGCGCGGCCGTAGGGATGGCCGGGGAAGGCCGCGGCGCGGAACATGCGCGAGGCAACCGCGTCCGGGTCCTTCAGTTCGCGTTTGAGGCTGGCGACAAGTTGCGACACGACGCGGTCGATCGGGCCCTGGTCGAGCCGCGCCTCGTTGACGGCCAGGCGCATCAGCTCGAACGCCGGATCGAGATTGCGCGTCAGCGTCTGGAAATGGCCGGCGAGATGATCGCGATCGACGGAGAAGTGGAGATGAACGGCAAGATCGTCCATAGCCTCGTGAAAGGCGCCGGAATCGTAGGGGCCGGCGCCCTCGTCGAGCAGACCGCCGAGCAGCGTCGTGAGGCCGGGCTTTTCGACCGGGTCCTGCGAGGCGCCGCCGCGGAAAGCGCATTGCACCGCGACGAGCGGCACGGCGTAATCTTCGACCAGCCAGGCGGTCAGGCCGCCGGGCGTCCGCACCTCCTGCACGGAGGATGCGCGCGAAATTTCCGGAATGGGCGAAAGATCGGTCACGCGGCGTGCTCCGGCTGAACTTGCTCCGGCAGCAGATAGCCGGTGACGGCGCGGCGCTTGTCGAGCCATTTGCGGGCGACGGCGACCACCGCTTCCGGCGTGACGGCCTCGATCCGCGCCGTCCAGCCGGACACATCCTGGATTGTCTCGCCGATAGCGAGCGCCGCGCCGTACCAGCGGGCCAGCGCGACCTGGCTGTCCTGCGCATAGACGGCGTCGGCGACGAGCCGCGTCTTGGCGCGCTCGAATTCCTTGTCGGTCGGCGGATTGGCGATGAAATCGGCGATCACGCCGTCGATTGCGGCGTCGAACTGATCGAGCGTCACATCGCCCGCAGGCACGCCGTAGATCCACAGCCGCGTCGCGTCGAGCGAGGATGACATATAGTAGGCGCCGGCGGCGACCGCGACGGGTTTTTCGACCACCAATTGCTTGTAGAGCCGGCTCGACTGCCCGGCGCCGAGCAGATGCGCCATGATTTCCAGCGCTTCGCATTCGCCCGGCTCGGCGGTGCGCGCGGAGGGCACAACGTAGACGCGTTCGTAGGCTGGCTGCTCGACCTTCTCGTCCGACAGCGAGACGTGACGGCGCGCACGGGCGGGCGGCTCCTGCGGACGCCGGCGCACGGGCGGGGCGCCGCGCGCCGGGATCTTGCCGTAAGTCTCGCGGGCGAGCTTTTCGACATCGGCCGGCTGCACATCGCCGGCGACGACGAGGATGGCGTTTTCGGGCGTGTAGAAGCGCTCGTAATAGGCGAGCGCGTCCTCGCGGCCGAGCGTTTCGATCTCGTGGCCCCAGCCGATGATCGGCGTGCCATAGGGATGATGCGCGAAGAGCGCGGCCTGCACGGCCTCGCTCAGTTCGGCGCCGGGATCGCTGTCGGTGCGCATGCGACGCTCCTCGAGCACGACGTCGCGCTCGGGCGCCACGACCTCGTCCGACAGGACGAGGTTCGTCATGCGATCGGCCTCGTATTCCATCATCGTGCCGAGGTGCTCGCGCGGCACGCGCTGGAAGTAGGAGGTGTAGTCGTGGCCGGTGAAGGCGTTCTCCTGGCCGCCGAGATCGGAGACCAGAGAGGAGAACTCGCCCTGCGGATGGGTCTTCGTGCCCTTGAACATCAGATGTTCGAGGAAATGCGCGATGCCCGACTTCAGCGGCGGATCGTCGGCCGAGCCGTTGCGATACCAGACCATGTGGGTGACGACCGGCGCGCGGTGATCGGGGATGACCACGACTTCCATGCCGTTGTCGAGACGCGAATGCGCGATGCTGGGACCGGCGTTTGCTGCTGCCGCGTTCGGCTGGGGCGATGCGGCGGCCTGGGAAAAGGTCATGAACGGTCCTGCGAGATGAGGCGCCGCGCGCAACGCGCGGGCCGCCCGAGGATTCGGGCGGCGAAACTCGTCAGGCCAATATAGGGATTACGGGCGCCGCCTCAACCGGCGCGACGCCCGCAGGCGAACCGGCGGCGCGCCGGATCAGTCGTCGGCGCCGCGGTTCGGATCGACGCCACGGGCGTAATCGCCCGCCGACGGCGCTTCATACCTGCGGACCGGGCCGCTCTGCGTCGCTTTCACGACGTTGCGCGGCGCGCGGTAGCCGGACGGCGGCTCGGTCAGATAGTCGCGCGAGGGCTCGGCGCCCGGCTTCAGATCGTCGTCCTTGGAGCCGAGCGAGAAAACCTGCTTGATTTTCGAGGCCGGCTCCTCGACGCCGCAATCGGGCATGCCGTTGCGGCGGGTCGGGCAGACTTCCGGGCTGTTGCTGCGCGTGGCGGTCCGGCCCTGCTTGAGTTCCTCGGCGGACAGATTCGGATTTGCCTTGAACTGCGCGTTGAGATCGCGCGGCGCCCGCGCCGCGGCTTCCGCCTCGCGACGGCGGCGCACGTCCGGGTCGACCGGCCAGTTGGCGGCGCGATTGCGCGATCCCGCCACCGGCGGCGGCAGGTCGCTGCCCTTGGGCACGACCAGCTTCGGGCGCTCGCGGAAGTCGATGTCGGGCTTGTCCTCGCTGTCCTTGCCGAGGCCGATGACATTGAGGACGGGATCGAAGGTCGAGGGCCGGTCGTCGAAGGCCCGCGCGGCGGTCGAAACGGCGAGGACGCCCGAAAGGATCATGGCCGCGCCCGCGGCGGCGACCGCCAGCCTGCCGGCGCATTTGCCGATAATCGCGTGGTTCACCTGAGTGCGTGTCACCTGCGAAACCCTCATGAATACGCCCCCTTACGCGCTACACGCCCCGAGCCGACGGGTCATCTGCGGCCGGATCCGAGATGGCCGTCGCCGAGCTTATCCACCGGATTCGCGGCGAATTGTTGGCGTCGCGTCGACAGGGCTCGCGGGCCCCGGGCGGACGGACTCATACAGGAGGACCGCGACGCCGGCAACGATGGCCGCGTCGGCGACATTGAACACATAATTGGCGAGCGGCCCGACTGGCAGGGTCGTATGCAGATGCAGGAAATCGGCGACGGCCCCGTAGCGGGCGCGGTCGAGCGCATTGCCGAGCGCCCCACCCATCACCAGTCCCAGCGCCAGCGCCGTCCCCCGTTCGGATGTGGTCCACAGCCAGGCGCCGAGAAAGCCGACCGCAAGCGCCGCCAGCGCCAGCAGGCCGATCATGCCGAGCGGCGAGTCCGCCCGCAGCAGCGAGTATGAAATGCCGGGGTTCCAGGCGAGAACGACGTCGAGGAAGGGCGTCAGCCGGATCGGCGGGCGGTCCTCGATGCCGAGAATGTCGATCATCCAGAACTTGGAAATCTGGTCGGCCGCGAAGGCGACGCCGGCCGCCGCCGCCGCGATCAGACGCACATGCGTCTTCGCGCCCACTAATTCACGCCCCATTTGCCGAGCGCCTTCAATTCCCGCAGCGCCGCGGCGTCGCGCGGCGTCACATCGGGGAATTCGGGGTCGGAGCCGACCAGCGGGGAAATCTTCCACGAACGGGCGCATTTGCGTCCTTCCGCGCGCGCCGACACGACGGCGACGCCGGGAACTTCCGGCAGCGCGAAGGCGCCCTCGGGCGCGTCCGCCGTCGGCTCGATCCGGAGGTCCGAGGTGATGCAGACCTCCGCCATGTCGAGGCCCTCGACCGCTTCGCGCAATTGCGGATCGGAGATGAACACGACGGGCGCGGCCTCCAGCGACGAACCGATCGCCTTGCTGGAGCGCTCGATCTCCAGCGCGCCTGTCACAACCGAGCGGACGCGGCGGATTTGCCGCCAGCGTTCAGCCAGCGCCTCGTCGCGATACCGGCCGAGGCCCTCGGGGAAAATTTCGACATGCACCGAGGGCGCGCCGTTGGGGCGGAACATCGCCCAGGCCTCGTCCGTGGTGAAGACGAGGATCGGCGCGAGCCACTTCAGCACCGCGTCGCAGATGGTGTCGACCACCGTCAGCGCCGACTTGCGCAGATGGCTCGACGGCGCCTCGCAATAAAGCGCGTCCTTGCGGATGTCGAAATAGAAGGCCGAGCAATCGCCGGTCATGAAGGGCGTCACGGTCGCGATCACCTTCTTGTAGTCGAAGCCGGCATAGGCCTGTTGCACCGTCGCGTCGATCTCGGCGAGGCGATGCAGCATGAACCGCTCCAGTTCCGGCATGCTCTTCCAGTCGACGCGGTCGGCTTCGGAAAAATGCGCCAGGCTGCCCAGCATCCAGCGGATTGTGTTGCGCAGCTTGCGATAATTGTCCGTCGTGAATTTGAGGATTTCAGGGCCGAGACGCTGGTCGTCGGAATAATCGACGCTCGCCGCCCACAAACGCAGAATGTCGGCGCCGAGTTCGTTGATCAGCTTGTCCGGCGCCAGCGCGTTGAACTGCGACTTCGACATTTTGCGGCCGTGCTCGTCGAGCGTGAAGCCGTGCGTCAGCACGACGTCGTAGGGCGCGCGACCGCGCGTGCCGCAGCTTTCGAGCAGCGATGAATGGAACCAGCCGCGATGCTGGTCGGAGCCTTCGAGATACATGACCTCGTCCTGCCCGCCGTCGCGGATGCGATGCACGCCCTGCAGGCCGGGGAAGTGCCTGGCGTCTTCCAGAACGAAGGCGTGGGTCGAGCCTGAATCGAACCAGACGTCGAGCACGTCGTCGACCTTGTCGTATTGGGCGGGATCGTAGTCCTCGCCGAGGAAGCGCTCCTTCGCGCCTTCGGCAAACCAGGCGTCGGCGCCTTCGGCCTCGAAAGCGTCGCCGATGCGCTTGTTGACTTTCGGATCGACCAGCGGCGCGTGCTCGCCTTTCTTGACAAACACCGCGATGGGCACGCCCCAGGCGCGCTGGCGCGACATGACCCAGTCGGGCTTGGCGGCGATCATGCCGGTGATGCGGTTCTGGCCGGAGGCCGGCTCCCAGCGGACTTTCGTGATCTCTTCCAGCGCGACCGCGCGGAGCGAGGCGCGCTCCTCTCCCGCCTTCGCATCATTCGGCACGAACGGCTTGTCCATCGCGACAAACCATTGCGGCGTGTTGCGGAAGATGACCGGCTTCTTCGAACGCCACGAATGCGGATACTGGTGCTTGAGCCTTCCGCGCGCGACGAGATGGCCGCGCTCGGCGAGCGCCTTCATCACCGCCTCGTTGGCGTCGCCCTTGTCGCCCTTGTCGGTGATGACGCGCCTGCCGGCGAAGCCCGGCGCTTCGGCCGTGTAGAAGCTGCTTTCGTCCACCGTGTAGGGGATGCGCGTGTCGATCTTGCGCTCGGTCAGCATGCGGCCGGACGCCATCCACAATTCAAAATCCTCGCGGCCGTGGCCGGGCGCGGTATGGACAAAGCCCGTGCCGGCGTCGTCGGTGACGTGATCGCCCGCCAGCAGCGGCACGCGGAATTCGTAGCCGCCGGCCAGACCTTTCAACGGGTGCGCACATTCCATGCCGGCCAGCGTCTCGGCCGAGATGTTCGACAGGCGCTCCCAGGCCTCGACCTTGGCGGCCTTGAAAACCTCTTCGGCCAGCTTGTCGGCCAGAAGATATTTCGCGCCCACCTTCGCCCAGTTGTTTTCGGGCGCGGCGGTCACGCGGTAGAGGCCGTAAGAAATTTTGGGGCTGAAGGCGATTGCGCGATTGCCGGGCAGCGTCCAGGGCGTCGTCGTCCAGATGACGACGGATGCGTCCGACGCTTCTTCTTCCGTCGAGGCTTCCCCCAGATAGCCGCCGAGCGTCTTAACCGGGAAGGCGACCCACACCGTATCGCTCGTATGGTCCTCGTATTCGACCTCCGCCTCCGCCAGCGCCGTCTTTTCCACCACCGACCACATGACGGGCTTGGAGCCGCGATAGAGCAGGCCGTTCTCGGCGAACTTGAAGAGTTCGCGCGCGATCTGCGCCTCGGCCGGATAGGTCATGGTCAGGTAGGGATGATCCCAGTCGCCGACGACGCCGAGCCGCTTGAACTCCTCGCGCTGCACGTTCACCCAATGATCGGCGTAGGCGCGGCACTCGCGGCGGAAGGCGATCATCGCCGCCGAATCGCGCAGGTCCGGCTTCGCCTTGCCCCTGGAGCGGTAGTTCTCCTCCTCGATCTTCCATTCGATCGGCAGGCCGTGGCAGTCCCAGCCCGGCACGTAGTTGGAATCCTTGTTCAGCATCTGCTGCGAACGCGTGACGAGGTCCTTCAGCGTCTTGTTGAGCGCATGGCCGATGTGGATCGCGCCGTTGGCGTAGGGCGGACCGTCGTGCAGGACGAATTTCTTGCGGCCCTGCCCTGCCTCGCGCAGGCGCTTGTAAAGCCCGATCTCGTTCCAGCGGGCGAGAATCTCTGGCTCTTTCTTCGGCAGGCCGGCGCGCATCGGGAAATCCGTCTGCGGCAGATAGAGGCTGGCGGAATAGTCGGGACCGGATTTCTCGGCCTTGCCGGCCTTTTGCATGTCGTTCATGGCGAACCGAATTGTGGGGCGCGCCCGAGCCGGCGGCCGAAAGGGATGACGAAGCGGAGCGAACCCGGCGCCGCGCGAGCTCAGACTCGAGCGCGGCCCGGGCGGATAATTCGCAGGGATATAAGGGCTTCGACCATGGCGCTGCTATAGCACGTTTGGTTGGCGCGGGAAGGGGCGTAAGGCTACGGGCGGGGTCCAGTAGTCGGCGAACCCAGGCGCCGCCGACGCCGCCGACGGCCCCACCCGCGATGCTCCCCATTGCGATCTGCCCGCCAACAAGGCGGTTGGGCGCCTTCCAAGAGTTCTGATCGGCGCTATTCTGCGAGGCGTCGCCGGAGGCCGCCATGCGCCCTGTCCTGTCCGCCCTCGCCCTTCTCGCCGGTCTGTCGATCCACGCCCGAGCGGCCGAGGTCGAGAAATGTCCCGACATGGTGGCGGGCGGGCCGAGCATCATCCGCGCGGCGCTGGCCGCCGACCGAGTGCGGCTGACCTTCGTCGGCCATGCGACCTTCCTGATCGAGACGCCGGGCGGCGTGACCGCCGTCACCGACTACAACGACTACATCCGCCCGCCGGGCACGCCCGACGTCGCGACGATGAACAAAGCGCATTCGACCCACAACAGCTTGAACCCCGATCCCAAGATCAAGCATCTGCTCAAGGGCTGGGGCGACGACGGCAAGGCCGCGAACTGGGACGTCACCGAAGGCGACCTGCATGTGCGCAATGTGCCGACCAATATCCGCGACTGGGCGGGCGGCACCGAATATGACGGCAATTCGATCTTCGTGTTCGAAACGGCGGGCCTATGCATCGCGCATCTCGGGCACCTGCATCACCGGCTGACGCCCGAACATCTGCAGCAATTGCGTCATGTCGACGTGCTGCTCGCGCCGGTCGACGGCTCTTATACGCTGGGCGCTGCAGGCATGATGGAGACGATCGCCACGATCCGCGCGCCGCTGACGATCCCCATGCACATTTTCGGCCCTTCGACGCTCGAACGCTTTCTGGCGTTGGCGCGCGAAAAATTCGAGGTGAAATACGAAGGCGCGCGGTTCGTCGAAGTTTCGCGGGCGAGCCTGCCGCAGAAGCAGACCGTGCTGGTGCTTGAAGGCCGGTAACCCGTTCCCACGGCCATCAAATCAGCTGCTAGCCGCGACGATCAGGATTTCTTCAGATTGCAGGTCTGCGCGCCGCCGTAGAGGCGGCCTTCCTGCCAGCACCCCGTCGACCGGCATTCCTGGAGCTTGGGCGTGCAATGATCCGAGACGCAGTTTTTGTCGTCGGGAGCGCGCTGCACGCAACGCTTGGCGCAGAGAGACTGGAAACCACTGCACGAGGACTGCGCGGACGCCGGAACGACATTCGCCAGCACGAAGAATGTGAGAACTATGCCCAGACGCATGCGCCCCCCGAGGCGCAGTTGTCGCGCGCCTGCGCAACAGCCTAGTCGCCCTGGAGGCCGCCGTCACCCACCGTCGCCGGGGACCTCCGGCGCTACAGCCGACGCTCGCCGGGGCTGAGCGGCCGCTCCTGCCGCATCTGCTCGGCGCGGGCCTTCTCCTTGGCGTTGTGGCGGCCGACGATGCAGCCCGCCGCCGCGCCGGCGAAGGTGTGGCCGACGACGTGGCCAGCGACGCCGCCGACGATCGCGCCTTTGATGCAGCCCTTGGCGCTCGCCTGCGTGGCGAAGGGCAAGGCGAGCGCCGGCAGGATCGCCAGAGCGAGAAGACGATTGCGCATGGTGGGCCTCCACTTTCCGACGACGACGCGTCAGCGGCGATGAAACGCGAGCGCAACGCTTTGGTTCACCGGCCGAGCCATTGCCGGAGCTTGTTGCGGAGAACGAAGCCGGCGACCACGGCGACGGCGATGCTGACCACGACCGCCAGAAACCCGGCCACGAAGACGAACAGCGCGCTGGCGATCAGCGCCGCGAAGACGAGGCCCAGGAATCCGCTGAGCTTCGTCTGGAACGTATACGTCCGCTGCGCCGAGCCGCCCTCGAAATCGAAGGGGCTGCGGCGGCGCGTTGAGCCATAGGCCTCCTGTCCCGGCGCGATGATCTCGATCTCGCCGCGCGGATATTCGACGCTGGGGTCGTCCTGTTTCTTCGCCATCTCGCAGAGTCCTGACGCTTCGGTCGGTAGATAGGCGCCCTGCCCGCCCCCTGCAATGCAGGAATGCGCGGGGCGGCGGTCCAATCCTTGCTTTAGTGTGGCGAGGGAATTTTCGGGGGACTGCTCATGACCGTCGAAGCCAGCGTCGCGCCCGCGCCGGGCAGGAAATCGATCTTCAGCTCCCTGTTCGCGCAAGTCGTCGCCGCGCTCGTGCTGGGCGTCCTGTTGGGCGTCTTCGCGCCCAATTTCGCGCAGGGGCTGAAATTCTTCTCCGACGTCTTTCTCAAGCTCGTCTCGATGATCGTGTCGCCGATCGTTTTTTGCGTCGTCGTCCACGGCATTGCCGGAGCCGGCGACCTGCGCAAGGTCGGGCGCGTCGGCATGAAGGCGCTCGTCTATTTCGAGGTCATGACGACGGTGGCTCTGGCGCTCGGCGTGCTTTTGGCTCTGGCCTTCGGGCCCGGCCACGGCATGAACATCGACGCCAGCAAGCTCGACGCCTCGGCGCTGACGCGCTTTTCCGACAACGCCCACAAGCTGAAGGGCGAGGGAATCGGCGGCTTCCTGCTCAATATCGTTCCGTCCACCGCCTTCGACGCCTTCGCCCGCAACGACGTGCTGCAAGTGCTGTTCTTCGCCGTCATCTTCGGCGTCGCGCTGGCGCTGGTCGGCGAGCCGGGCAAGCCGGTGGTGAAGCTCGTGGACGCGACCGCGACCGTGCTGTTCCGCGCGATGGGCCTGATCGTGCGCGTCGCGCCGCTCGGCGTGCTGGGGGCCGTCGCCTTCACGGTCGGCAAATACGGCGTAGCCTCGCTGCAGCAGCTCGTCTCGCTGGTCGTGCTGTTCTACATCGCGGTCGCCATCTTCGTGATCGTCGTGCTCGGCGCCGTGATGCGCGCGATCGGGCTCAACATATTCAAATTCCTAAATTATTTCCGCGCCGAACTGATGATCGTGCTGGCCACGGCCTCCTCCGACGCCGTGCTGCCGCAGATCATGCGCAAGCTCGAAGCCATGGGCGTGGAGGAGGAGGTCGTCGGCCTCGTCGTGCCGACCGGCTATTCCTTCAACCTCGACGCCTTCTCGATCTACCTGACGCTGGCCGTCGTGTTCATCGCGCAGGCGACCAATACGCCGCTGTCCTTCGGAGAGCTTTTGCTTGTGCTCGGCATTTCGCTGGTGACGTCGAAAGGCGCGCATGGCGTTCCGGGCTCGGCCATCGTCATCCTGGCGGCGACGCTCAACGCCGTGCCAGCCATACCCGCGATCGGGCTGGTGCTGGTGCTGTCGGTCGACTGGTTCGTCGGCATGGCGCGCGCGCTCGGCAATCTCATTGGCAATTGCGTGGCGACCGTGGTGATCGCGGCCTGGGACGGAGCGCTCGACAAGGCGAAGGCCAGGCAGGTGCTGGATGCCGGCTATGCGCCGGAGGTCGAGGCGGAGACGGAGGCGCCGCTGGCGGCGGGATGACCCGCGAAGGGCGCAAGCGATTGAAAGCTATGCAAAACCAGCCCGAAACAAGCGCCGAGCTTGCCATTCGGAGCGACTGACGGCACATTCCGCCGCGCTAGGGCATTTCCGCCGGTCAGGGCCGGCTTTCTGGGCGACCGCAGATGACAGACACGAAATTCAGGTTCGACCGCCGAACGCTGCTGCTCGGCGGCGCGGCTGGCGTCGGCGCGCTCGGCCTCGGCGGCTGCATGGCCACCGACGGCATGAGCCGCGCGGAGGCCGAGAAATGGTATGGGGCGGTCGCCGACAAGAAATTCGACATTCCGCCGGTCGACGTCGGCAAGATCGATCCGAAATACTACCGCCGCAAGATGGCCTTCGACAGCAAGGAAGCGCCGGGCACGATCATCGTCGATCCCAGCAATTACTACGTCTACCGCATCGAGGGCGACGGCATGGCCACGCGCTACGGCGCCAATGTCGGCCGCCAGGGATTTCTGTGGAGCGGCGACGCCTATGTCGGGCGCAAGGCCGAATGGCCGGTCTGGACGCCGCCCGCCGAGATGATCAAGCGCCAGCCGGAAGCAGCGAAATACGCCGGCGGCATGAAGCCGGGGCTCGACAATCCGCTCGGCGCCCGCACGCTCTACCTCTACCAGAACGGCCGCTACACGCTCTACACGATCTATTCGACCAGCGATCCCGAGACGATCGGCACCAATCTGACGAGCGGCTGCACCGGCCTGCTGACCCAGGACATGATGGATCTCTACGACCGGACGCCGGTCAAGACGAAAGTGGTCGTGCTGCCGGCTTAATCCGAGCGCGCGGCGAGCATTCGCCGCGCCTGCGCGACATCCGCGTTCATGCGCGCGACCAGCGCCTCGACGGAGTCGAATTTCGCCTCCGGGCGGATGAAGCCGATGAAGGCGACCTCGACGATCTTGCCGTAGAGATCGCCCTCGAAATCGAGCACGAAGACTTCCAGAAGCGGCGGGCCGTCGTCGAAGGTCGGACGCTTGCCGAAATTGGCGGCGCCGCCGTAGGTCTTTCCATCAACTGTCAGCGTGACGGCGTAGATGCCGTGCCGCAGCCTGCACGAGGGGTCGAGCGCGATATTGGCGGTCGGAAAGCCGATCGTCCGGCCGCGCTTGGCGCCGTGGATCACTTCCCCTTCCACGAACCAGGGATGGCCGAGCAGGCGGGCGGCCAGCGCGACGTCGCCGGCTTCGAGCGCCGCGCGGGTGGCGGTCGAGGAAACAGCGTCGAGCGCGCCGTCCTCGTCCTGCGAAATGCGCTCGACAATGTCGACGGCGAAGCCCTGCCGGGCCCCTTCGGATTTCAGGAATTCCGGCGTTCCCTGCCGCTTGGCGCCGAAATGGAAGTCGTAGCCGGCGACCACGCCGGAGACGCCAAGGCGGCGAATAAGCACGTCATCGACGAATTGCTGCGCGGTCAGGCCGGACAGCGCGGCGTCGAAAGTCAGCACGATCATGCCGTCGAGGCCGAGCCTTTGCAGGAAAGCGGCCTTCGCCTCGCGCGAGGTCAGGCGGAAAATGACGCTTTTCTTCGCGAAGAAATCGGCGGGGTGCGGCTCGAAGGTCAGCACGGCGCAAGGCTTGCCGAGTTGCGCGGCCAGCGCCTTCGCACGGGCGATGACGCCGCGATGGCCCCGGTGGAGGCCATCGAAATTGCCGATGGCGACGACTGCGCCTTCCAGCCCGGGCGGCGGGGATTGCGGGTCGGCGGCGTCGATGAAGCGGGAGGTCTCTGTCACTTGCCGGAAGCCATCGGGCCGCGACGGATCAAGTTCCCTCCCCCTTGTGGGGGAGGGTTAGGGTGGGGGGTCGCGAAATCTCGCGAGAGCGCCCGACCCCCTCCCCCGCCCCTACCCACAAGGGGGAGGGGAGAGGGCGCTGAGCCATCGCGGCGGGTTTATTGAGATTCGGCGCAGCCGAACCGTTCGCGCGGCAAAGAGCCACGCTGGAATGCGGGGGTCAAGCCGCCCTCACGCCTCGGCCTTCGCCGCCGGGCGCGGGGTCGGGTTCTTCGAGGGCGCCATCACCATCGCCTCGCCGTCCAGCACGACCTTGCCGTCCACCAGGCATTCGCAATGCAGGCGGACGCGGCGGCCCTTTTCGGTCAGCTCGACCACCTCGACCACGACGTTGATGACGTCGCCGATCTTCACAGGTCCTTTGAAATTAAGGGTCTGCGACATGTAGACCGCGCCCGGCCCAGGCAGGTACATGCCGATCACGGTCGAGATCAGGCTGGCCGTGTAGAGGCCGTGGACGATACGCTCGCCGAACCGGGTCTTGCGGGCGAAATGATCGGACAGGTGGACCGGATTGCGGTCGCCGGAGAGGTCAGCGAAGGCGATCACATCGTCGTCCATGACCGTCTTCATCAGCGTCTCGCGCTGGCCGATGGTCAGATCCTCGAAATAATGGGTCTTGTAGGGCGCGGACATGCTCATCCCCTCCGGAACGCGCCCGCAGTAACCTTTCGGCAACCCTGCGGCAAGCCGACGTCAGATCAATCCCTAAACTTTATTCCGCAATTCGGCTTCGTATGCGCTGGTGTTTACACAAGTGAAAGCCCCGGGCTGGTATTGCTGTCATTGCCGCGCCTCCGGTTTCGACCGGGGAGGCTGCTGGGAGACCGACATGACCGCCGATTCCACGATGCCCATTCTGGTCGTCGACGATTATCAGACGATGGTCCGCATCATCTGCAATCTGCTGAAGCAGATCGGCTACGAGAACGTCGACACGGCGAGCAACGGCGCGCAGGCGCTGGAGCGCATCGCCGAGAAGCAATATGGGCTGATCATTTCAGACTGGAACATGCAGCCGATGACCGGCTTCGAGCTTCTGGTGAAGCTGAAGGGCGAGGCGGGCACTGCCGACATCCCCTTCATCATGGTGACGGCGGAATCCAAGACCGACAACGTCATCGCCGCCCGCAAGGCCGGCGTGTCCAGCTACATCGTCAAGCCGTTCAACGCGGCGACGCTGAAGGCCAAGATCGACGCGGTGTTCACGGCCCGCGCCGCCTGATCCCACCCCGCCTGCTGCAAGACGGCCGCCTCCGGGCGGCCGTTTGCGTTTGAGGCGCGTCACAGGTCGACAATCGTCTCGAAGCCGCCGTAAATCATGCGCTTGCCGTCGAAGGGCATCGGATTTTGCTCGGGCGACAGGCGGGGGTCCTCCATCGCCTTTTTCATGCCGGCGTCGCGCGCCGCACGCGAGGGCCAGGCGATCCAGGAGAAGATCACGCTTTCGTCGTCCTTGCGCTGCACGGCCAGCGGAAACGAGGTCAGCTTGCCGTCGGGCACGTCGTCGCCCCAGCATTCGACGACCTTGAGCGCGCCATGCTCCTTGAAGACGGCGGCGGCCGTTTCAGCATGTTTTCGGTATTTTTCGCGATTGGCGGTCGGCACGGCCGCGACGAATCCGTCGATATACATGCGCATGTCTCCTGACCCGGCCCCGACTGGCGGGAGGTAGCGCGGCGCGGGCGTCGATCCAGACCGGCCCTAGCTGGCCCGCCGCACCGCCGCCTCGATTTCCGCGACGTCGATCTTCTTCATCGTCATCATCGCTTCGAAGGCGGCTTTCGCGACGGAACCGCCGGCGGCCATCGCATCCAGCAGGACCTTCGGCGTGATCTGCCAGTTGACGCCCCACTTGTCCTTGCACCAGCCGCAGGCGCTCGGCGTTCCGCCATTGCCGACAATGGCGTTCCAGTAGCGGTCGGTCTCGGCCTGATCCTGCGTCTGGATCTGGAAGGAGAAGGCTTCCGTGTGCTGGAAGACCGGGCCGCCGTTCAGGCCGACGCAGGGGACGCCGACGACGGTGAATTCCACTGTGATGACCTGCCCCTTCTTGCCGCTCGGGAAATCGGCGGGCGCGAGGTGGATCGCCTCGACGCGGCTGTCCGGGAAGACCGAGGCGTAAAAATTGGCGGCTTCCTCGGCGTCGTGATCGTACCAGACGCAGATCGTGTTCTTCGTCATGCTTGGCCTCTTTTGTCGCCGCCCCGGCCTGTTAGCTAGCGCGTAAACGCGCCAGAGGTAGGCAGAGCGCGAGCGCCAGAGCCGAGACAGCGAACATGACGGCGAAAGCCGGACCGTAGCCGCCCGCCGCATCGAAGATGGCCGCGCCGATCCATGCGCCGAGGCCGCCGGCGATCTGGTGGACCATGGTGATGAGGCCCGTGAGCGCGCCCAGATGCCGGGCGCCGAAGAAGCGCGTGGCGAAGATGACCGCCAGCGGCGCCGTGACCATGAAGGTCGAGCCGAAGACCAGCGCGAAGATGGCGACCGAGAGCGGCGACTGGTCGACCATGATGAGGCCAAAGACCAGCACGCGCGCGAGGAACGACAGCGCTGTCGGCCAGACCGGGCCGAAACGGTCGCTCATGACCCCGGCGCCGACGACGCCGAGCAGGCCGGTCAGCCCCATCATCGCCAGCAGATTGCCGGCGAGCATCGCGTCGACGCCGCGGTCCTGGGCGAAAGCGACGACATGGGTGGCGACGAAGAAATCGTCGAAACCGCAGATGGCGTAGATGGCGAGCAAGAGCCACATGCGCGGCGTGCGCAGCGCTTCGGCCACACCGAGACCGTCCGTCGGCTGCGCGGCGCGCGCCGCGCCCGCCTCGACCTTCGGCAGCGCCGCAAGGAGGATGAGCGCCAGCGCGACATGCGCGACGCCGAGGCCGACAAACATGCTTCGCCAGGTGAGCGTCGAAAGCAGTGCCGCGAGACCTGCGATCATCACGAGTTGCCCGACGCTCATGCCTGACGTGACGACGGCATTGACCATGCCAGTGCGCACGGGAAAGGCGCGCGTGACCATGACGCCGACGGGAATGAGCGAGGCCGCGCCATTGCCGAGGCCGAAGATCACGCCATAAAGCAGCACGGCATGCCAGGGCTGCGTGATGAGGCCCATTAGCCCGATGCCGACGCCACCGAGCGCGAGGCCGAGCACCAGCACGAGGCGCGGGCTTTTGGCGTCCGCGAGCCGCCCGGCCCAGAACATGGCGACGGCAGAGACGACCTGGAACACCGCCACCGCCAGCCCGAGCGCGCTGCGCGGCCAGCCGAATTCCTCGACGATGGGCTTGAGCGTCAGCCCGACCGCAAAGCGGGCGCCGCCGCCGATGAAGAGAATGACGAAGCCGCAGAGGAGGACGGTTGCGGCGGGGGTGAGGAGGCGGCGGGGCATGGGCGGAATCTATCGCGCGCCCGGCCTTACCACACCAGCTCCCGCAAATGCGCCGCAGGCGCGGCGCCGGCCTCCGCCAGCAGGTTGCGATAGGCGGCTTCGTCCACGCTCCAGTCGTCCGCGCCGCTCGCCGGATGCAGCGCGTCGCGGTGGATGCCTGAGGTGATGAACAGCGCATCAAAGCCCTGCGCCGCCGCGCCCCTGATGTCGGTGAAGAGGCCGTCGCCGATCGCCAGCACGCGGGCGCGGTCGAAGTCTTTTCCACGCACGCGCGCGGCCGACATCAGCGCGGCTTCGTAGATGATGGCGTGCGGCTTGCCGGCCATGATGACGCGGCCGCCGAGGCCCTGATAGCGCTCGGCGAGCGCGCCGGCGCACCACAGCAGATCGTCGCCGACATGAACCACGATATCCGGGTTGGCGCAGATCATGTCGAGATCGCGCTCCTTCATCGCGGCCAGCGAAGGCATGTAGGGTTCTGGATCGCCGTATTCGTCGATCAGCCCGGTGCAGACGACATAGTCGGCATCCGCCAGCGACAGCATCGGCGGTTTTTCGCCGAGGCGCGCGGCGGCGGCATCGAACAGCGGGAGATCGCGCGGCGGGCCGATGTGATGCAGCGGCGCAGCGCCCCTCTGGCGGATGAGATCGACGGTGACGTCGCCCGACGAAACGATGGCGTCGTAGGCCGCGCGCGGCAGGCCGAAAGCGTCCAGCATCTCGACGATCCCCGCGTGCGGGCGCGGCGCGTTGGTGATGAGCACGACCGTGCCGCCCTTGGCGCGAAAGCGCGTCAGCGCGTCGGCGGCGGACGGCGTATGCGTGCGCCCGTCGTGAACGACGCCCCAGACGTCGGAGAGAATGACGTCGTAATCGGCGGCCAGATCGGAGAGGCCCGCAATGGCCTTCGAAGGTTTGATGCTCATGGCCGCGCGCTACGGGTCGGCGCGCGCGAAGTCAAGCGCGGGCGTCAGGAGCCGATCACCCGGTGCAGGGATTCCTTGATCTTGGCGAGCGCGTAGCCCTTCGCCTTTTCGAGATCGACATGGGGCATGTTCGGCATTTCGTCCGCCGCGACGACGGCGTCGACGATCGCGGGACCGTCGACCGCCAGCGCCCCGGCGATCGCCCCTTCCAGCTCGTCGGGCTTTTTCGCGGTGAAGCCGTGGCCGCCGCAGGCGCGCGCCAGAGCCGCGAAGTCCGGGTTGGGGAATTCGATGGCCTCCTTGAAGGGAACGAGGCCGATGCTTTCTGCTTCGAGCGTGATGAGGCCCAGCGCAGAATTGTCGTAGACGATGACCTTGACCGGCAACCTGTGATGCACCGCGGTCATGAACTCGCCCATCAGCATGTTGAAGCCGCCGTCGCCGGTCAGCGCGATCACCTGTTTCGAGCGGTCGAGCGCCTGGATGCCGTTGGCCTGGCCGAGCGATGTTCCGACGGCAGCATTGTTGAAGGAACCGACGATACGCTGTTCGCCGCTCTGCCGGATCCAGTTGGCCGACCACAGCGTGTTGAGGCCGGTGTCGAAGACGAAGATCGCATCCTTGCGCGCGTGATTGCTGACGCAGCGCGCGACCGCCATGGGATGGATGATGTCGGCGCTGCGCGACAGATCAGCCTGCTTGTCGAGCATAGCGTCCCAGTCGCGCCGCCCGGCGGCGAGCCTGTCGAAGAAAACGCGGTCGCTTTTCTCCGCGATGCGTTCCAGCAGGCGCCGCACTGTCGGGACGACCGACCCGAGAATGCCGAGTTTGGTTCCCGTGCGGCGGCCAAGGACCTGCGGGCGCACGTCGACCTGAATGGTCTTCGCATCCTTCGGCAGGAATTCCGGATAGGGATAATCCGTGCCGAGCATGATGAAGAGATCGCAGTCCTGCACGGCGCGATAGACGGGCTTGGTGCCGATCATTCCGATGCCGCCCATCCAGCGCGGCTCGTCGTAGGGCATGAGTTCCTTGCCGCGCACGGAATGAATGAGCGGCGCCTTCAGGCGATCGGAGAATTCACGCAGCAGATCCGTCGCGCCGCGGCAGCCTGCGCCGCACATGACGACAATGCTGCCGGCCTCGTCGATCATGCGCGCGGCGGCGACGATATCCTCTTCGCTGGCGATGAATTCGGGGCGCGGCCGCAGCGTGGGAATGCTGTAGGCGGCATGGTCCGTCTTCAGCGATAGCACATCCTGGGGCAGCGTGAGATGCGCGGGACCGGGCGCGGCGAAGGCGGCGGCGATGGCCTGATGCACGACGGGCGCAGCTTGCGCAGCCGACATCAGGGTCTGCGTGTAGACGCAGACATCGCGAAACAGCAGATCGGGATTGGTCGTCTGGATGTAGTCCGTGCCCTGCAGCGCGCGCGGCATGTCGCCGGACAGCGCGAGCACCGGCGCATGGTCGCGCGCGGCCTCGTAGAGTCCGGCGACGAGATGCGTGCTGCCCGGCCCGGTCGTGCCGGCGCAGACGCCGAGGCCTCCGGTCAGTTTCGCCTGGCCCGACGCGGCAAGCGCCGCGCCCTCCTCGTGCCGCACGCCGACCCATTCGATCGACGAGCGGCGCACGGCGTCGGCAAGGGGATTGAGGCTGTCGCCGATCAGGCCGAAGATCTGCTTGACCCCGACTTGTTCGAGCACGCCGACGAGCAGTTCCGAAACGGTCTGCGACATGAAATTCTCCTTCGGCGTGTTGATGGACGGCTTGAGCCTATTCGCTCTCGGCGCGCGGCGTTCCCATCGCGGCCTGCGCCTCCTGCGCCTTGGCCGGCCCGCGCAGCGCGCGCGCGACGACGACCGCGCAGGCGGCGCCGAGGAAGGGACCCACGACATACACCCACCATGTCGAAAGGTTCCCGCGCGCGAGGTCCGGCCCGAAGGCGCGCGCCGGATTCATCGCCGCGCCTTCATAGGGGCCGCCGAACGTGCCGAGCGACATGACATAGGCGCCGACCGCCAGCGGAACGAACTGGCCGTTGAGCTTCGGGCCGTTGGCCATGGACAGCACCATCAGCACCATGCCGAAGGTGAGTATGGCCTCGAAGAAGACGGCCTGCAGCGCCTGGCCCGCCTGCGGCACGGTCGCCGCCAGATTGCCCTCGATGCCGAAGAAGGCGCGCGCGAGGTAGGAGCCGGCGGCGGCTGCGATCAGTTGCACGATGATATAGGCGCCCGCCATCGGCCAGCCCATGTCGCCGCGCGTGGCGAAAGCGAAGGTCATGGCGGGATTGAAGTGCGAGGAAATGTCGCCGAGAAAATAGATGGCGACGACGAGCCAGAGCGAGGAGATGGCCGACAGCACGAAGGCGCCGATCAGCGGCTCCATCTTCACGCCGCCATAAAGCGTCAAGACAGCCGCGCCGCCCGACAGCACGAACGTGAGGCCAGCCGTGCCGATGAACTCCGACAGCAGGCGGCGGAAGCGGTGCTCGGGGCTGCGCCAGTCCGCGTTGAAGCGCGGCTGGCCGATCTGCATGGCGAGCGCAGCCTGGCCGAAAACGGGTTGGGGTTGCATCAAAAAATCTCCGGAAAATCCAAACGGGATGGGCAGCGGCGCCGAAGCGCCGCCGCCGGATCGCGCGCTCAGTTCGTCGCGACGTAGGGGCTCGTCATCTTCGCGGGATCGACGACGCGGTCGAATTCGGCTTCCGAGACGAAGCCGAGCTTGAGAGCCGCAGCCTTCAGCGTGAGATCGTTGTCCATCGCGTAATGCGCGATCTTCGAGGCCTTGTCGTAGCCGATGACCGGCGACAACGCGGTGACCAGCATCAGCGATTCCTCAACGTATTTCGCGATGCGCTTGCGGTTGGGTTCGGTTCCTTCCACGAGATACTTGCGGAAGTTGGCGCAGCTGTCGGTCAGCAGCGTGATGGAATGGGTGATGTTGTAGATGATCAGCGGCTTGTAGACGTTCATCTCGAGATAGCCGCTCGCGCCGCCGAAGCCGACCGCGACGTCGTTGGCCATTACCTGCACGGCCACCATGGTCAGCGCTTCCGCCTGCGTCGGATTGACCTTGCCGGGCATGATCGACGAGCCCGGCTCGTTTTCGGGCAGGTTGAGCTCTGCAAAGCCCGCGCGCGGGCCGCAGGACATCAGGCGGATGTCGTTGCCGATCTTGTAGAGCGAGGTGGCGAGCGTGCGCATCGCGCCGTGGAAATTGACGAGCGCGTCATGCGCGCCCTGCACCGTGAACTTGTTGGGCGCTGTGACGAAGGGCAGCCCCGTCAGCTTCGCAATCTCGGCGGCTGACGCCTCCGCGAAGCCCGGCGCCGAATTGATGCCGGTGCCGACCGCCGTGCCGCCGAGCGCGAGGCGGTAGACGCCGCCGAGCGCGGCCTCCAGCCATTCGAGATTTTCCTCGAGCATGCCGGCATAGCCCGACCATTCCTGGCCGAGCGTGAGCGGCGTTGCATCCTGCATGTGCGTGCGGCCGATCTTGACGATGTCGGCCCAGGCCTTGGCCTTCGCGTCGATGGAATCGTGCAGCGCCTGCACGGCCGGGATCAGCCGCTGCCGGGCGTTGAGCGCGGTGGCGATGTACATGGCCGAGGGAAACGAGTCGTTCGACGATTGCGCCATGTTGACGTGATCGTTGGGATGCACCGGCGCCTTGCTGCCGAGCGGCGTGCCCGCGATCTGGCAGCAGCGGTTCGAGATCACCTCGTTCACGTTCATGTTGAACTGCGTGCCCGAACCCGTCATCCAGACGTGCAGCGGGAACATGTCATGATGCTGGCCGGCGAGAATCTCGTCGCAAGCCTGGACGATCAGCCTGTGCGCCTCGTCGTTCAGGCGCCCGTCGGCATGGTTGGCGTTGGCCGCGCCCTTCTTGAGATAGGCGTAGGACGTGATCATCTCGCGCGGGATGAGATCCTTGCCGATCGAGAAATGCTCGAGCGAGCGCTGCGTCTGCGCGCCCCACAGCTTGTCGGCGGGCACATCGACTTCGCCCAGGCTGTCGGTTTCCTTGCGTACGCCCGTCATGCCAGCTGCTCCCCATTTCCAAATGTGCGCCATGCGCAAACAGTCCCGCGACGATGATAATCGGAGCGGGAAGCGTCAGATGTGCGAACTGGACCCGCGCCCGGCTCCATGCCCGGCTCCATGTCCGGGCAGTGCGCCAAATCTGCGGTCGACCGAGGCCGGGCGGCGACCATCACGAGATCATCGGTACGCTGTTGCTCCGTTCCAGCCGGATGATGGGCAATGCTGGCCACATGCGCAAGCTCGCCACTCTGGGCGCTGCGACGTCGCGCCGCCGTTCACTTTCAGATCGACCTGACATATCTTCAACGACGAATATATATCCGCGCCACAAGGGAGCGCCCATGTCCAAACTCCAGCTCGACGTCTCCGGCATGACCTGCGGCGGCTGCGCCCGCTCGGTCGAGAAGATCATCCAGAAGCAGGACGCGGCCTCGAAAGTCTCGGTGGACCTCGCCACCGGCCGCGTGGAGGCCGAGACCTCCGCCGATCCTGCCGCGCTCGCCGCGGCGCTGACGGCGGCGGGTTTCCCGGCCAAACAGGCCGGCGCCTAGCTTCCACCCGCGCCCGCCCTATTCTCTCCCGCGCCATCCAGTTCGGGAGAGACAACATGGTCGATAAAATCAAGCCGCTGCTGACCGTCGCCGCCACCGCCGTCGGCGGCCGCAACGGGCATACGGCCGCCGCCGACGGATCGGTGAAGGCGGACCTTTCGGTGGCCAAGGAGATGGGCGGCCCGGGCAAGCCCGGCACGACCACGCCGGAACATCTGTTTGCGGCCGGCTACGCCGCCTGCTTCGGCGGCGCGCTCGATTTCGTCGGCAAGTCGCACAAGAAGGACGCGAGCAAGGCCAAGATTACCGCCAATGTCTCGATTGGCCCGCGCGAGCTCGGCGGCTTCGGGCTGGCGGTGAAGATGCACGTCGAAGACAAGAGCATCCCGCAGGCCGAGCTGGAAGCGCTGGTGAACGAGGCCCACGAGAAGATCTGCCCGTATTCCCATGCGACGCGCGGGAATGTGGATGTGCAGCTCGAGGTTGTGGGGGGCTGAGGATGGCGATTGCCCATTTGCTGTAAACTGGCGCTCGAAGCGCTCGACCAGCCCTACGATCCCTGAGGCGCTCGCCAGTGAGCGCCCCAGCGGATCGACCGGGCGGAATAACCGCCCCATTCCATTCACCCTGCCCTGCTTTAATGGATGCGCCGCCCGGCCGCGCTTGATAAAGAAAGCGCGAAATTTTCGGGAATCTGCGCCGTGGCGACGAAGAATGGACGGAATGGGGCGACGACCGGCGGGCAGACCCTGCTCGCCCATCTCGTCGCCTCTGGATACCGGCGCGCGGAGCCGCCGATCCTGCAACCGGCCGCCGTCTTTCTCGACCAGCTCGGCGAGGACATGCGCGGGCGGCTCTACCTGACGACCGACGCCGCGGGCACGGAACTCTGCCTGCGGCCGGAATTCACCCTGCCCGTCTCCGTCGCCTATCTCGCTTCCAGCGCCGCCGGCAAGGCTGCCGCCTTCTCCTACCTCGGCTCGGTCTTCCGCTTCCGGCCTGACGGCACGGGCGAATTTCTGCAGGCGGGCCTCGAGAGCTTCGGCCGCAAGGACAAGGAAGCCGCCGATTCGGAAATTCTGGCGCTGTCGCTGGAAGCCGCAGCCAAGGCCGGGCGCAGCGACCTGTCCGTCACGATCGGCGACGCCGGCCTGTTCGCGCAATTTCTCGATTCCCTGCAATTGCCGGCAAGCTGGCTACGCCTCATCCGCCGCGGGCTGGCGCAGGGCGCATCGCTCGACAAGATTTTCGCGGGCTCGCCCACCAACGGCTCGGACGACCATTCCGGCGTGCTCGCGGCGCTCGAAGGCGCCGACAAGCAGGGAGCGCGCGCGCTGGTCGAAGACCTCCTTTCGATCGCGGGCATTTCCTCGGTCGGCGGCCGCAGCGTGAGCGAAATCACCGAGCGATTCCTCGAACAGGCGAGCCTGCGTTCCGGACCTGGCGTGCCGCAGGACAAGCGTGACCTGATCGCGAAATTCCTGGCTGTCTCCGGCGATCCGGACACCGCGTCCGCAGCGCTGCGCAAGCTCGCCGGCGACGCGAAGCTCGATCTCTCCGCCGCGCTCGATTCCTTCGACCAGCGGCTCAATTTCATGGTCGCGCGCGGGCTTGATCCGGCGACCATGCGCTTTTCCGCGCGTTTCGTGCGCAGGCTGGATTACTACACCGGCTTCATCTTCGAGGCGCATGCACCGGGCGCGCCGCCCGACAAGCCCGTGATCGGCGGTGGGCGCTACGATCGCCTGCTCGACACGCTCGGCGCGAAGAAGCCCATCCCCGCGGTCGGCGCGGCCATCTGGGTCGAGCGCCTCTTTCCGGAGGTCGCGGCGTGAGCGACAGCAAACTCATCGTCGCCGTGCCTTCCAAGGGCCGGCTGCAGGAAAACGCAAACGCCTTTTTCGCGCGCGCCGGGCTCGACGTCGTGCAGGGGCGCGGCGCACGCGATTATCGCGGCGTGCTGAAGGGCGTCGACAATGTCGAGATCGCCTTTCTTTCGGCGTCCGACATCACCGCGCATCTGGCGCAGGGCTCCGTCCACATGGGCGTGACCGGCGAAGATCTCGTGCGCGAGACGATTCCCGATGCCCAGGCCAAAGTTGAATTGCTGACGCCGCTCGGCTTCGGCAACGCCAATGTCGTCGTCGCCGTGCCGCAGGCCTGGATCGACGTGCGCCACATGGCCGACCTCGCCGACGTCGCCGCCGCTTTTCGCGGCAAGCGCGGGCAGCGGATGCGGGTCGCGACCAAATACGTCAATCTCACGCGCCGCTACTTCGCGGAGAACGGCGTCGCCGACTATCGCATCGTCGAAAGCCTCGGCGCGACAGAAGGCGCGCCGGCGGCGGGACAGGCGGAGCTGATCGTCGACATCACCACGACCGGCGCGACGCTGAAAGCCAATGCGCTGAAGGTGCTGGACGACGGCGTGATGCTGCGCTCGGAAGCCAATCTCGTGGCGTCCATGAGCGCGACCTGGGACGAAACGGCGCGCGAAGCCGCGCGGCTGATCCTCGCGCGCATCGCGGCGGAAGAAGAAGCGCGCACGACGCGCGAGGTGCGCGCCTTCGTGCCCGATCTCGGCGACGGAAAGCTGAAGAAGGCCGCCGCCAAATATGGCGCGCGCCTGCGCGGACGCGGACAGGAAGGTCTCGTGATGATGGCCTGCCCCAAGGCCGACGCGCCCGATCTCGCGGAATGGCTGATCAAGCATGGCGCGGAGACGGTGACGGTGGGGCAAGTGGATTACGTCTTCACCGCAAAGAACGCGCTGTGGGAGAAGCTGGCGAAGCGGATCGGGTGACCGGACCGCGAGCCTTCACGCTCGCCTTGGTCGCGTCAAGCGAGCCCTAAGGCTCGCGGTCCAACGCTTGCTCCGCCTCCTGTTCCGTGTACGCTCCGCGCGACATCACCGCGAGCCTTCCATGATCGTCCTCATCCTCGGCCTTCTGATCTTCCTCGGCGTGCATCTCGTGCCGACTTCGGCGCCCACGCGCGAGGCGCTCGTGCGAAAGCTCGGCGAAGGGCAGTACAAGCTCGCGTTCACGATCGCGTCGTTCATCGGCTTCGCGCTGATCGTCTGGGGCTTTGGTCTGGCGCGCCATTCGCCCGCCAATGTGCAGCTCTGGTCGCCGCCGGTCTGGACGAAACACATCGCCTTTCTGCTGATGTGGTTCTCCTTCGTGCTGCTGGTCGCCGCCTATGTGCCCTCGCACATCCGCGACAGGGCCAAGCATCCCATGCTGGCGGCGGTGAAAATCTGGGCGCTGGCGCATCTTCTCGCCAATGGCGATCTCGCCGGAATCGTCCTGTTTCTTTCGTTCCTCGCCTGGGCTGTCTACGACCGGATTTCGGTGAAGAAGCGCGGCGCGCTTGGGCCGCTGGGGGCCAGGCACGGCGGCGTGGCGCAGGATGTCATCGTGGTGGTGGCTGGCACAGCCGCCTATCTCGCCATGCTGTTCTGGGGCCATCCGTGGCTGATCGGAATCCGGCTGATTGGCTAGGCCCCTCGTTTTCCCGCCGCATTTTGATGTAAGAGGGGCCTGCACAGGGCGTTTGCTCGAGGGGAAGCAATGAAGAAACTCGCTATTCTGGCTTCGGCCATCGCCGCGGCGGCGCTCGTCGCACAGCCGGCCTCGGCGCAGCGCAGGCAAAAGGCGCAACCGCCGCAGCAGGGCGAAGGCGAGAAGAAGGAAAGCAAGGACGCCTACGAATCCCCCTTCCCGACCAAGGCCACCTGGCAGCTCACGAGCTTCAACGGCAAGTCGCCGCCGGCGGATGCTTCTCTGCTGATCGACGAGAATCTGCGCGGCACGGGATCGTCGGGCTGCAACACATGGTCGGCGACGCTCTACCCGATCAAGGGCCACAGGCTCGCCATGGGACCCGTCGCCCTGACCAAGAAGACCTGCTCGAACGAGGTCAACGGTTTCGAGCGCGCCTATCTCACCGTGCTGCGCTCGGGGCCGACGTGGGATCTCTCGGGCTCCACGCTGACGGTGAAGAGTCAGTACGGCGTGCTCGTCTACAACCGAGGCCTGTAGTCGCAATCGGACCGCGAGCCTGAAGGCTCGCAGTCCCCTATTGCCCGTGCCGCGCCAGCACGTCCTTCACGGCGCTGACGAGTTCAGCCTCCGGCACGGAGAATTGCGCGGGGCGCGCGCTTTTCCATTCGTCGTTGGACTGGATTGCGGCGGCGGCGCGGGCGCCTTCGATCAGATCCTTGATCTGCACTTCGCCCTTCGCGTGCTCGTCCGAGCCCTGGATGATCACGCAAGGGCTGTTGCGGCGGTCGGCGTATTTCATCTGCGCCTTCATGCCGGCGGCGCCCAGATAGAGTTCGGCGCGAATGTTTTCAGCGCGCAGTTTCGCGACCATCGCCTGATAGTGCGCGACGCGGTCGCGATCCATCACCAGAACCACCACGGGGCCAGTCTGCGCGCCCGCGCTGACGATGGGGCTGTCGATCAGCTTGAGCGCCGCGAACAGGCGCGAGACGCCGATGGAAAAGCCGGTCGCAGGCACGGGCTCAGAACGGAAGCGGCCGACAAGGCCGTCGTAGCGCCCGCCGCCGCCGACCGAGCCGAAGCGCACGGGCTGGCCCCTGTCGTCGGTGACGCCGAAGGTCAGCTCGGCCTCGAAGACCGGTCCGGTGTAATATTCGAGACCGCGCACGACGGAGGGGTCGATCAGTATGCGATCCTCGCCATAGCCGGCCGCCAACGCGAAGGCCGCGATGTCGCGCAATTCGCTCACGCCTTCGAGCCCGCGCTGCGAGCCGGTCGCGGCATGTTCGAGCGCGGCGATCGTCTCGGCGTTGGTCGCTTTCCGCGCGGCGGTGAAGGCGAGAACGCGCGCAATCGAATTCGCGTCCAGTTCGGCGCCGGCGGTGAAATCGCCGCTCTCGTCCTTGCGGCCGGGACCAAGCAGCATTTCGACGCCGTGCGGGCCGAGGCGGTCGAGCTTGTCTATGGCGCGCAGCACCTTGAGGCGGCGCTGATGATGCTCGGGCGCATCAGGCAGGCCGATCGCCTCCATCACGCCGTCGAGCACCTTGCGGTTATTCACCTTCACCACATAGTCGCCGCGGCGGATGCCGAGCTTCTCCAGCGTGTCGGCGGCCATCATGCAGAT
>JASGFP010000036.1:0-32100 GCA_047605445.1 Rhodoblastus sp.
CCGGGTCGGTTCGGACGCCGCGCGCGCGCCTCCCTCACCTTCACGGGGAGAGACCGCCGCGAAGCGGCTGGGGTGGGGCTCGCTCCGGTCCAACGAAGCTGGGCGGACATCCACACGCCGCGCCGCAGCCGCTTCCGACTCATCGAGAAAATTCCGCGGCGCTTCGCCAAGCGCTATGTCGACGCCGACATGCCGGTAGAAATCGAGCGCGGCGGCCAGTGCGTCGAGGGAAGAATTGTCCGGGGCGGGCATGACGGCAGATTACCCGCGCCGGCTTCGGAAGGCGAGCGGCGGGCTGTTGGTCACTTTCGCGGCGGCTGCCGCCGCGACATAATCCGCGCTGCGTTCAACGCCGCCGGTTTGCATGACTGAACTTTCAGAGAAATCGTCCTGGGTCGCCCACCTGACCTCCGACCGGCGCTACGCGGCCATGGCGGCGCTCGGCTTCTCGATGGGACTGCCGTATCTGCTCGTCTATCCCACGCAATCGGCCTGGCTGTCGGAGGCGGGCGTCCCGCTTCACACCATCGGCCTGCTCGCCGAACTCACCATCGCCTACAAGTTCAAATTCATCTGGGCGCCCTTTCTCGACAAATACGATCCGCCGCTGCTGGCCGGGCTTCTCGGGCGGCGGCGCGGCTGGATCGTGCTGTCGCAGATCGTCATCGTCCTCGCGCTGATCGGCGTCGCCTTCGGCGATCCCGCGCATGTCATCTGGTGGACTGTCTGCTTCTCGCTGGCGCTGGGTTTTGCCGGCGCGACGCAGGACGTCACCATCGACGGCTGGCGCATCGTCGCCGCACCCGCGCACAAGCAGTCGGTGATGACCGCATTCATGGAGGCGGGCTATCGCGTGGGCACGCTGGCGGCGGGCGCGGGCGCGCTCATCATCGCCGACCGCTACGGCTGGCGCGCGTCCTATCTTTGCATGGCCGCGCTGATTTCCATCGGCGCCGTCGCCGCCTTCTTCGCGCCGGAACCGGAATCCGACCTGCGTGCGACGCACGAACATCCCGGTTTCATCGTCACCGTCATCGCGCCGATCAAGGAACTCGTCACGCGTCTCGGGCCGTGGGCCGTGCCGGTGTTGCTGCTGATCGCGGGTTTTCGCATGCCCGGCTATCTCACCAGCGCCATGGCCATGCCGCTGTTCAAGAGCCTGCATATTTCAGACACCGACATCGCCACGGTGACGAAATTGTTCGGTTTCTGGATCGCGCTCGCCGGCACGTTTTTCGCGACATTCGTCGTGCGCAGGCTCGGCCTGATGTCGACGCTGCTGATCGGCACGATCGCGGGCTCGGCCTCGCATCTTTCGCTGGCCTGGCTGGCGGCGGAAGGGCGCAGCGACTACATCGCCTTCGTCACGGCGGTCAGCGTCGAGGGTTTCGCCTACGCCTTCGCGCAGGTCGTGCTCATCACCTACATGTCCGAACTCGCCTCCACCGAACTCGCGGCGAGCCAATATGCGCTGCTGACGTCGCTCTGCGCGCTGCCGGGCAGCTTTCTCGCCGGCGCCTCGGGCTTCATCGTCGAGCGCGTCGGCTTCGAGCATTTCTTCATCGGCACGTCGCTGATCGGCCTGCCCGTTGCGCTGCTGGCCTGGTTCGTCTGGCGCAATCATCCGCCGGCGGCGACCGCGTCGGAGCCGGCGAAGACGGAATAGGCGCTTACTGCAGCAGCACCGGCATGTTGAGCGGCCCGCGGAAACCGAAGCCGTGCCAGCGCACCGCGGACGGATCGGCGAGCTTCATCTTTGGAAAGCGCTCGAACAGCATCGGCAGCAGGATCGCGCCGACGGTGCGGCGCGCCAGATGCGCGCCCGCGCAATGGTGCGGGCCGCTGCCGAAGGCCTGATGATGCATCGGCCCGCGCAATGCGTTGAAATTCTCGCCGTCCTCGAACACATCTTCGTCGCGGTTGGCCGAGGCTTGAATGGTCATCACCGTGTCGCCTTTCGGGATGGCGCAGCCGCCGATCACCACATCTTCCATCACCAGGCGCGAGCTCGCCTGGATCGGCGCCACCCAGCGCACGCCCTCTTCGAAGGCGTCGGTCCATTTGTTCTGGGCGCGCACGGCCTCGAGTTGATCGGGGTTGGCGAGCAGTCCGAAGATGATGGTGAGCAATGCGTCGCGCGGCTCGTTGATGCCGCCGCCGATGGCGATCTTCACATTCGCGATGATCTGGCTTTCGGGAATCGGATTGCGCGCATTGACCATGAAGGACAGCGCAGACGAATCCGGCGCCGCGCGCACGCGCTTCATATTGGCGTGAATGCACAGGTCCATTTCGGCGTTGGCCTGGTCGCTCGCCTCGAACGGGCCCGGCGTCCAGCCGAAATTGCCGGCGCCGTCGATGAGGATCTGCGACCAGCGCTGCATGTCCTCGTCGCTGGCGTCCGGCAGGCCCATCGCCTCCGCGAGAATGCGCGCGGCCAGCGGACCCGCGAGCGCGGGAAAGAGATCGACGGTCTCGCCGCGCGGCAGGCGGTCGAGATATTCGCCGGCCAGCCGCGCATAGAGCGGCGCCCACGCGGCTTCGATCGTCTTGGGCATCAGCGCCGGCATCATCGCCATGCGCTCGGCGCGATGTTCGGTATCGTCCTTGCGCATCAGCGTATGCGCGAGAAACGCGCGCTTCATTGGCGTGTTCGGATCGTCGGAACTGAACAGCGCCGCATTGTCCTTCACGAATTTCGTGTCGGCCGCCTTGGTGAGAAAGGTGCGACCGACCGACTTGACCTGAAGAACGGGCGCCTCGCGGCGCAGGCGCTTGTAAATCGGATAGGGATCGCGGGTGAGTTCCGCGATGGTGATGGTCTCGTCGACCGGCGCGAGCACGGCAGCCGTCATCGTTTCCTCCAAAGATTATTTTGGAGCCACCATCGCGCTGCAATGCGGTTTCCGCAACGCCTGCGCGCGGAAATCCAATAGGCGCCGTTCAGAATGAATAGACGTTGGCTCAGCCGTTCGCGGCGTTCAGGATCGCGCGGCGCAGGCGTGCGGCTATCGCGCGTTCGCGTCCGAAAGGACCGGGCGCGTCCAGCTTCAGTTGACGCGCGGCGGCGACGCCCTCGGTTCCGAACCGCGCGCGGATGCTTTCGGCCACCCACGTCTCTTCCTGCGCGCGCCGTCGCGCGGCGAGGCGCCCGGCGCCGAGATGTTCACGATGCGCGGCAAGCGCAACGCCCAAATCCGCGAGGCCCTCGCCCGTGGGCGCGGAAACGAGAATGACCGGCACGACCCAATCGTCGCCGCGGTTGAACAATGTCAGCGCGCCCTCGACCTCCGAACGCGCGCGGCGCGCGGCCGCCCCCATGTCGGCCTTGGTCACGACGACAATGTCGGGCAGTTCCATCACGCCCGCCTTCATGAATTGCAGCGAGTCGCCCGAGCCCGGCTGGATGCACAGGATTACGCTGTCGGCGGCGAACGAAATGTCGGCCTCCGACTGGCCGATGCCGACGCTCTCGACCAGCACCTGATCGAACAGGGCGCGCATCAGCGCAACGGCCGCCACCGTATCGTCGGACAGTCCGCCGAGCCGGTCGCGCGCGGCCATCGAGCGGACGTAGACGCCCTTGTCGTCGGGGTCGGTCTGCATGCGCGCGCGATCGCCCAGCAGCGCGCCGCCGGTGGCGCGCGAGGACGGATCGACGGCGATCACGCCGACAGTCTCGCCCCTGCCGCGCCAGTCGCGGATCAGCGCATTGGTCAGCGTCGACTTGCCGACGCCGGGCGGGCCGGTGAGGCCGGCGACATGCGCCTTGGGGTCGGCGGCGGCGGCGTCGAGCAGGGCTGTGAGGTCTTCAGCGCCGCGCGCCGTCTCGATCAAGGCGAGAGCATGAGCAAGCCCGCGCTTGCCGCCGGAGCGCAGCGCATCGAGCGTCGGTATCGTCCTTGCGGTCGTCACGTCGCCGCCGTGTGGCCGAAGACGTAGACGATCAGCATGTAGAGAGCCACGCCCGAGAAGAAGCCCGCCGCGCGCGCATTCATCGTCATGGGAACAATGCCGATGCGCGTCGCCAGCGCCATGACGGCGATGTCGAATATGAGCGACACGCCAAGCAGCCAGACGTAGGGCGGGATCGAACCTTCCGCGAAGCCCGGATTCGCGCGCGCATAGGCGCCGACCGCGACGCCGGCCACGCACATGAGCGGAACATAGACGTTTCGCGCAATGACCATCGGGTCTCCGGACCGCGAGCCTTCAGGCTCGCTTCATGCGTTGGAAAGCGAGCCTGAAGGCTCGCGGTCCAATCTCTACGCGAGGCTTCCCGCCTTCTGGCCGAGCGCCGCCTGCGCGGCGGCGAGCCGCGCGATCGGCACGCGGTAGGGCGAGCAGGAGACGTAATCGAGCCCCGTGCGTTCGCAGAAGGCGATGGAGGCGGGATCGCCGCCGTGCTCGCCGCAGATGCCGAGCTTCATGCCCGGCCGCGTCCTGCGGCCGCGTTCGGCGGCGATCTTGACGAGTTCGCCGACGCCTTCCTGGTCGATCGTCACGAAGGGGTCGGTCGGCAGGATGCCCTTGGCCGTGTAGGGGCCGAGGAACGAGGCCGCGTCGTCGCGCGAAATGCCGAGCGTCGTCTGCGTCAGATCGTTGGTGCCGAAGGAGAAGAATTCGGCGGCCTCCGCGATTTCGGCGGCGCGCAGCGCCGCGCGCGGCAGTTCGATCATCGTGCCGACCGTGTAGGGAATGGTTACGCCGGTTTCTTTCGCCACCGCCTCCGCCATCGCGACGATGCGCGCCTTGATGAGATCGAGTTCCGGCTTGGTCATCACCAGCGGCACCATGACTTCGGCTTCAACCGTCGTGCCGGTCTTCTTCGACGCCTCGACCGCGCCCTCGAAAATGGCGCGCGCCTGCATCTCGGCGATCTCCGGATAGGCGATGGCGATGCGCACGCCGCGGAAGCCGAGCATCGGATTGAACTCGTGCAATTCCTGCGCGCGGGCCTTCAGCTTCGCGGCGTCGGCGCCCATGCTGGCCGCCACTTCCGCGATCTCGTCGTCGGTGTGCGGCAGAAATTCGTGCAGCGGCGGATCCAGCAGGCGGATCGTTACTGGCAGGCCGTGCATGATCTCGAACAGCGCCGCGAAATCGCCGCGCTGCATCGGCAGCAGTTTGGCGAGCGCGGCGCGGCGGCCCTTCTCGTCGTCGGCGAGGATCATCTCGCGCACCGCTATGATGCGGTCGCCCTCGAAGAACATGTGCTCGGTGCGGCAGAGGCCGATGCCCTCGGCGCCGAACTGCCGCGCGGTGCGCGCATCCGCCGGCGTATCGGCGTTGGTGCGGACCTTCATGCGGCGCGCTTCGTCGGCCCATTGCATCAACTGGCCGAAATCGCCGGACAGTTCCGGCTCGAGCATCGCCACCGCGCCGTCGATCACCTGTCCGGTCGAACCGTCGATGGTGATGATCTCGCCCTTCTTGAAGACCTTCGGCCCGACTTTCATCGTGCCGCCGGCATAGTCGACGCGGATCGTGCCGGCGCCCGACACGCAGGGCTTGCCCATGCCGCGCGCCACGACCGCGGCGTGCGAGGTCATGCCGCCGCGCGTCGTCAGAATGCCTTCGGCGGCGTGCATGCCGTGAATGTCTTCCGGGCTCGTCTCGACACGCACCAGGATGACCTTGTGCCCGGCGGCCTTGAGCTGCTCGGCCTCGTCGGAATTGAACACGATCTCGCCGCTTGCCGCGCCGGGCGAAGCCGGCAGGCCGGTTGCAACTACCTTACGCTCGGCCTTGGGGTCGATGGTCGGGTGCAGCAATTGATCGAGCGAGGCCGGCTCGACGCGCAGCACCGCTTCCTGCTTGGTGATCAGGCCTTCGTTGGCCATGTCGATCGCGACTTTCAGCGCGGCCTTGGTGGTGCGCTTGCCGTTGCGGGTCTGCAGCATCCAAAGCTTGCCGCGCTCGACCGTGAATTCCAGATCCTGCATGTCGCGGTAGTGCTTCTCCAGCAATTGCGTGATGCGGGAGAATTCTCGGTAGACCTCCGGTAGCGCGGTCTCCATCGACGGCTTTTCGGACTTGGCCGCGATGCGCGCGGCCTCCGTGATGTTCTGCGGCGTGCGGATGCCCGCCACCACGTCCTCGCCCTGCGCATTGATGAGAAATTCGCCGTAGAGCTCTTTCGCGCCGGTCGAGGGGTTGCGCGTGAAAGCGACGCCGGTCGCCGACGTGTCGCCCATGTTGCCGAACACCATGGCCTGCACGTTGACGGCGGTGCCCCAACTCGCGGGGATATCGTTCAGGCGGCGATAGGTGATCGCGCGCTGGTTCATCCAGGAGGAGAAGACCGCGCCGACCGCGCCCCAGAGCTGCTCGCGCGCGTCCTGCGGAAACGGCTTGCCGCTCTCGCGCTCGACGATCGCCTTGTATTCGCCGATGACGTGCCGCCAGTCATCTGCGGTCATCTCGGTGTCGAGCGAATAGCCCTTCTTGTCCTTGTAGAATTCGAGCGAGTCCTCGAAATTGTGATGATCGACGTCGAGAACGACGTTCGAATACATCTGGATAAAGCGGCGGTAGGAATCGAAGGCGAAACGTTCGTCGCCCGCGCCCTGGGCCAGCGCGCCGACGGTGGCGTCGTTGAGGCCGAGATTGAGCACCGTGTCCATCATGCCCGGCATGGAGGCGCGCGCGCCGGAGCGGACGGAAACGAGAAGCGGATTGGTCTGGCTGCCGAAATCGCGGCCGGTCAACTTGCCGATATGGGCGAGCGCGGCGTCGACCTGTGCGGCGAGTTCGGCGGGGTAGCTATGCTCGTGCGCGTAGAAATACGTGCAGACTTCCGTCGTGATCGTGAAGCCGGGCGGCACTGGCAGTCCGAGATTGGCCATTTCGGCGAGGTTCGCGCCCTTGCCGCCGAGCAGATTCTTCATGCCGCTCTCGCCCTCGGCCTGGCCATCGCCGAAGGTATAGACCCATTTCGTCATGTCAGATCGCCTTCAGATATGCAGGGCGCCCCGAAACGCCTTCAGCGCCGGAATCGGCGCTTGAACGGTTGCTATAGGAGAAAAGAGCGCCCGCGATCAATCGCGGGCGCTCGACGCCGTTTACAGGTTCTTTAGGCGCATGCCGAACGCAGTCCAGCTCAGGCCGTAGAAAAGCAGGTCGATGCCGAGGAACGTGCCCAGCACGAACAGGCCCGATGCTGGCCAACTCACGAGAATCATGAGGCCAAGCAGCACTGTCACCGCGCCGGCGAACCCGACCAGCGCCTTGTTGCCGCTGGGCAGCCGGAAGGCCGCGACAATGCGCGCGACGCCCGTCACCAGCAGCGCCGCTCCGATCATCAGCGTATAGACGGCGGCGGCTACGAGCGGCTGCGCGATGGCGAAGGCCCCGGCGACCACGTAGAGCAGGCCGACAACAACCCAGATCGCGAGCCATCCCCACGTCCGCGCCTTGAGGCCGACGGCGATTTCGGCGCCGCCTGCCAGGATCATGGCGAAGCCGATCATGTAGACGGAGGCCACGGTGCCGATGACGACGAGATAAAGCAGCGTGGCCAGGCCCATTGCCGCTGTCAGCGCCCCGAAGGCGACGAACCAGCCCCATTTCGGCTTGAGCCTGGCCATAGACTCTCCAAGGCTGTGCGGTCGCACATTCGGGGAAGTGGATTGATCCGACATGGCTTTCTCCTGAAACTCGAAAATCCTGTCATGAAACGCGCTGGCGATGTTCGCGTTTCGGCGCAACACTTGCAACTCGTTGCTTTGGCCGCTCTTTCCCCCGTGCATTGCGGCGCCATATTGATCTGGTGTAAACGGAAAAATTCAGCCATTTCCGGCGCGGCGGCGGCTCGGAACCTGTCAAGGCAAGGGATCGTAGTGAACCAATCCAAGATGCCATTGCTCGACCAGATCCGGACGCCGGAGGATTTGCGCAAGCTTCCCGAGCAGGACATGCGCCAGGTCGCGGATGAATTGCGCGCCGAAACGATCGACGCCGTATCGGTCACCGGCGGCCATCTGGGCGCGGGCCTTGGCGTCGTCGAACTCACCGTCGCCATTCATCGCGTCTTCGACACGCCGCGCGACCGCCTGCTTTGGGACGTCGGCCATCAGGCCTATCCGCACAAGATTCTCACCGGCCGGCGCGACCGTATTCGCACATTGCGCAAAGGCGGCGGCCTTTCCGGCTTCACCAAGCGCGCGGAAAGCGAATACGACCCGTTCGGCGCCGCCCATTCGTCGACCTCGATTTCCGCGGCCCTCGGCATGGCGGTCGCCCGCGACCTGTCGAAGAAGCAGAACAATGTGATCGCCGTCATCGGCGACGGCTCCATGTCCGCCGGCATGGCCTACGAGGCGATGAACAACGCAGGCGCCCGCAAGGAGCGCTTGATCGTCATCCTCAACGACAATGACATGTCGATCGCTCCGCCGGTCGGCGCCATGTCGGCCTATCTCGCGCGCCTCGCGTCGGGACGGTACGTGTCAATTCGGGAAACGGTGAAGCAGATCGCCAGCCACCTGCCGCGCGGCCTCTACGAACGCGCGCGCAAGGCCGAGGAATACGGCCGCGGCTTCGTCACCGGCGGCGGCACGATGTTCGAGGAGCTGGGCTTCTACTACGTCGGCCCGATCGACGGCCACAACATGGATCACCTGCTGCCGATCCTGAAGAACGTGCGCGACATGCAGACCGGCCCGGTGCTCGTCCATGTCGTCACACAGAAGGGCAAGGGCTATGCGCCGGCCGAAGCGTCGGCGGACAAATATCACGGCGTCAACAAGTTCGACGTCATCACCGGCGCGCAGGTGAAGCCCAAGGCCAATGCGCCTGCCTACACCAAGGTCTTCGCCGAGAGCCTGATCAAGGAAGCGGGCCGCGACGACAAGATCGTGGCGATCACCGCCGCCATGCCGTCCGGCACCGGGCTCGATCTTTTCGGCAAGGCCTATCCCGATCGCACCTTCGATGTCGGCATCGCCGAGCAGCACGCCGTCACTTTCGCGGCGGGGCTCGCGACCGAAGGCTACAAGCCCTTCTGCGCGATCTATTCCACCTTCCTGCAGCGCGGCTACGACCAGGTCTGCCACGATGTCGACCTGCAGAAACTGCCCGTGCGCTTCGCCATGGACCGCGCCGGCCTCGTCGGCGCCGACGGCCCGACCCATGCCGGCGCTTTCGATCTCGCCTATCTCGGCTGCCTGCCGAACATGGCGATCATGGCTGCGGCCGACGAGGCCGAACTCGTCCACATGGTGGCGACGGCTGCAGCCTATGACGAAGGCCCGATCGCCTTCCGCTATCCGCGCGGCGAGGGCGTTGGCGTGGAAATGCCGGAGCGCGGCGAAATCCTCGAGATCGGCAAGGGCCGCATCATGCGCGAGGGCTCGAAAGTGGCGATCTTCTCGCTCGGCACGCGCCTCGCCGAGGCGCTGCTCGCGGCAGAAGATCTCACCGCGCGAGGCTTCTCGACCACGGTGGCCGACGCCCGCTTCGCCAAGCCGCTCGACCGCAATCTCCTGCGCCGGCTCGCCGCCAATCATGAAGTGCTCATCACCGTGGAAGAGGGCGCTATGGGCGGCTTCGGCGCGCATGTGCTGCAGATGCTCGCAGAGGATGGTCTGCTCGACCGTGGTCTCAAGGTGCGCACCATGACGCTGCCCGACGCCTATATCGACCACGATTCGCCGGAGAAGATGTATGCGGCGGCGGGCCTCGATTCGAAGGGCATCGTCGCAAAGGCGCTGTCGGCGCTCGGCGACGAAAAGGGCGCGGCGCGCGTGATGATCGCGTAACTGCCGGTCCGCGGCTCCGCGGCTCCGCGGGATGAGGTGCGTTGTCGCCGCGGGCCGTGATGAAGAGGGGCTGCATGCAATCCTGTCTTTTCTGCGCGATCGCCAGCGGCGAGATTGCGTCCCACCGTGTTTGCGAGACCGAAGACCTCGTCGCCTTTCTTGACATCCATCCGGTGCGGCCCGGCCACACGCTGATCATTCCGCGCCGGCACCACGCCTATTTCGACGACCTGCCGCCGGCGCTCGCCGGCGAGATCGTTGCGCTGGGGCAGCGTCTGTCGAAGCACATGAAGGCGCGTTACGGCGCGCCGCGCGTCGGCTTCGCCTTCACCGGCATCGACGTGCCGCATGTCCACGCGCATGTCATTCCGATGATGGAGACGACCGATCTCACGTCGCGCCGTTTCATCGCCGAGGAGAAACTGACCTTCCGGCTTCCCCCGCGCGCCGACGATGTCGATCTCGCCGAAACGGCGGCTGACACGCGCGCGGCGCTCGCGCGATGACGCAGCGTCCATGACCCGCATCGACGTCGCCCTCGTCGAACGGGGCCTTTTCCCCAGCCGCGCCAAGGCGCGCGAGGCGATCGAGGCGGGGCTCGTCTCGGTCGATGGCCGAAGGGTGGAAAAGCCTTCCGAGGCCGTCGCTCATCAAGCGCAAATCGACGCAAGCGCGCCGTACGCATGGGTGTCGCGCGGCGGCGTGAAACTGACGGCCGCGCTCGATGCTTTCGCCATCGATCCGCACAATCTCGTATGTCTCGACATCGGCGCCTCGACGGGCGGTTTCGCTCACGTGCTCTTGTCGCGCGGCGCGAGAAGCGTGGTCTGTGTCGATGTCGGCACGGGGCAATTGCATCCGACGATCGCGACCGATTCTCGCGTGAAAAGCATGGAGCAGACCGATGCGCGCAAGCTCGTCGCGGCGGACTTGCCCGAAGCGCCGGCCCTCATCGTTGTCGACGTCAGTTTCATCTCGCTGGAGCGCGTGCTGCCGCATGTGCTGTCACTCGCCGCGCCGGACGCCAGATTGATCGCGCTCATCAAGCCGCAGTTCGAGGCCGGCCCCGTGCGCAAGGGCGTTGTGCGCGA
The DNA here is from genome assembly GCA_047605445.1 of Rhodoblastus sp. Lineage (GTDB taxonomy): Bacteria > Pseudomonadota > Alphaproteobacteria > Rhizobiales > Beijerinckiaceae > JAJXWB01. The sequence goes on from JASGFP010000036.1 coordinate 10,853, forward strand.
TGCGAAAATTCACGCGACCGTCTGCGCGAAGATCGAAACGCTCGTCGCCGCATGCGGCTGGCGCAGCATTGGCGTGATTTCCTCGCCGATCGAGGGTGGCGAGGGAAATCGCGAATTTCTGATCGGCGTCGAACGGCCATGACGTTCGATCTCAACGCACGCCTGACGATCGAACGCCTCGGCGCGCGCGGCGAGGGTGTGGCGCGCACGGCGCACGGGCTGGTCTTCACGCCTTTTGCATTGCCCGGCGAAACAATTCTCGCCGAAGTCGACGGCGAGCGCGGCAGGCTCGTCGAGATCATCGAAGCCTCGCCAGACCGCATCGCGCCGATCTGCCCGCTCTACGGTGAGTGCGGTGGCTGCGCGGTGCAGATATTGCGCCATGAAAAATACCTCGGCTGGAAGCGCGATCTCGTCGCCGATGCATTGCGCGCCGCGCGCCTCGAGACGGATGTGCGCGCTTGCATCGACGCGCATGGCGCGGGCCGCCGTCGCGCGGTATTTCACGCGCGTATCGACGCGCGCGGGCGCGCGAGCGTCGGCTTCATGCGCGCGCGGTCGCATGACATCGTCGCCATAGACGCCTGTCCGCTTTTCGCGCCGGGACTTGCCCGGGCGCCGGGCGCCGCGCACGCTATTGCGCAAGCGCTGGCCAGCCTCGACAAGCCGCTCGACGTCGCGGCGACTGCGACCAACGCGGGTCTCGACATCGACTTTCGCGGCGCCGGCAAGCTCGAATTCGCTCTGACGCAAGACCTGATTGCGCTCGCCGCGGCGCACGATCTCGCGCGTCTCTCCAATCACGGCGTCACGCTGATCGAGCGCCGTTTGCCCCTTCTTGCCATCGGGCGCGCGAAAATCGCGCCGCCCGCCGGCGGTTTTCTGCAGGCGACCGTCGCGGGCGAGCAGGCTCTCGCCGACCTCGTGCTTGCCGAATTCACATCCGAAAAGCGCATTGCCGATCTCTTCGCCGGCGTCGGCACTTTTGCGCTTCGGCTGGCCGAACGCGCCGAGATTCATGCTGTCGAGCAGGATCAGGCGGCGTTGACGGCGCTCTCGAAAGCCGCGCGCAATGCGGCGGGGCTGAGGAGGATCACGACCGAGGCGCGCGACCTGTTCAAGCGGCCTCTGCTGCACGCCGAGCTTGGCGCTTACGACGCCATCGTCTTTGACCCGCCGCGCGCGGGCGCCGAGGCGCAGGCTCGCGAACTGGCCGGCAGCGAAGTTCCGCTCGTCCTCGCCGTCTCCTGCAACCCGCAGACCTTCGCGCGCGACGCGCGCATTCTTCTCGACGGCGGCTATGCGCTCGAACATGCGACGCCGGTCGACCAGTTCCGCTATTCCGCGCATGTCGAAATCGTTGGCGTCTTCAGGCGCGCCGCGCGAAAGAAGGCGAAGCGCGGATTGCTGTCGCGCTAGCCGAAGGACGCCATCGCGCGCTCCACGATCACGTCGCCCGCCTCCTGCGTGAAATGGCCGGCTTCGGGCAATTCGAACGGCGGCGGGCAGTTGCGGATATTGCCGCGCAGCGCCGTCATGGTTGCGGGCCCGAGCACGGGATCGCGCATCCCCACCGCCATGAAGCTCTTGCCCGCCCAGTCCCTCGACCAGAAATCGCGCGCGCGGCGCGACAGGGCGGCGCCGGGCGCGTCGGCGCGATCCGGCACGAGATTGGGAAAGCGGCGCACGCCGGCCTTGTAGCCGGCGTCGGGGAAAGGCGCGTCATAGGCCGCTGCTTCGGCGTCCGTCAGGCCGGCGACGCCGCGCTTCATCAGCGCGCCGATCGCCATGTCCGGCGAGCGGTTGCTGAAGGCGCGCCAGGCCAGAAAGCCTTCGCCCAGCGGCTCGTCGCCCGTGCCGAGCGTCGTGTTCATGGCGATCAGTCTCGAGAAGCGCGCGGGCATGTCCATCGGAATGGTGAGACCGAGCAGGCCGCCCCAGTCCTGGCAGACCAGCGTGACGTCGGTCAGCGACAGCCGCTCGATCAAGGCGATCAGCGCGCCGCGGTGGAAGTCGAATGTGTAGACGCTTTCATCCACCGGCTTGTCCGACCGGCCGAAGCCGAACAGGTCGGGGGCCACCACGCGCATGCCGGCCTTCAGGAAGGCCGGTATCATCTTGCGATAGAGATAGCTCCAGGTCGGCTGCCCATGCAGGCAGAGCGCGACGGGCGCATCGCGCGGACCCTCGTCGAGATAATGCAGGCGCAGCGCGCCATAGCCTGAGATGTCGTCGAGATAATGCGGCGCGAAAGCGTAGCCGGGCAGGGCGGTGAAACGCACGTCGGGCGTTCTCAGGAATTCCATGCGCTTTCCTCCGGTCACAGCAGGTTCGTCTGCGCCACGGGCGTCTGCAACTCCGGCCCGTCGCTCTTGTAGGAGTTCACCTGCGACGACACCTCGAAGAATTCGATTGAATCGTCGGGCGCAGGCTTCAGCATCTCCACGCGGGATGCGCGGTCGTCGGCGCAATCGAGCCATCGGTCGAAATCCGCCGGCGCGATGATCGCCGGCATCCGGTCGTGGATCGCGATGGTCGCTGCGTTGGCCGATGTCGTTATGAGGCACCCCGTGTCCACTTCGCCGCCCTGCGGGTCGGACCACGTCTCCCACAGGCCGGCGAAGGCGAGCGGCCCGCGGTCTTGCGCCCGAAGCAGGAAGGGCTGCTTCACGGGCTTGCCGCGCGCATCTGTCGTGCGCCGCCATTCGTACCAGCCGTCGGCGATGAACAGGCAGCGCCGCCGGCGGATCGCGGCGCGAAAACTCGGCTTCGTTTCAATGCCTTCGGCGCGCGCGTTGATGATGAGCGGAAAGGTCTTCGGGTCTTTCACGAAGCCCGGCAGAAAGCCCCAGCGCACGAGCCCGAAATGGCGGACGCCCTGCGCCGCGCGCACGATCGGGACCGGCTGCGTCGGCGCGACATTGTAGCGGGGCGGAAAGTTCGGCTGCTCGGCATAGGCGAACAAACGACGCATGGCCTCGGGCGGCAGGGTGATGGCGTAGCGACCGCACATGAGAGTCTCGGAATGTGTCGTCGGGGAAAGGAGTTGTTATGGAATCGTTTGCTAGTGTCGCCTGTCCCGGCTGCGTCGAAAAGCATGTCATTGAGCGAGGATCATAAGGCCGACTACGAGTGCGCCATGGCGGACTCGCTGGAAAGCCGCGCCATGGCGCTGATCAATCCGGCCTCCGGCCTCGCCAACGATTTCCTCAATGTCTACAACGAAATCCTGATGCTGATCGAGCTTCTGCCGACCATGCCGGAGCTTGCCGACGACATCGCCGCCTGGCGGCCCGCCAGCTATCGCGCCTATTTCATGCAATCGCGGCTGCCCGGCAGCGACCAGGCCCTTGCCGTCTACGGGCGGCTCGAGCCGTCCTTCCGCGCCCTGTTCGAGGCGAGCGTGGAGAAACTCGCCGAAAGCGGCGTCGCGGCCGCAGACGACATCGCGCGCGCGGCTGCCGCCGGCGCCGGCGATTGCGGCGATCAGATCGCGCAGGTCTGCGCGCAGTCGGCCGCCCGCCTGCGCGGTCGCCTCCACGCGACCGAATTGTTGATCAGCCGCGGCCATCTCATCGAGGGCCGCGACCCGCAGGCCTTCGCCAACCAGATTTTCTCCGCCGCCTGAGGCTCAGGCCTTCGCCTTGTTGAGAAAGGCCGTAAAGGCCGCCTTCGCGTCCTCCGACCGCAGCGCCTCGCCGAAGGCGACCATTTCACGATCCATCGCCGCCGCAATGTCCTTGCGGTCGCCCCGCATCAGGCGGCGCGCCGCGCGCAGCGCCGCCGGCGGCTTGGCCGCGAGCTTGCGCGCGGCGGCCATCGCGGTTTCGCCGAGCAGGCCGGGCTCCACGATCGCGTTGACGAGCCCGAGTTCCTCGGCTTGCCGCGGGCCGAAAGGCTCTGCCAGCAGAATGTATTCGCTGGCCTTGGCCATGCCGAACCGCTGTGGCGCGAGGATGGAAGAGGCGGCTTCGGGCACCAGGCCGAGATCGAGGAAGGGCATGCGGAATTTCGCGGCCTCGGTCGCGTAGACGAGGTCGCAATGGAACAGCAGCGTTGTTCCGACGCCCACCGCCACGCCGTCGACCGCCGCCACGATCGGCGTCTCCAGCAGCGCGATCTTCCGGATGAAATAGGTCGCGCGCGGCTCGTCGGCGCGCGTCGCGGAGGCGAGAAAGTCGGCGAGATCGTTGCCGGCGGTGAAGGAGCCGCCCGAACCCTCGAGCAGGACCGCGCGAATCTCGTCGGAGGAATCGGCGCGTTCGAGCGCCGCCGTCATGGCGTCGTACATCGGGCCGGTCAGCGCGTTCTTCTTGGCTGGCCGGTTCATCGTGATCCGCATCACGCCGTCGGCGACGGACAGCTGGACGTCGTCTGTCATTTTCTTCTCCGCTCGCGCCTCCCGGCGCCTCTGTCATCAAATCCATGTCGGCGCCGCGCGCAATATGCGATAGGGCTCCCGCACCGGCCGCCGCGGAGGTTGCCAAAGGTTCGTTCATAAGTAAACCAGATCGCCGACCCCTTGAGCCCGCCAGCAGCCACGACAGCTCGCATTCTAGCGCCCGACCCGCAGGGCGTCGCCGAAGCCGCGCGCGTCATTCGGGCAGGCGGTCTCGTCGCTTTCGCTACCGAGACGGTCTACGGGCTCGGCGCGGACGCCACGTCGCCGGAAGCGGTGGCGAAAATTTATGCCGCCAAAGGGCGTCCGTCGTTCAATCCTTTGATCGCCCATGTGACCGGCCTGGACGCCGCGCGGCGCGAGGGCCGCTTCTCGGAGGTCGCCGAGCGGCTGGCGAAGGCCTTCTGGCCGGGTCCGCTCACGCTTGTGCTGCCGCTGGCCGAAGGCGCCAGCGTCTGCGAACTCGCACGCGCGGGCCTTGCATCCGTGGCCCTGCGCGCGCCCGATCATGCCGTCGCCCAGGCCATGCTGGCGGCGGTCGGCCGTCCGGTCGCCGCGCCCTCGGCCAATCGCTCGGGCCGCGTCAGCCCCGTGACGGCGGCGCACGTCCACGAAGACCTCGGCGGCCGTATCGACGCCATCCTCGACGCCGGCCCAACCTCGGTCGGGCTCGAATCGACCATCGTCGCTTGCCTCGACGGGCCGCCGGTTCTGTTGCGGCCCGGCGGCGTCCCGCGCGACGCGATCGAAGCTGTGGCTGGACCGCTGGCGTCTCCAGCCGCCGGAAAGGTCGAGGCGCCGGGCATGCTGGCCTCGCACTACGCCCCGCGCGCGCGTCTCCGGCTGGACGCCACGGAATTGCGGGTGGGCGAAGCGGGTCTCGACTTCGCGGGCCGGTTCGGCCGGCCCGCCGCAACGCCGGTCGTCGATCTCTCGTCGCGCGGCGATCTGGTCGAAGCCGCTGCACGCCTCTATTTCAGTTTGCGCGAACTCGACGCGTCAGGCTGCGCCGCGATCGCCGTGGCGCCCATTCCGAAGGATGGCCTCGGCGAGGCGATCAGCGACCGTCTGTCGCGCGCCGCCGCTCCCAGAGAGGGCCGTGGCGGTCAGGAGTGACGCGCGCCGGGAGCGGATGTGACGATGAACTGGGACGATTTCCGGCTGGTGCGCGCCATCGCCGATTCGCGGTCGCTGGTCGGCGCGGCCGAAACGCTCGGGCTCAATCATTCCACGGTCTTCCGGCGCCTGGGGCAGATCGAGGCCGATCTCGGCCGTCCCTTGTTCGAGCGTTCGCGCGCGGGCTATGCGGCGACGTCGGCCGGCGAGGAAATGGTCGCGCTCGCCAATCGCATGTCGGACGGCGTGCTGGAGTTCGAGCGCCGCCTCGCGGGCCAGGACGAGCGGCCGCGCGGCGAATTGCGGGTCACCACGACCGATTCGCTCTTCTGCTCGCTGCTTGCGCCCATGTTTGCGACCTTCCGGGCGGCCTATCCGGAAATCCGGGTGGATATCATCATCTCCAACGCCTCCCTCAACCTGTCGCGGCGCGACGCCGACGTGGCGATCCGCGCAACGTCGGAGCCGCCGGATACGCTGGTCGGCCGCAAGGTTGGGCCGATGTCGTGGGGCGTCTACGGGAAGACGGGGACTGAATTCGCCCGCTGCGATCCGCTCGGGCCGGGCGCTCTCTACGTCGGTTTCGGGCCGCCGATCGACGAGATCGAGGCGGCGATCTGGATTTCTCGCAATGTTCCGACGGCGCGCGTGGTGGCGCGCGTGAATTCGATGCACGGCGCAGCGGTCGCCGCGGCGGCGGGCGTCGGGCTCGCGGTCCTGCCGCGCTCGGTGGGGGACTACATGCCCGATCTGACGCGTGTGAGCGTCAAGCCGCCGGCGACCAACGCCGTCTGGCTGCTGACGCACGCCGATCTCAAGGGGGCAGCGCGCGTGCGCGCCTTCATGGACCACGCCTGGACGCACCTGTCGAAGGAGAAGGCGCGGCTGGTGGGGGAATAGGCCGAGAGCACGCGGCGAACGGGCGAAGAAAAAGCGCGCCGCAGCGGGTGCGGCGCGCTCCAAATCCATCATTGCCCGTCAGGCGATCGTGACGATCTCGGCTTTCTCGTGCTTGACCTCGACCTTGTCGCCGACTTCCTTGCCCATCAGCGCGACGGCGAGCGGCGCCACATGCGGGATCAGGCCCTTGGTGGGATCCGCCTCATCCTCGCCGACGATCTTGAAGCTTTCCTTCTTGCCCTTGGCCGTCTTGACCGTGACCGTATGGCCGAAGCGCACTTCGCCCTTGTCGGCGATGGGCTGCACCAGCTCGGCGTTGGCGCGGCGCGCGCTCCAATAATTCAGGTCGCGCGCGGCCAGCGCGATGGCGCGGCGGCTGCGGTCGTGTTCGGCCTTGGCGAGCGCGACGCGCGCGGCTTCCATCTCCGCCTCGATCTGCGCAAGACCCTCCGGCGTCACCAGGTTGCGGTGCTGACTGACCGGGCGTTCGCCGATGTCCTCGATCGATTCGCTGTCGTCGTTCTCGCGTGTGAATGCGCTGCTCATCACTCCCCGCTTTCGTTTGTCGGGAAAACCATGGGTCTACGTATGTGGCCCTGTCCTTGATCCATATCTAGGCCGCGCCGGGGCGATTTTTGCGGCTGCGGCGGTCGATCAGCCGATCTCGACCACCACGCGGCCGCGCGTCTTGCCCGCGAGAATTTCCGACGCCACGCGCGGCGTGTCGGCCAGCTTGATCGTGGAGGTCATGGCGGCGAGCTTGGCGCGGTCGAGATCGCTCGCCAGACGCCCCCATGCCTCGCGGCGCAGGCTTTGCGGCGCCATCACGCTGTCGACGCCGAGCAGCGAGACGCCGCGCAGAATGAAGGGCGCGACGGTGGCGGGCAGGTCCATGCCCTGCGCAAGGCCGCAGGCCGCGACCGCGCCGGCGTATTTCGTCTGCGCCAGAACGTTGGCAAGCGTGACCGAGCCGACGCTGTCGACGGCGGCGGCCCAGCGCTCCTTGCCAAGCGGCTTGCCGGGCGCGGACAATTCGCCGCGGTCGATGATCTCGCTGGCGCCGAGGCCGCGCAGATAGACTTCCTCCGAGGCGCGGCCGGTGGACGCGATCACATGCCAGCCGAACTTGGCGAGCAGCGCAATGGCGACCGAGCCGACGCCGCCGGCCGCGCCCGTCACCAGCGCCGGACCGCGATCGGGCGCGAGGCCGTGCTTTTCGAGCGCCAGCACGCAGAGCATGGCGGTATAGCCGGCGGTGCCGATCGCCATGGCTTCGGCAGCCGACAGGCCCGCAGGCAGCGGCGTCAACCATTCGCCTTTCACGCGCGCCTTCTGCGCGTAGCCGCCCATGTGCGTCTCACCGACGCCCCAGCCGTTGAGGATGACCTTGTCGCCTTCCTTGAAATTCGGGTTCGACGACGCCGAAACGACGCCGGCGAAATCGATGCCGGGGATCATCGGAAAGCGGCGCACGACCGGCGACTTGCCAGTGATGGCGAGGCCGTCCTTGTAGTTGACGCAGGAATGCGAGACGACGACCGTGACGTCGCCCTCCATCAGTTCTGCGTCTGAAAAATCGCTCAATCCGGCGCGATAGCCCTTGTCGTCCTTCTCGATGCGGATGGCCTTGAACGTGCTCACGCGTTTCCCCTCCCGGGACTGGTCTGAATTTCTTGATCGGCAGTCTTAGGCGCGAAGTCAGGCCGCCACAACCTTGGGCGTGGCGGGCCTTTCCTCGATCGGCAGGTTGATGAGCGCGGACGCGAGCCCGAAGAAAATCGAGAGAATCCACACCGGCGTATAGGAGCCCATCGCCTCGTAGATCGTGCCGCCGAGCAACGCGCCGAGAAAGCCGCCGATCTGGTGGCTGACGAAGGTGAAGCCGTAGAGCATCGCGAAATTGCGCTGCCCGAACATGATGCCGACGAGCGACGACGTCGGCGGCACGGTCGAGAGCCAGAGCAGCCCCGTCACCGCGCCGAAGATCAGCGCCGAAGCGGGCGAGGCAGGGACGAGCAGAAAGACCAGCGTCGCAGCCGCCCGCGCGAAATAGATGAAGGCCAGAATATATCGCCGCGGCATGCGCGTGCCGAACCAGCCCGACGCCAGCGAGCCCACCATGTTGAAAATGCCGATCATCGCGAAGGCCCAGCCGCCGACGCGCGGATCGAGGCCCTTGTCGGTGAGATAGATCTGGAAATGCGTGGTGATGAAGGCGAGTTGGAAGCCGCAGGTGAAATAGCCTGTCACCAGAAGGACGTAGGAGCGATGCGTGAAGGCCTGCGCAATGGCCTGCCCGATGGTGGGCGCGGGCGCGGCGTCGGCGGCGGGCGCGGGTGTCCGTGGATAGGCCAGCAGGAACGAGAGCGGCGCGATCGCCATCATCATCGCGGCGAAGATGAAGGACGTGTGGCGCCAGTCGAAATTCTGGATGAGCGCCACCGCGAGCGGCGCGAACAGGAACTGGCCGAGCGAACCCGCCGCCGTGCCGAAGCCGAAGGCCATCGAGCGCATGTTCTCCGGCACGAGGCGGCCGAAGGCGCCGAGCACGAGATTGAAGGATGCGCCCGACAGGCCGAGCCCGATCAGCACGCCGGCCGAGAGACCGAACATGAGCGGCGTCGTGGACAGGCCCATGATGACGAGGCCGGCGGCGTAGAGCAGGGCGCCGACGATGAGGACGCGCGGCGCGCCGAACCGGTCGGCGAAACCGCCCGCGAGCGGCTGCCCAAGACCCCACAGCAGGTTCTGCAAGGCGATGGCGAGCGAGAACACGTCGCGCGTCCAGCCGTTGTCGACCAGCACGTCGCGCTGGAAGGCGCCGATGGCCGAGCGCGGCCCGAAGCTCAGGATGGCGATGGCGCAGCCGGCCGCGATGATGAGTTCGACAGGAAAGCGGCGAGACGCGGCGGCCGCGGAAGCGGGTTCGGACATGACGATTCTCTGAGAGGACGCCGCATAACTAGGGCAGGGCGATCGCGAGAGCCATTGCGCGCGGCGAGGCGGGTCGTTGCGCAGAACGCAGGCCCGTGTCGCGTCCTGTCTTGTCATCCCGGCCGAAGCGAAGCGGAGAGCGGGGATCCAGTCCGCGCATCTTCGCATTCTGGCGCCCGGATCGGGCTTCGGCCGTCCGGAATGACAGTGCTGCGCCCCTCACATATTCGCGTAATTCGGTCCGCCGCCGCCTTCGGGGCAGGTCCAGTTGATGTTCTGGCTCGGGTCCTTGATGTCGCAGGTCTTGCAGTGCACGCAGTTCTGCGCGTTGATCACGAACTTCGGATCGCGCCTATTCGCCTCGTCCTGGTAGACCACCTCGTAGACGCCGGCGGGGCAATAAAGCCGCGCGGGCTCGCCGTATTCCGGCAGGTTGACGCGGATCGGAATCGAGGGATCCTTCAGCACGAGATGGACCTCCTGATCCTCCTCGTGATTGGTGTTGGACAGGAACACCGAGGACAATTTGTCGAACGACAATTTGCCGTCGGGCTTCGGATAGACGATCGGCTTGACCTCGTCGATCTTCTTCAGCGTGGCGTAGTCCGGCTTGCCGTGCTTCAGCGTGCCGAAGAAGGAGAAGCCGAAAAGTTCGTTCGTCCACATGTCGAGGCCGCCCAGGCCCACGCCGATGGCCGTGCCGAACTTCGACCACAGCGGCTTGACGTTGCGGACCTTCTTCAGATCCTTGCCGATGTCGCTGTCGCGCCACTCGTTCTCGATCTCGATGACTTCATCGTGCGAGCGGCCGGCCTCCAGCACGGGCGCGAGTTTCTCGGCGGCGAGAATGCCCGACAGCATGGCGTTGTGAGAACCCTTGATGCGCGGCACATTGACGAAGCCCGCCGCGCAGCCGATCAGCGCGCCGCCGGGGAAGGTCAGCTTCGGCACCGATTGATAGCCGCCCTCGGTGATCGCGCGCGCGCCATAGGCAAGCCGCTTGCCGCCGCTCAGCACTTCGGCGACCAGCGGATGATGCTTGAACCGCTGGAACTCGTCGAACGGCGACAGCGTCGGATTGTCGTAGTTGAGATGGACGACGAAGCCGACGACCACCTGATTGTCCTCGATGTGATAGAGGAACGAACCGCCGCCGGTGCTCATGTTCAGCGGCCAGCCGAACGTGTGCTGGATCGCGCCCGCGCGGTGCTTGGCGGGGTCGATCTGCCACAATTCCTTGATGCCGATGCCGAACTTCTGGAAGTCGCGGCCATCGGTGAGTTTATATTTCGCCAGCAGGCCCTTGGTCAGCGAGCCGCGCGCGCCTTCCGCGAACAAGGTGTAGCGGCCGCGCAATTCCATGCCGCGCGTGAACGAGGCCTTCATTTCGCCTTCGCGCGAAACGCCCATGTCGCCGGTCGCAATGCCGACCACCGCGCCCTTGTCGTCGTAGAGAATTTCCGAGGCCGCGAAGCCCGGATAGATTTCGACGCCGAGCGCCTCGGCCTTGGCCGCCATCCAGCGGCAGACATTGCCGAGCGAGCCGACATATTTGCCGTGATTGTCGAGCAGTTTCGGCATGGCGAAATTCGGCAGGCGCAGCGCGCCCTTCGGGCCGAGGAAGAAGAACTTGTCCTCGTGCACTTCCACCGTCAGCGGCCGGTCGGCCTCCTCGCGCCAGTCGGGGAAGAGCCTGTCGAGGCCGATGGGATCGACCACCACGCCGGACAGGATATGCGCGCCGACCTCGGAGCCCTTTTCCACCACGACAACGGTCGCGTCGGGCGAAAGCTGCTTCAGGCGGATCGCAGCGGCGAGCCCCGCAGGCCCTGCGCCCACGATCACGACGTCGTAATCCATGCCCTCGCGGGGCGGGAGTTCCTGAGCCTCGGCCATGACGATCCTCTGATTGCGCGCTGGGCGTCTATATTCGTTTATATGTAAACTGTCTACGGCAGTTTATATTTGTTCCATCATCCTCGATCTTTACCTGACCGGAAAACGCCGTGAGCGCAATATGGTTGGCGTTGATAGGGCAATTCGACGAGCGGTACGCTGTTTTCGCAGATCGAATTGCGCCGCCTCACCGCAGCAGCGTCGCTCTCGTCCACCAGTTCGGATGATCGCGGCGGATGACGCGCGCGGCGCGGGCGGCCTGATGGCGGTCGCCGAAGATTGCGAAACAGGTTGCGCCCGAACCCGACATGCGCGCGAGCTTTGCGCCTCGCGCGGCGCCGAGAACCGCAAGCACCGCGACGATTTCGCGCGCGAGAACGCCGGCGGGATCTTCGAGATCGTTGCGGCCCTTCTTCAGCGCTGACAGCAGCGCATCCGCGCTGCCGCTGGTCTCGATCACCGGATGCTTGCCGAAGCCGTAGGACTGGCCGGGCTTCAATCCGAGTTCCGCAAACACCGCGCGCGTTTCGACGGGAATGCGGGGATTGACCAGCACGGCCGGCAGCGGGGGCAGGGAAAGCTTCGCTCCCAGCGTTTCGCCTGCGCCCGTCATCATGCGCGCGGCGGGATCGAGACAGACGGGCACATCTGCGCCCGTCGCGCGGGCGGCGTCGATCAGGCGCGCATCGTGGAGCGCCATGCCGTTCAGCCGCGCCAGCAGCCGCAGCGCCGCCGCCGCATCCGACGAGCCGCCGCCGACGCCTGCTGCGACAGGCAGATATTTTGTCAGCGCGAAGGCGCCTACCTTCAGACCTTCCACACGCGCGGAAAGATTGCGCGCAGCGCGCAGCACCAGATTGTCGTCGTTCTCGCCCGCAGCCTGCGCGGTCGGCCCGCTGACTGCCAGCGCGAGCGTGTCCCCCGGCGTCAGCGTGAGATGATCGCAGACGCCGGCGAAGGCCACCAGGCTCTGCAATTCGTGATAGCCGTCGGCGCGGCGACCTTGCACATGCAGCGTCAGATTGATTTTCGCCGGCGCGCGCGCCGTCAGGATCTCGGTCACGGTTTCGTCGCGCCTTCGATCTGCGTCGCCATGCGCAGATCGACCTCGCCACCGTCGGCGCGCAGGCCTTCCACGACTCCCGCAATATCCAGCGCCGACCGGTTCTGCGACAGCTTGGCCTTGCCCTCGATGCGCGCGATCTGCACTTCGATTCCGACGATGCCGCGCAGCATGACGTCGATGTAGTCGGACGGCGCGTCCTCCACTTTCCACGGCGACGTGCGCGGCGTCTCATGCGCATCCGTCAGGTCGCCGACGAGCGTGCGTAGCCAGTCGCGGTCGTCCACTGCGCGTAACGCGCCATACACATGCACGGCCGAATAATTCCACGTCGGCACGACCTTGCCGCTCTCGCGCTTGGTCGCATACCAGCCGGGCGTCACATAGGCGTCGACGTCCTGGAACACGACGAGCGCCTCGCGCGCGCCATCGGCCTCACGCCATTGCGGATTGGCGCGCGCCAGATGCGCGCGCAGGACGCCAGCTTTCTCATCGAGCAGGAAAGGCGCGGGATTGGCCATGAGGCCGCCCGGCCCGTTCGTCACCAGCAGACCGAACGGACGCCCGCGGACGAGCTCATATTGCGCGGCGCGATCCTTCATTTCGAAGTGGGGCGGGATGTACATGCGTGAACGCCTTATCCCGTCATTGCGGGGAGCCGGAGGCGACGCGGCAATCCATCTCCGCCACAAGGGCAAGAGCCGGGGATGGATTGCTTCGCTTCGCTCGCAATGACCGCCGTCATCGGATTCCGACTTAACCGCCGTTCTTCTTGCCGGCGTCGGCGGCTTCCGATTTCTCGTCGATGATGCCGCTCTTGATCTTCTTGAGAATGTTCTCGAGGTCTTCCGGCTCGGGCTTGAGGTCGCGCGCATGGTTCCACTGGAACTGCGCTTCGAGCTTGCGGCCCACGCGCCAGTAGGCGTCGCCCAGATGATCGTTGATGACGGGATCGCTCGGCTTCAGATCGACGGCGCGTTCGAGATCCTTCACCGCCTCGTCGTATCGGCCCAGGCGATAATGCGCCCAGCCGAGGCTGTCGACGATATAGCCGTCCTGCGGCCGCAGCTCGACCGCGCGGCGCAGCATCTTGAAGGCTTCGTCGAGGTTCAGGTTCTTGTCGACCCAGGAGTAGCCGAGATAGTTCAGCACCAGCGGCTGCTCGGGGAAAAGCTCCAGCGCCTTCTTGAAATCGGCTTCGGCGGGCGGCCATGTCTTGGCCCGCTCATAGGCGATGCCGCGATAGTAATAGAGCGACCACAGCGCCTTCTCCGGCCCCTTCGACAGCGAAATCGCCTTGGTGTAGGCCTCGATCGCGCCGTTGAAATCCTTGCGTGAGCGCAGCAGGTTGCCGAGCGCGGTCTGCGCCTCCGCGTCGTTGGGATGCTCCTTGACGAGATCGGTCAGGATCTTCGTCGCCTCGTCCTTCTTGTCCATCGTCTCGAGCAGGAGCCCGATCTGGATGTCGGCGTTCACGCGCAGCGGCGATTTCTCGGAGACGGAATCGTAGGCGTCGATCGCCTGCTCGTTCTGCTTGAGCCGTTCGTAGACGTCGGCCAGCGTGACGAGCGCCAGACCATTGTCCGGTTCGAGATAGAGCGACAGTCGCAGATAAATCATGGCGGCGAGTTCGTCGCCCTGCCGTCCGCCGACGGCGCCGAGCCCGTAGAGAAGCTCGGCCGCGCCCTGTTTGGCGTTGCGCACGAACGGTTCGAGCGTCTTGCCGGCGTTGAGGTCGGCGAGCGCGGCGGTCACGATCGGATGGCGCGGCACGATCTGGTCGAAGGCGCTGTAGACCTTGATCGCGCCCTCGCGGTCGCCCTGTTTCGACAGGAAGCGCGCATAGGCGTCGATCAGGCGCAGCGTGTTCTTGTCGGTGGCGTAGACGCTCTCGAACCGCTTGCGCGCCTCATCCGTCTTGCCGGAGACATCGGCGATCAGCGCGGCGTGATAGTCGCGGAACACCCCGAAGGCCTCGTCGCGCAGCTTGTCGACCAGCGGCAGCGCCTTGGCGCTTTGATTGGAGCCGACAAAGCTCCACGCGGTCAGCAGCGTCGCGGTGAGATCGCGCTGGCGGCCGGAGCCGCCCTTGGCGAGATAATTGCGGGCCGTCTGCCACTTCTTCTGCTCGATCGCGCGCACGCCCAGCGCCAGATTGGCGAGCCCGTTGGCCGGATTGGCGCGCAGCAGCCGGTCGGCGAGCCCGAAAGCTTCCGGCATGTTGCCGTTCGCCAGCGAGGCGACGAAGGCGCGTTCGGCGAGTTCGGCGTTGTTGGGATCGGCGCGCAGCGCCTCGCGGAAATAGGTGGAGGCCGCAAGCGTGTCGCGTTCGGCGCCGGCGACCAGCGCCGCCAGATAATTGCCGGCCGGGCTCTCTCCGACTTCGAAAGGCGTTGAAACGGCGACGCTTTCGCGCGCGGCGACGGCCTGGCTCGTCCATAGCGCGATCAGGGCGCAGCCGGCGGCGGCGAATGTCCTCAGCGCGCGCGGCGCGAACGACGAAAACGGAGCAGGAGAAGGCAAGCGAGGCTCTTTCGATAGGCGTCCGGGGCGCGGGAATGCGGCGCCCGATGAGGCCGACGCAGGCGCAGAATCTCTTGCGAACATGGCCGTTTTGGGCCGCATCGGCAAGCAGCCCGCCCTGCCGTGCTGGACACGGGGCTTTCGCGCCCCCATGTCAGGGCTTCGCAGGAGGAAAGCCTTGGCCCAGCCGATCGTCGTCACCGTCTCCCATCGCCTCGGCGCCGCAGAGGCGCAGCGCCGTCTCGCGCAGGGGCTGGAGCGGGGGAAATCCGAACTCTCGGGCGTTTTTTCCTCATTTGACGCGCAGTGGAAGGCCAATCACGCCGATCTGCATCTGGTCGCGCTCCACCAGCGCATCACCGCCGGTCTCGATGTCTTCGAGGACGCGGTGCGCGTGGAATTGAGCCTGCCGTGGTATCTGGCGCCGCTGCAGGACAAGATCGCCGGCGCGCTGAAGAGCCAGAGTGAAAAGGCTTTGCAGATCGGACGCAGTTGAATCGCCGCGCGGCTATCGACCGGACGCGACCTTGCGCTAAATTCGCAGCTACCGCCAACCGGAAGCTCCACGGTCGATGACCGATAAAACGACGGAAGGCGCGCCGCCCGCGCGCCACAGTATTTTCTCGCCGCTCAGCCACTCCCTGTTCCGCCGCATCTGGCTGGCCAGCCTCACGTCCAATCTCGGCCTGATGGTCATGGGCGTCGGCGCCGCCTGGGCGATGACGGAAATGACCAATTCGCCGGAAATGGTGGCGCTGGTTCAGGCGAGCCTCATGTTGCCGGTTGCGCTCATTTCCGCGCCGGCGGGCGCGGCCGCCGACATGTTCGACCGGCGCGTCGTCAGCCTGATCGCGCTGACGATTTCCTTCACCGGCGCGTCGGCGATGACGCTTCTGTCCTGGCTCGGCGTGCTGACGCCGGCCACGCTGCTCGCCTTCGGCTTTCTCATCGGCTGCGGCATGGCGCTGATGGGCCCGTCGTGGCAGGCCTCGGTCAGCGAGCAGGTGCCGGCCGACGATCTGTCCTCCGCCGTCGCGCTCAACGGCATAAGCTGGAATCTCGCGCGCAGCTTCGGCCCCGCCATCGGCGGCGCAATCGTCGCGGCTTTCGGCGCCACCGCCGCCTTCGCCAACAATGCGTTGTTCTACGTCCCGCTGATGATCGTGCTGTTCCTGTGGCGGCGCGAAAGAATCGCCTCGCGGCTGCCGCCCGAACGCATCGGCCGCGCCGTCGTGTCCGGCGTCCGCTATATCGCCTATTCGGCACCGATCCGCATCGTGCTCGTCCGCACGATGACGACGGGCGTGCTCGGCGGATCGATTCTCGCGCTCATGCCGGTCGTCGCACGCGATCTGCTGAATGGCGATGCGCGCGATTTCGGCATCATGCTCGGCGCCTTCGGCGTCGGCGCCGTGGCCGGCGCGCTCAATGTGTCGAACCTTTCGTCGCAGCTTGGCGCCGAACGGGCGATCAGGCTTTCGGCCCTGGCGATGGGCGTCGGCGTCGCCATCGTCGCCATCAGCCATTCCAAGATCGTCTCCGGGCTCGCGCTTCTCGTCGTCGGCGCTGGCTGGACGGCGTCGGTCACGCTGTTCAACGTCGGCATCCAGCTCGTCGCGCCGCGCTGGGTGTCAGGACGCGCGCTCGCCGCCTTTCAGGCCTCGATTTCCGGCGGCGTCGCGGTCGGCGCCTGGCTGTGGGGATCGACTGCGAAATTCGCCGGCGTGTCGAATGCCCTGCTGATTGCAGGCCTCCTGCTCGCGCTTTCGGCGGTCCTTGGCCTGTGGATGCGGATGCCACACGTCAAGGGTCCGACGGAAGAGCCGCGCGAGGCGCTCGAAGATCCCGAGGTCAGGCTTCAACTGACTGCGCGCAGCGGCCCGATCGTCGTCGAGATCGAATACCGCGTCGAGCCGAAACAGGCGCGGCTGTTCTACGCGCTGATGCAGCAGGTGCAGTCGTCGCGCCAGCGCAACGGCGCCTATGGCTGGTCGATCGCGCGGGACATCGCCGATCCGGAACTGTGGACCGAGCGCTATCATTGCCCGACATGGCTCGATTATCTCAGGCAGCGCAACCGCCCGACCGACGCCGAACGCGCGCTGCATCTGCGCGCGCTGGAGTTTCACATCGGTCCCGAACCCGTCCGTATTCGCCGGATGTTGGAACGGCCGGTGGGCTCGGTGCGCTGGAAGGACGAGACGCCGGATCGCGCGCTCGGCGGAGACGCCCCGATCGTGGGGATGTGATGTAGCGCGCAATTTCACTTGGCATTTCGCGCAAGATCAAATGACACCACCTCGTGGGTGACCCGGTAGCTCGACCCGGCTGGCTCCGCCCGCTCTGGACTCTCCAAATCCGTTCTGCTTGTGTTCCGGCCATGGCGGAGACCCTGGCCACCTATCCCTATGTCGTCGTGCGTCTCGACTGCACCCTCTGCTCGCGGCGGGGCCGCTACCGGCTTGCGCGCCTGGCCGACCGCTATGGAGCCAATTGCCCGATGGCCGAGGTGCTCGACATGCTCGCTGGCGACTGCAAATGGCGGGGCGTCCGGCCGCGACACCCGCGTCTGCCGAGCTGCGGCGCCCGGTTTCCCGACCTGCGAGGCCCGACGCCGCCCCCGCCCGATGACCCGCCGACGACGCTTCGGCTAATCAGGGGCGGCCGGAGCGAGGCGGCTTGAACCCGTCACAATGATCTCCCGCGCCGCCGTCGTCCTGTCGCCACCCCGCACCGAATAGGTCAAATCCGCCGTCTCGACCGCGAACCCGCCATAGATCGCGCGCGCCTCCGGCGTGTCGCTCATGGTCAGGATGAAGCGCCCTTTAAGGCCCCTTAAAACGGCCGCCAAGGCGACATGGTCGGCCGGCGGAAACAGGTCGCGACCGTAGAAATGCTCGGAGCCGAGGTAGGGCGGATCGACGAAAAAGAGCGCGTCGGGGCGGTCCCATCGCTGGAAAAACACGCGCCAGTCCAGGCACTCGATCGTCACGCCGGCGAGGCGCTCGTGGATCGCCTCCAGCTGAAGGCCGAGCTTGGCCGTGTCGAACCGGGCCGGCCCCGTCGTCTGGACGCCGAAATTGCGGCCGGCGACCTTGCCGCCGAAGGCCAGACGCTGAAGGTAGAGGAACCGCGCGGCCCTCTCCAGATCGGTCAGTGTGTCGGGATCAGTTGCCCGGAGCCGGTCGAATTCCGCGCGGCTCGTCAGCTGCCATTTGAGCATGTCCATGAACGCTTGGTAGTGGCGCTGGAGCACGCGGAAAAATGTCGCCACATCGCGTGAGCGGTCGTTGATGACCTCGACCCGCGGCGCCCGCCGGCGGCGCAGGAACACCCCGCCCATGCCGACGAACGGCTCGCCGTAGAGATTGTGCGGCGTCGCCTCTATCCGCTCGATGAGGAGGCGCGCGAGTTGCTTCTTGCCGCCTATATAGCCCGCCGCTGGCCGGCAGGGCTCGACCTCGCGGAAATTGCTGGTGTCCATCGACTCTCTATCCCGAATCGTGCCCTGTCCGCCTGCCGTCGACGGCGGGGCGGGGTGGCGTTTCGGTCTACGTGCGCTGCGCGGGTTGGTCGCCAAACTGAGCCCGCGTCCGGGGTCACCCGGACCCCGCCACCCTTTCAGAAGCGAGAGTGACGGATGAGGGGAACCCTTCCCCCAAACCTGTCGCCGACGCCGATTCGCGGACACGGGACATTGTCCCGTCGCCAAGGGCGGCAGCGCATGCTTCGCGAGGCGATTCGGTCAGAGAGCTGTCGGCGATCATCAGGCGCCCCCTATCAGCGCCGGCCCTGCCGCCGCGCCGACGCCACGGTTGAGAGACACGTCGCCACCGGCTTTCCAACCCTCCCAGCCCGCCTCGGAATGACGCTCCTTGCGGTCCGGTCGATGGATCACCTCGTTGCCCGGCCAGCGGACGTTCACCAGCGCGCGGGCGGCGGCGCGGGCAGCATCGTCCCTTACGTCGGCGAAGAGTTCGAGCAGGCGCACGCAAAGGCGCGAGACCATCGCGTCGGTGAAGTCCTGGACCGCTGCCCGCTTCGAGCCGAGGCCCCGGCGCCGGCTATAGAACGCGCTCGTCTTGAAGGCGCGCTGCGCGCGCTCGACCGCGCGGAAGCAGACGTCGCGCAGGTAGCCGGCGATCTGCGGGCCAGGCTCGCGGCCGACGAACACGAGAGAGGCGCACGATCCCTCATGGATGACGATGGCGCCGCAGTTCGTCACATAGGCGATCACGGACGTCAGGGGCGTCCGCCAGGTCGGGCGGCTCTCCTTCTGTTTTCGCCGCTCTTCGACAAATTCGAGATCTTCCGCGCCGATCTTGTGCTCGCGCATCAGCTCGGCCGCCTTCGCCGCGGCCGCCAGCGCCTCGGCCTCGGTCGCGCCAGCGGCGCGCGTCTTCGCCCTCAGCGCCTTGATCTTCGCGATCAGCCGTTCCTTCTCGCCCGTCGCCATCACGCCACCGCCTGCGGCGGGATCGCCCCGGCCTCCTGCGTCCCGCCCGACGACGACCCGCCCGACGATGTCCCTCCGCCCGTTTTCTTCGTCTTGTTGTCGGCGCCCGCCTTCACCTCCGTCGTCTGGATGAAGCCGCCCGAGGCGTCCATGCGCTTGGTAAGCGTCGTCGCCTTCCACTTGCCGTCGACCGGCCAACCGAATTCCGAGATCATGACCGGCGCGCCGGCGCGCGCCTTCGGCATGCCGGGATGCGTGCATCGGCCCGTGCCAGACCTGTTGTCGCGCTCCGTCGCCTCGCTCTTGGCGGCCTGCTGCGCCTCATCCTGCGACCGATAGGGATGGGGCAGCACAAACACCCCGCCGTCGCGATCGGTGTCCTGCGTCTCGAATTTGCGCTTGCCGCTCTTGGGGTCGAGCCATTGCGCGGCGATCTTCCTGGCTTGGCTGCGCGGGTCGATCTCGAAGTCGTAGTCCGAGCAGATGTGACGCGGGATTTCGATCGGCGCGAGGTCGAGGCCCGACGCGCTCTTGCCCGCGCCGCGCTTCTGCACGAGCAGCTTGCCCTGCATGGGCTTCATCGACCCGCCATAGCGCTCGACCAGCTCGCCGAGATAGTCGATCCGGCTCTGCTGCCAGATCAACTGGTAGGGCAGCTTGATCTTGTCGAGTTCGGGATCGACGACGCCGTCGAGCCCCATCGCCTTGGCCTGGTCGCGCACGATCTCGCCGAGCGTCTTTCCCTCGTCATAGTGCTTGTTGATCTGGTGCTTGTGCTTGTCCTTGTAGTCGGCGGCGCGAAACTGGAGCGCGATGCGATGGCCGTTGCCCGGGCTGCCGTACATGCGCGGCTTCTGCATCGAGAAGCGCCCCTGTTCGACCGGGCCGCCGTCCTCCTCCCAGCCCATCAGGATCGTGAATTCGTCGCCCTCGGCCGGCAGGCCGAAAACAGCGGGCGGCCCGACGCACTCGATCGACGCGGAATCGCTCTTGCCGTCCTCGTGCTCGGTCACGGAGCAGCTCAGCCACCAGCCGTCGAGCTTGGGCACGATGTCCTTGCCGCCTGAATTGAGGATTTGCAGGACGGGCGCCACGATCTCACTCCCATGGGTTGACGGCGGGCGTCGCGGCGATCGTCGGGGCCTCGGGCACGACGATCGTCTGCGGCGCGAGCGCGAACGGCCCCTGGTCGGCAAGACCCGGATTGGCGGCGAGCAGCGCCTCGAAACAGCCCTTCTGCTCCGTGCCCATCGTGTCGTGGGCGAGAATGTCGAGCCGCAGCGGCTCGTCGATCGTCACGCGCTGCGTCAAAAGCCGCCCCTTTCGCTGTTGCGGCCGAGCACGATCAGCTCGCAGTTGAATTCCTGCTGCCAGCCGCGCCCGTCCGGCGCGAGCTTGCGCTCCTGCCGGCCGACGCGCCGCACGCCGACGCGGCCCTGATATTCGGCGGCCGCGCCGATCATGCGAAGAAAGTCGACGGGCTTGCGCGCATCGCGCACGCGCTTCAGCGCCTCGTATTGGTCGAGGCCGCCCGTCACATGCGGGCGGCAGGCGAGCCGCAGCGTGATCGTCTTTTCGCCGCCGGCCGTCGCCTGCCAGAACATCTCGTCGTCGAAGACGGCAAGGCCCGCCCAGGTCGCCGCGCCGTCCTCGTCGATCCCCTGCGGGTTGAGGCCGATCACTTCGAGCACCGCCTCGCCGATCATCGCCAGCGGCTGGCTCATGCGTAGCCTCCGGTGTCGACATCGTGGAGCGCATCGTCGCGACGGCCGCGCGCTTGGCGCGACAGGCCGGCGAGTTCGCGATGCAGGCCCGCGGCGTCCTGGACGCCATGGAAATGGGCGTGCTGGATGTTGAGGTTTCCGCCGCGCAGCCGCGACTGCTTGCCGGGCGTCGCGCCGCCGCCGGACGCGGGCCACGGCGACGTCACGCGGGGCGAGATCGTCGGTGTTAAATTCGAG
>JASGFP010000037.1:0-31390 GCA_047605445.1 Rhodoblastus sp.
GCCGCATCGTCTTCATCGGCCGCAACCTCAAGGAAGACGAAATCCGCGAGGGTTTCATGCGCTGCGCGGCGTAGGGTTGATCTCTTCTCCCCGTTTGCGGGGAGAAGGCGCCGAAGGCCGGATCAGGAGCCGGTCGGCGTGGCGCGATGTCTCCTTGCCGACCGGCCCCTCACCCCAACCCTCTCCCCGCAGGCGGGGAGAGGGAGTAAGAACGCCACATGTCCGAAGCCTCCGTCTCACAACACGTCACCCCCATCGCCGCCGGCGATAACGTCGTCGCCACGGCCTTTCTCGGTCGTACGCCCGCTTTCGCGCTGGCGGACGGGACGATCCTGCTTGCCGGCATCGGCGAAGAGAAGCGCGTCAAGGCGCATGCGGACGGCGCGATCCTCTCCGCGCTCAGCGACGGCAAGCGCATCTTCACCGCCGGCGACGATGGCCTGCTGATCGCGACCGACGCCGAAGGGCGCAGCGAACGAATCGCGGACGAGAAGGGCAAGTGGATCGATGCGCTGACACTGCGCGCCGACGGCGCGATGGCGTGGTCTGCGGGCAAGCAGGTGCGCGCGCGCGACGCCAAGGGCGTGGTGAAGAATTTCGATGCGCCCTCGGCCGTGCGCGGCCTTGCCTTTCTACCCAAGGGCTACCGGCTGGCGATCGCGCATTACAACGGCGCCTCGCTGTGGTTTCCCAATGCCGGCGATCCGGCCTTCTACGAGTGGAAGGGCTCGCATCTCGACGTGACGGTTTCGCCGGACGGGCGCTTTCTCGTGACGTCGATGCAGGAGAACATGCTGCACGGCTGGCGTCTCGCCGACGGCAAGCACATGCGCATGTCCGGCTATCCTGCGAAAACGCGCTCCTTCTCGTGGTCGCCGGACGGCAAGTGGCTGGCGACCTCCGGCGCCGACGCCTGCGTCGTCTGGCCGTTCGAGACCAAGGACGGGCCGATGGGCCGCGGTCCGCGCGAATGCGGCGTGCGCACGCGCCGCGTGTCGCGTGTGGCGTTTCATCCGACCAATATGGTGCTCGCCATCGGCTACGAGGACGGCTGGGTGCTGCTGGTGCGGCTGACTGACGCCTCCGAGATTTTCGTGCGCGGCGAGCGCGACTCGAACGATGCGGTGACGGCATTGGCGTGGGACGCGCAGGGGCGGCGGCTGGCGTTCGGCACGAAGGGCGGCGCTGCGGGCGTGCTGGACCTGCCAGCGTAGCGCATAGCCGGGACCGCCGGCGTCCAGCCGGCTTCCTGCGACAGTCGCAGCGTCATTTTGCCGGCCGGAAGCCGGCGGTTCCAGCGCTTCGCGTGTGCCGTCTGGCGCAAGGCGAAACGAGCCGGCCGCATACCGCCCATCATCGAAACCGGATCGCCCAGGCCGCGTTGGTCCACTACATTACGCGCACGCTCGGAGCCCGCATGTCCGCATCCCCCAAAACGCCTGCCGTCGAGACCGCCATGTCGCTGCGCACATGGGGCATGCTCGTCCTGCTGTCGGTGATGTGGGGCTGCTCCTTCCCGCTGGTGAAGATCGCCGTCGGCGGCGTCACGCCGCTGACGCTCGTCACGCTGCGCATCATAATCGCCGTCCTTACGCTGACGCCGCTGCTCTTCATCTCGGGTCAGCGCCTGCCGCGCGGCGTGAAGATTTGGATGGCGTTCTTGGTCACAGGCGCGCTCAACATGGCCGTGCCGTGGTCGCTGTCGGTCTGGGCGCAACAGAGCCTGACCTCGTCGCTGGCGGCCATCATCAACGCCGCGACGCCGCTTTTCTCCGTCGTGCTGGCGCATTTCTTTCTCGCCGACGAAAGGTTGCGCGCCAACCGGCTCGCTGGCGTGGTCTGCGGCTTTTTCGGCGTGGCGATTCTGATCGGCCCGCGCGCGCTCGGACATGGCGCGAGCGGCGTCCTGCCGGAACTGGCATTGCTGGCGGCCGCCTGCGCCTATGCGGTCGGCGGCGTCGTGTCGCGCTCGTACACGCGGCTCGGGATCACGCCGCTGCAGAGCGCGCACGGCCAGCTCGCGGCCGCCTCGCTCGTCTTCACGCCGGTCGCGCTCGTCATCGAACAGCCCTGGACGCTGCCGGCGCCGAGCGCAGCGCAGATCGCCAGTGTGCTGGCGATCGGCGTCGTTTCCACGGGTTTGGGCTTCATCCTGTTCTTCCGCATCCTCGGGCGCGCGGGCGCCACCAACGCGCTTCTGGTGACGCTTCTCGTGCCCGTCACGGCTTTCGTCGTCAGCGCCATCTTCCTCGGCGAAAGGCTCGAGCCGCGCAATTTCGCGGGCCTCGGCTTCATCGCCGTGGGTCTCGGGCTGATCGACGGCCGGCCGCTGCGCTATATCCAGTCACGATTGTTCATGTGATCGGCGCGCTAGCTGCGCAGCTGCCGCTCGAAGAGGGACTGGAGCCAATGATCCTGCGCCGGCTTGCGCTCGGCTTCGCGCTCCTGTGCGGCGCCATCGCCTCGCAGATTCCGGAATTCGCGCAGCAATATCGCCAGCGTCTCGGCGGCGCGCTGGACGAACTCACGACGCTTGTCGACCAGTTCGCGGCTGAATCGCGTGCGGCCGGTCTCGATCCCAAGAGCGCGATCGCGCAGCTCGAGGCGAGCGGCGACCAGCTCGTGCGCGAGCGCGGCCGGTCGATCGAACAGACGATGGCGCGACGCGAGAAGCTGGCGGATCAAAAGGCGCGCATGCAGGAGGCCGGCCCGTTCGCGCGGCTCGTCGCCTTCGCGCAATCCTACGATTCCGGTATCGCGCGCCGCGCGTGGGGCGACTATGAGCCGGCCGTGCCCACGACAGGCGAAGGGTTTGCGACGGCTGGCGCAGGCGCGCTTGCCGGCTACGGCTTTCTGCGCCTGCTCGGCGCGCCATTCCGCCGCCGCCGGAGAGAGCCGGCGACGGCGTAAGGCGCGCTCAGAGTGAAGCCGCCCAAGGCGTCGGCGCGAACCGGTAGCCCGCGTCCGTCTTCTCGATCCGGCCGTTCGCGGGGAAGGGATAGTGGAAGCCCTGCACGCGCATCTTGTCCGCCACCGCCATGTCGAACATGCGGCGGCGCGTGGCTTCGGCCATGGCGGCGTCCATGTCGTACATCAGATGCCAGCCGGGATTGGCGAGAAACAGTTCGGGGCGGTTGGTGAGATCGCAGGTCACCAGCATCGAATCCGACCCTGACGCCACGGCCAGCGAAACGTGGCCCGGCGTGTGGCCGTGCGTGGCGATGGCCTGAATGCCAGGCACGACGTCCTTCCCCGGCTCGTATTGCGTGACCTTGTTTCCCAGCGCCTCGAACACGCGGCGCGCATTCTGGAAGCCGGGCCTGGCGCCTTCGGGCGCGCGGCTCATGTTGCCGTCGTCCATCCAGAATTTCCATTCCGGCGCGGGCACGAGAATTTCGGCGTTGGCGAAGGCGGGCTTGCCGTCGGCGGTCACGAGCCCGTTGATGTGATCGCCGTGGAAATGTGAAATGACGACGGCGTCGACATTTGCGCGATCGACGCCCGCTGCGGCGAGGTTGGAATGGAACTGGCCGTTCTTGCCGCCGCTCTTTTCCAGCGCGGCGGGGCCATAGCCGGTGTCGATCACCACGAGCTTCGCTCCCGTGTTGACGACGATCGGCGTGAAGACGATGGTCACCTGGTCCTTCGGCAGGTTGGCCGCCTCCAGCGCCTTGTTGACCTCGTCCTTGCCGACGTTTTTCACGAAACCTTCGGCGAGCGGAAAGGTCGCCGAACCGTCGGCGACGGCGGTGATCTCGAAGGCGCCGAGCTTGTAGCGGTAGAAGCTGGCGTTCTGCTTGCCGACCTGCGGCGCGAAGGCGTGGGCAGGCGCGCCGGGAAGAGCTGCAAAGGCCGCGGCGCCCGCGCCGGCCACCAGATCTCGACGGGAAGGGATCATGTCTTTCCTCTCAGGCAGGCGGTCTGCGCGACCCTGCAGCGCAGAAATATCCTTCACGCCATGTTCGGCAAGGGCGCGCGCTGGCGATACCGCCAGTGCGCCAAGGCTTGAGCGCAAGCTGCCGCCAAGACAATATGCGCGCCCATGCGACCGGACCCTGCGCCATGACCCCGGACCGGCTGCGCGCCATCGCCTTCTGGGCGCGCGAGCTGACCGAGGCGGAAATCGAACGCGCCTGCCGCGGCCTCGTCGAGAAGACGTGGGCCCCGGGCGCGACGATCGTGCATCGCGGCGACGCTTTCGACTATTGGACCGGCGTGATCTCAGGGCTGGTGAAGATTTCCTCGGTTTCTTCGACAGGCAAGGCGGTCAGTCTCGCGGGCATGCCGGCCGGCATGTGGTTCGGCGAGGGCTCGATGCTGAAGGCCGAGCGGCGGCAATACGATCTCGTGACATTGCGCGAGACGCGGCTCGCGCTGATGAACCGTACGACCTTCAACTGGCTGTTCGAAAATTCGGTCGGCTTCAATCGGTTTCTCGTGCGACAGTTCAACGAACGGCTCGGCCAGTTCATCGCGCTGGTCGAACACGACCGCATGTTGGACGGCGTGGCGCGGGTTTCCCGCGTCGTCGCATGGCTGTTCAATCCGGTGCTCAATCCCAACATCGGGCCGTCGCTCGACATTAGCCAGGAAGAACTCGGGCTGATCGCGGGCGTGTCGCGACAGGTCGCCAATCGCGCGCTGCAGATACTGGAGGCGGAAGGTCTGTTGCGCATTCAATCCGCCGCGCTCAAACCGCTCGATCTGACGGCGCTCAGCCGCTACGGCGAGTGAATGCGGCCGGCGGTCGGGAAAGCTAGACGAAAGTAGGGGGAGCCGCCGGAGACTCCGGGGCGCACGGTAACTGACAAATGGCGGTTGCGCAGTCAAGCGCGCGCTTGCCATCAGCTATGCGCATTGCGAATGTTGCGCCGCCGGAGCGGATGAGGCGCCCGGCCGAATGAAAGAGCGCCGTAACGGCGCCGGAGGGAGCAGGGAGTGGCGACTGGCCAGCACGAGCCTGGACGCGGCGCGGCGGAGGACACGTTTCCGAAGCTGTTGCGGCTGCATGCGCGCGTGCGCGGCGACCGCCCGGCGTTCCGCCACAAGGATCGCGGTATCTGGCAGACATGGACGTGGACGCAAGTCTACGATCAGGTGCGCGCGATCGCGGTCGGGCTGAAGAAGCTCGGCGTGGCCGAAGGCGACAAGGTCGCCATCGTCGGCGCCAACCGACCGCTGCTCTACTGGACGCTCTGCGCCGCGCAGATGCTGCGCGCCACGCCCGTGCCGGTCTACGCCGACGCTGTCGCCGACGAACTCGCCTACGTTCTCGAAAACGCGGATGTGAAGGTCGCGGCCGCTCAGGATCAGGAACAGGTCGACAAGCTGCTGTCGATCGCCGAGCGCCTGCCGACGCTCGAGCATGTCGTCTACGATGAAGATCGTGGCCTGCGCGACTACACGCAGCCGAACATCAGCGCGCTCGACGACATGATCGAGGCGTCGGCGAAGGCCTTGGCCTCCGAAGCGTCTTTGCGCGAAATGCTCGATGCGTTGATCGACGCTGGTCGCGCGGAAGACGCTTCCATCATGCTCTACACGTCGGGCACCACGGGCCGCTCGAAAGGCGTGGTGCTGGCGGCCGGACGCTCCGTGCAGGCGGCGCGCGACACGGTGGCCTTCGACGGCCTGACCGACAAGGACGAGCAGCTCGCCTATCTGCCACTGGCCTGGGTCGGCGATCATTATCTCAACTATGCGCAGGCGATGGTCGCGGGCTCGTGCATCGCGTGTCCAGAGAACCCGGAGACGGTGCAGCAGGATCTGCGCGAGATCGGGCCTTCCTTCTATTTCGCGCCGCCGCGCGTGTTCGAATCACAACTCACCCGCATCATGATCCGTATGGAAGATGCGAGCGCGCCGAAGCGGAAGATGTTCGATCATTTCATTCGTGTCGCGCGCAAATGGGGCGAGAAGATTCTTAACGGCGAGAGCGTGCCGTTGGCGGCGCGGGCGCATTACGCGCTCGGCGAACTTCTCCTCTACGGCCCGTTGAAGAACGTGCTCGGCTATTCCAACATCCGCGCCGCCTATACGGCAGGCGAGGCGATCGGCGGCGATCTCTTTTCCTTCTACCGTTCGCTCGGCCTCAACCTGAAACAGCTCTACGGCCAGACCGAGGCCTTCCTCTATGTGACCGCGCACGCCAACGGCGCCGTGCGCTCCGATACGGTGGGGCCGCCGGCGCCGAACGTCGACATTCGCATCGCTGAAGACGGCGAGGTGCAATTCAAGTCGCCCGGCCAGTTCGTGACCTATTACAAGGAGCCGGAGAAGACCGCCGAGACGCTGACGCCGGACGGTTATGTGAAGACCGGCGACGCAGGATTCTTCGACGCGGACGGACAATTGCGCATTCTCGATCGCGCCAAGGACGTCGGCAAACTGAAGGACGGGACGATCTTCGCGCCGAAATATATCGAGAACAAGCTGAAGTTCTTCCCCAACATCAAGGAAGCCGTGGCCTTTGGGGACGCACGCGATTTCGTGACGGTCATGCTCAACATCGAGCTGACGGCGGTCGGCAACTGGGCGGAGCGCAACAATATTTCCTACGCGTCCTACCAGGAGCTCGCCGGCCATCCCAAGGTCTACGAGATGATCGCGAAGCACGTCGACGAGACGAATGCCTCGCTGGCGAAAGAGCCGCGCATGGCGGGCGCGCAGATCGCGCGCTTCCTGATCCTGCCGAAGGAACTCGACGCCGACGACGGCGAATTGACGCGCACGCAGAAGGTGCGGCGCGGCTTCATCGCCGAGCGTTATGCGCCGCTGGCGCAGGGGCTCTACGACGGCTCGAAGCAGGCCGACATTTCGACCGAGGTGACATTTGAGGACGGACGCAAGGGCATGATCTCCGGACGTGTCGCCATCGTCGATCTCACGCGCCACGGCGCGGCCGCGCAGGGAAGCAAGGCGGCATGAGCGATCAGATCCTCCTGAAAGTCGACAATGTCTCGCTGTCCTTCGGCGGCGTGCGCGCGATCACCGATGTGTCCTTCGACATCCGCAAAGGAGAAATCCGCGCGATCATCGGGCCCAATGGCGCCGGCAAGACGTCGATGCTGAACGTCATCAACGGATTCTATCATCCGCAGCAGGGCAGCATTTCCTTCCACGGCAAGACGCGCGCGCGGATGAAACCCTACGAGGCGGCGAGCCAGGGCATTGCGCGCACGTTCCAGAACGTCGCGCTGTTCAAGGGCATGTCGACGCTCGACAACATTCTCGCCGGCCGCGCGCTGAAAATGCATTCCAGCTTCTTCTGGCAGATGTTTCGGCACGGGCCGGCGCTGAAGGAGGAAATCGAGCACCGCAAGTTCTGCGAGGAGATCATCGATTTTCTGGAGATCGAGCACATCCGCAAGGCGCCGGTCGGCACGCTGCCCTATGGCCTGCAGAAGCGCGTGGAGCTCGGCCGCGCGCTGGCGATGGAGCCGACCCTGCTGCTGCTCGACGAACCGATGGCCGGCATGAATCTCGAAGAGAAGCAGGACATGAGCCGCTTCATTATCGACGTGAACCAGCATTTCGGCACGACGATCGCGCTGATCGAGCACGATATCGGCGTTGTCATGGACCTGTCCGACCGCATCGTCGTGCTGGAATACGGACACAAGATCGCGGACGGCGATCCCGATGAAGTGAAGAGCGACCAGAAGGTGATCGACGCATATCTGGGAGTGGCGCATTGATGGGCCGGCGGTTTTGGATCGCGAGCCTTCAGGCTCGCATCGTGGCGCGGCCGTGCGGGCCTGAAGGCTCGCGGTCCAGAGGATGTGCGGCGCAATGAACCTCCTCTACCAAATCTTCATCGATCCCTTCGTGCAGATGGGCCAGGCGCCAGACCTGCTCGTGCAGACGCTGTGGGAAGGCCTCGTGGGCGGCGTGCTCTATGCGCTGATCGCGCTCGGCTTCGTGCTCATCTTCAAGGCGTCGGGCGTGTTCAACTTCGCGCAGGGCATCATGATGGTGTTCGCCGCGCTGACGCTGGTCGGCTTCTACGAGAAAGGCGTGCCGGCGCCGCTGGCGCTGCTCTTGGCAATCGGCGTCATGTATCTGCTGGCGCTCGCGGTCGAGCGCGTGGTTTTGCGGCCGCTCGTCAACCAGCCCGACATCATGCTGTTCATGGCGACGTTCGGGCTCACTTATCTTCTCATCGGCATGGGCCAGCTCGTGTTCGGCGGCGATCCGAAGGAAATGCCGGTCGCCGCGCTCGGACTGCCAAAGGGCGCGATCGACCTGAAAATTCTCGGCGGGCTCGTGTCGCTGCAGAAGATCGACATAGCCGCCGCCGTCATCGCTTCCGTGATGGTGGCGGGGCTCGCGCTGTTCTTCCAGAAGACGCGCATCGGTCGCGCCCTGCGCGCGGTGGCGGACGATCATCAGGCCGCGCTGTCGGTCGGCATCTCGCTCAACCAGATCTGGGTCATCGTCTGGTTCACCGCCGGCATCGTCGCGCTGGCGACAGGCATCATGTGGGGCGCGCGCTCGGATGTGTCGTTTGCGCTGCAGGTCATCTCGCTGAAGGCGCTGCCGGTTCTCATCCTTGGCGGTTTCACCTCGGTGCCGGGCGCCATCGTCGGCGGGCTCATCATCGGCATCGGCGAGAAGCTCGGCGAATTCTACTGGGGGCCGCTGGTCGGCGGCGGCATCGAGAGCTGGCTCGCCTACGGCATCGCTCTCGCCTTCCTGCTGTTCAAGCCCGAGGGCCTGTTCGGCGAGAAGATCATCGAACGAATCTGATCGGGGTTTATCCGTGTTCTACCGCGAAGTCGGACAGTTCAAGACGAGCTATGCAGCCGACCAGGCGATCTTCCCGATCCGCCAGGACCGGATCGGGCTGGCGATCATTCTGGCCGTGGCGTTCGTCGCCATTCCGCTGCTGGCGGGCGAGTTCATGATCGCCTCGGTGATGATCCCCTTCCTGATCCTGGCGCTGGCGGCGATCGGGCTCAACATTCTCATCGGCTACACGGGCCTGATTTCGCTCGGCACCGGCGCCTTCATGGGCGTCGGCGCCTACGCCTGCTACAAGCTCTCGACGCTGTTTCCGCAAGTCAACATCATAGTCTGGATCGTGGCGTCCGGTCTCGTGTCCTGCGCCGTCGGCGTCGTGTTCGGCCTGCCGAGCCTGCGCATCAAGGGTTTTTATCTCGCGATCGCCACGCTCGCGGCGCAGTTCTTTCTCACCTGGTGCTTCGTGCGCGTCGGCTGGCTCACCAATTACAATCCTTCGGGCGCGATCGAAGTGCCCGTGCATACGCTGTTCGGCATTCCGATCACCGGCGCGACCGCCAAGCCGCTGACGCGCTACTATGTGGTTTTGAGCATTGTCGTCGTCATGACGTGGTTCGCCTCCAACCTCGTGCACGGCCGCATCGGCCGAAACTGGATGGCGGTGCGCGACATGGACATTGCGGCGCAGCTCATGGGCATACGATTGCTGCCCGCCAAGCTGCTCGCCTTCGCCGTCTCGTCCTTTTATGCGGGCGTCGCGGGCGCGCTGATGGTGTTCCTGTGGCTCGGCGCGGCCGAGCCGGAGGCCTTCAACATCAACGAATCCTTCGTGCTGCTGTTCATGGTCATTATCGGCGGTCTCGGCAGTCTCATCGGCTCGTTCCTCGGCGCGGCGCTCATCCACATCCTGCCGATCATCGTGCGCGTCGCGCCCGATACGCTCGGCCTCAAGATCGGATCGGCGACGGCCGAGCACCTGACCTATGTCATCACCGGCGCGCTGATCATCTTCTTTCTGATCGTCGAACCGCACGGGCTCGCCCGGCTCTGGCAGATCGCGAAACAGAAGCTGCGCGTCTGGCCGTTTCCATACTAGACTTCGATCAATCGAAACGAGGGAGGACAAAATGAGGAAATTGAAGAAGGTCGCACTGGCCCTGATCGCGACGACCGCGCTGGCCGCGCCCGCGCTGCCGGCGGCGGCGGAAGACTCGGTCTTCGTGCCGCTCTTCACCTATCGCACCGGCCCGTTCGCAGGCTCGGGCACATACATCGCCGACGGCATGCATGATTATCTCACGCTGCTGAACGAGCGCGACGGCGGCATTGGCGGCGTCAAGCTCGCGATCGAGGAATGCGAGACCGGCTACGACACCAAGAAAGGCCTCGAATGCTACGAGGCGGTCAAGCCGAAGCATCCGGTCATGGTCAATCCGTGGTCGACCGGCATCACCCTGCCGCTGATACCGAAGGCTGCGGTCGACAAGATTCCCGTTCTGTCGATGGCCTACGGCCTGTCGGCGTCTTCGGAAGGCGACGTCTTCCCGTGGATCTTCAACCCGCCGGACACCTATTGGGACGGCATGTCCATGATCCTGAAATACATCGCCGCGCAGGAAGGCGGCGGCATGGAGAAGCTGAAGGGCAAGAAGATCGGCTACATCTATCTCGACGCCGGCTTCGGCAAGGAGCCGCTGCCCTTCCTCGAGCAGCTGCAGAAAGACTACGGCTTCGAGACCAAGCTCTATCCGGTGCCCGCCGCCGAAATGCAGAACCAGTCGGCGCAATGGCTGAACGTGCGCCGCGACCGGCCCGACTACATGATCATGTACGGCTGGGGCGCGCTGCAGCCGACCGCGATCAAGGAAGCCGTGAAGACGAACTATCCGATGGAGAAATTCATCTCGATCTGGTGGCCGAGCGAGGAAGACGCCAAGGGCGCTGGCGAAGGCGCCAAGGGCTTCAAGACGCTCAACTGGCATGCCGCCGGCGCGGATTTCGGGGTCATCAAGGACATCCAGAAGTTCGTGGTCGACAAGGGCAAGAGCCAGGCCGCCAAGGACAAGATCGGCACGGTTCTCTACAATCGTGGCGTCTACAATTCGATGCTGATCGCCGAGGGCATCCGCACCGCTCAGAAGATCACGGGCAAGAAGGTCGTGACGGGCGAGGATGTGCGCCGCGGTCTCGAAGGCCTCAATATCGACGCCGCGCGGCTGAAGGAAATGGGCATGGAGGGCTTCGCAGGCCCGATCAAGCTTTCCTGCAAGGATCACAACGGCCACCAGCCGACATTCGTGCAGCGCTTCGACGGCGAGAAATACGTCAAGGTGTCCGACATGATCACGCCGCTGACCGACAAGGTGCAGCCGCTGCTCGACGCCGACGCCAAGGCCTATGCGGAGAAGAACGCAGGCTGGCCGAAGCGCACGGAGGCCTGCGACTCCAAGTCGTAAGCCGATCCGCCATCCCCGACGATCGCGCAGGCGATCGCTCGGAGATGGGGATTTCAAAACAAGCTCCGGATCCCGGATGGGCCTTGCTCCGTCCGGGACGACTTCGGAAGATCCATGACCGAGCCGACGACAGCGCCGCTGCCCGCCACCGATACTATCCTCGCCGTCAACAACATCGAGGTGATCTACAATCACGTCGTGCTGGTGCTGAAGGGCGTGTCGCTCAATGTGCCGCGCGGCGGGATCGTCGCGCTGCTCGGCGCCAATGGCGCGGGCAAGACGACGACGCTGAAGGCGATCTCCAATCTCATTCGCGCCGAGCGCGGCGAGGTGACAAAGGGGTCGATCGAATTTTCCGGCGATCGCGTCGACCGGCTCCGGCCGGACGATCTGGTGCGGCGCGGCTGCATCCAGGTGATGGAGGGACGGCATTGCTTCGGCCATCTCTCGATCGAGGAAAATCTTCTGACCGGCGCCTTTACGCGGCGCGACGGGCGGCGCGCGATCGCGGACGCCCTGGAGGAGGTCTATGCATTCTTTCCTCGCTTGCGGGAGAGGCGCCAGTCGCTTGCGGGGTATACGTCGGGCGGCGAACAGCAGATGTGCGCCATTGGCCGCGCCATGATGTCCCGTCCAAAAATGATCCTGCTCGATGAACCGTCGATGGGCCTTGCGCCGCAAGTCGTCGAGGAGATTTTCGAAATCGTCCGCAATCTCAATTCGAAGAGCGGCGTTTCATTTCTGCTCGCCGAGCAGAACACCAATATTGCCCTGCGCTACGCCAATTACGGATATATCCTCGAGAACGGCCGCATCGTGCTGGACGGCGAAGCGTCGGCCCTGCGCGAGAACCAGGACGTGAAGGAATTTTATCTCGGCGTTTCGGGCGGCGACCGGAAGAGTTTCCGCGAGGTGAAACACTACAAGCGCCGTAAACGCTGGCTTGCTTGATCAAACTGCGTTGACGGCATTTTTGCCTCGTGCAACAGAAGGAGCGGTGGCTGGGGATACCGCGCCGAAATAAGAAAATTTGAAACGACGCCTGACGGCGCGTTCGGCACGACAGGCGGACATCATGTCGGAACACTTCGATCGCTACGAGACGCGCCCGCTTAAGGCGCGCGAGACTGCATTCTTCCGCGATCTTCGCTCGGTCTTGAAGATTTCGCGCGCGCGCGCGCCCGCCTTGCGTGGCCAGCTCAAAGGCGTCGACATCGACGCGATCAAGAGCCGCGCCGATCTCGCGAAGATTCCCGTCGTCCGCAAGAGCGATCTCAAGGCGATGCAGGCGGACAATCCGCCTTTCGGCGGCCTGGCCGCCGTGCGCGCCATGCAGCTCAAGCGCATTCTCGTGTCGCCCGGGCCCATTTTCGAGCCGGAGGGTTTCGGCAAGGACTGGTGGGGCGCTGCGCGCGCGCTGCATGCGGCGGGCCTGCGCAAGGGCGACCTGCTGCTGAACGCCTTTTCCTACCATCTGACGCCGGGCGGGCACATCATGGAGAGCGGCGCCCATGCGCTGTCCTGCACCGTCATTCCCGCCGGAGTCGGCAATACCGAGCAGCAGCTCGAAGCGATTCATCACCTCAAGCCGACCGCCTATTGCGGCACGCCGGATTTCCTCAAACTGCTTCTCGACAAGGCGCGCTCGGCCGGCATTGACGCGTCCTCGATCAAGCGTGCGCTGGTTTCGGGCGCAGCGCTTCCAGCCAGCCTCCGCGGGGAACTGGAGAAGGCCGGCGTCGCCGTGCGCGAATGCTACGCGTCGGCCGATCTCGGCGTGATCGCCTACCAGAGCGACGCGCGCGACGGCATGATCGTGAATGAAGGCAGCCTCCTCGAAATCGTGAAGCCCGGCACCGGCGATCCGGTGAAGGAGGGCGAGGTGGGCGAAGTCGTTGTGACGCGTCTCAATTCGGACTATCCGCTGCTGCGATTTGCGACCGGCGATTTGTCGGCCGTGCTGCCCGGCAAATCGCCGTGCGGACGCACCAACATGCGCATCCGCGGCTGGCTCGGCCGCGCCGACCAGACGACCAAGGTGAAGGGCATGTTCGTGCATCCCTCCCAGGTCGCCGAGATCGCCAAGCGCCATCCCGAACTCGGCCGTCTGAGGCTCGTGGTGAAGCGCGAGAAGGAGCAGGACGTCATGGTGCTGCACGCCGAAGGCAACGGCGCCTGCAAGCCCGCGCCGATCGCAGAGACGCTGCAGGCGATCACCAAGCTGCGCGGCGAGGTCGAGATCGTGAAGGCGGGAACATTGCCGAACGACGGCAAGATCATCGCCGACGAACGCCCGGTGGGATGAGCCGCATTCCCAACGTTCTGTCGGTTGCCGGTTCCGATCCGAGCGGCGGCGCCGGCGTGCAGGCCGACCTCAAGACATTCTCGGCTTTCGGCTGCTACGGCATGGCCGCGATCACGGCGCTGACCGCGCAGAACACGGTCGGCGTGCGCGCGGTGCACGTTCCGCCAGTCGATTTTCTCGTCACGCAGCTCGACGCGATCTTCGAGGATATCGCGGTCGACGCGGTCAAGATCGGCATGCTGGCGACCGGCGCAATCGTGTCCGCGGTCGCCGACCGGCTGGCGCATCACGGCGCACGCAACATCGTGCTCGATCCCGTGCTCGTCGCCACTTCCGGCGACAGTCTCGGCGCTTCGGATGTGGTCGATGCGCTGATAACGCGCCTCATGCCGCTTGCCTCCGTGGCGACGCCGAACATTCCGGAGGCCGCACGGCTCGTCGGCCGCGACGTAGCGGCGGAGCCCGATGACATGGCGCGTGCGGGCGCGGAGCTTCTTGCACGCGGCGCGCGCGCCGTTCTGGTCAAGGGCGGGCACGGCGACGGCGCGGAGGCGGTCGATGTGCTTGTGACGGCCGCCGGCGCAGAGCATTTCACGGCGCCGCGCATCGCCACGCGCAATACGCATGGCACCGGCTGTTCGCTATCGTCCGCCATCGCGGCCGGGCTCGCGCGCGGCGCGGCCCTGCCGCAGGCGGTCATCGAGGCCAAGGCGTGGCTGACGGACGCCCTGCGCGCCGCCGACGGCCTTTCTGTCGGTCGCGGGCATGGGCCTCTCGATCATTTTCACGCCCTTCGGCGCTACACGTCGTCCGGCGGCGCGTAGACGCGCAGCGCGCGCGGCAGAACGCGAATGCGCACGGGCGTGCTTGCGACGATCTCGCCATCCGCATTGACCGAACGCGGCCGGCGTGTGGCGATGTCGATTTCGGTTGCGCGCAGCGTCCGCACCTCTCGCCACAGGCCGTGCTGGCCGGCGCGGAAGTGGAGGAGCATGGGCGCAAGCTTCCAGAGGCTCTGCATCTCCAGCGAATAGAGTTCGAGCACGCCGTTGTCGATTTCCGCTCCCTCGCGCACAGCCATGCCGCCGCCGTAGTAGACGCCGTTGCCGACGGCGATCTGCCAGCTTTTCACGCCTACATGCGTGCGCCCGCCGTCGGCGTCGCGCGCGTCGATCTCGGCGTGAAACGGCCGCGCCGTCGTCAGCGCACGCAAGGCGGCCAGCGCATAGGCGAAAACGCCCCAACGCTTCTTGCTCTCGCGGTTCAACGCCTTTGCGAGCCCGACCGACAGGCCGAAGCTGACGACGTTGAAATAAGGCCTGCCGTTGACCTCGCCGAGATCTATCGTGCGCGTCCTGCCGGCGAGAATGCAGTCGACGGCGTCGTCGATAGCCGTCGGCAGGCCCAGCGTGCGGGCGAGATCGTTCGCCGTGCCGCCGGGCAGAACGCCGAGCGGAAGGCCGCTGGCGATGAGGCCCGGCGCGGCTGCGTTCAGGGCGCCATCGCCGCCGAGCACCACGATCGCATCGACATCGCCAGCGGCCTCGACGATCGCCTGCGGCAAACGGTTCCGATCCATGGACGGCAGTTCGCGCATGGCGACGCCTGCGCTTGTCAGGCGGGCCAACGCGGTTTCGCGCAATTCTGCGCCGCGGCGGCTGGCGCGATTGGCGACCAGCAACAGGCGCCGCGGCGCGCCGATCAACGCGCGACGGTCCTGGGCGTCGGTCTGCATCTCGTATGCCATGCGATATAAATCGGGCGCCTCGAGGCACAGGGCAAGCGCGCGCTGACAGAGGCGGCGAAGGGCTGTATAGCTCGCCGATGCTTCCTTCCGGCCATCGCTCGCTCGCGCCCCGCGCGACAGGCGTCCTCATCGTCAATCTCGGCACTCCCGAGGCGACCGATTATTGGTCGATGCGGCGCTATCTCAAGGAATTCCTGTCGGACCGGCGCGTGATCGAAACGCCGCGCGTGATCTGGTGGCCGGTCCTCAACCTCATCATCCTGTCCACGCGGCCGCAGAAGAAGGGCAAGGATTACGACGCGATCTGGAACCGCGAGCGCAACGAGGGCCCGCTGAAGACGATCACGCGGGCGCAGAGCGAGCAACTTGCCGCGCGCCTTTCGGAAGCGGCGGAGAAGGCCGGGCATCGGCTGGCGGTCGACTGGGCGATGCGCTACGGCGAGCCCTCGATCGCGAGCCGCGTGCAGGCGCTTCAGGATCGGGGCTGCGACCGCATTCTCGTCGTGCCGCTCTATCCGCAATATTCGGCGGCGACGACCGCGACCGTCGGCGACAAGACGTTCGACGCGCTGAAACGGATGCGCTGGCAGCCTGCGGTGCGCATCGCGCCGCCGTGGCACGACGATCCCGTCTACATCGACGCGCTGGCGCGCTCGATCGAAGACGGGCTCGACAAACTTGATTTTACGCCCGAGACAATTCTCGCCTCGTTTCACGGCGTGCCGCAGGACTATCTCGACAAGGGCGATCCCTATTATTGCCATTGCGCCAAGACGACGCGCCTCTTGCGCGCCCGGCTCGGCATGAACGAAAGCCGGCTGCGCATGACGTTCCAGTCGCGCTTCGGTCCGGCGGAATGGATCAAGCCCTATACCGACGAAACCGTGAAGCAGCTTGCGCGCGACGGCGTGAAAAATCTCGCGATCGTCACGCCCGGCTTCGTCGCCGATTGTCTCGAGACGATCGAGGAGATCGGCGTGGAGAACCGCGACTTCTTTCTCGAGAACGGCGGCGAGAAATTCGCGCGCATCGATTGCCTCAACGACAGCGCGGCGGGCATGGATGTAATCGAGGCCGTGGTGCGGCGCGAGTTGCGTGGGTGGGCGGAGTTCTGAACGACCGCGTATACTCGGGCGCATGGATTGGAACGGGGGCTCCATGATTCTGGCGAAACGATGAGGCAGGCGGCGCGATGAGCTGGTCGCATTTCCTGCATCCCGCTACCTGGCGGCTCGCCGAAATCTGGCCGTATCTGTTCGGTTTCGCCGGCGTTCTGCTGGTCATCGCCAGCTACTGGATGCAATCCATCCTGAAGCTGCGCGGCTTCGCCATCCTCGCCAATATTTTCGGCATGATCTACGGCTTCTTCGCGCCCTCGCCGGTCAGCGCCGTGCAGCATGTCGTCTCCTTGCCGCTCAACGTCCTGCGTCTGCGCGAGATGCGACGGCTGACGGCGCGGCTGGGGCGCGCGTCATCCGGCGACCTGTCGATGGACTGGCTGAAGCCGTTCATGCGCCGGCGCGCGTTCAAGAACGGCGACGTCGTCTTCGCGAGGGGCGATGCGGCCGATTGCGTCTTCGTCGTCGCCAGCGGCGCCTTTCGACTGATCGAAACGGAGATCGACGTTCATGTCGGCCAGATGGTCGGCGAGATGGGGCTGGTCAGCGACAATCAGACGCGCACGCAGGGCCTGGCCTGCGTGGAGGAGGGCGAACTGCTGGTCGCCACCTATGTCGAGATCAAGGAATTGTTCTTCCAGAACCCGGAGTTTGGATTCTACTTCCTGCAACTGGTTTCGCGGCGTTTTCTTCAGAACATTGCGCGGCTGGAAGCGGAACTGTCGAAGCGGCCGCCGGCGGGGTGAGCTCGTTTGTCCTTCTCGCCGCTCGCGGGGAGAGGGAGGCGATCAACGTCGCTCTTACCCGATCTTCATGTTGTGCAGCCGCCGCTCCCAGTCGAGCGCCTGGCGCACGATCTCCTCGAGATTGTCGTGCTGCGGCGTCCAGCCGAGCGTTTCGCGGATGCGCGCGTTCGAGGCGACGATGGCGGCGGGGTCGCCCGGCCGTCGGCCGGCGATCGTGACGGGAAAATCGACGCCCGACACTTTCTTCACGACATCGATGACGTCGAGCACCGAATAGCCGCGCTGATAACCGGCGTTGCACACGAGGCTGTCGCCGCCGCCGCGCAGATAGCGCAGCGCGTCGAGATGGGCGCGCGCGAGGTCGGTGACGTGGATGTAGTCGCGCAGGCAGGAACCGTCCGGCGTCGGATAATCCGTTCCGTAGACTTCCATACC
The DNA here is from genome assembly GCA_047605445.1 of Rhodoblastus sp. Lineage (GTDB taxonomy): Bacteria > Pseudomonadota > Alphaproteobacteria > Rhizobiales > Beijerinckiaceae > JAJXWB01. The sequence continues at coordinate 17,550 of JASGFP010000037.1, forward strand.
CTTGCGGCGGCCGAGGGCCGCCTGCACGGCGACCTTGATGAGATGGGTGGCGTTGGGCGTCGACTGGCCGGAGCGGCCAAGCGGATCGGCGCCGGCGACGTTGAAATAGCGCAGCGCGACATAGGACAGGTCGGTCGCCTTCGCCGTGTCCTCCAGCATCCATTCGACCATCAGCTTGGAGCGGCCGTAGGGCGAGATCGGTTTCAGCCGCTCGTCTTCCGTCACGGGGTTCTGCTCGGGATCGCCATAGACGGCGGCGGTGGAGGAAAAGATGAAATGCTTGACGCCGGAATCGACGGCGCATTCGATCAGACCGCGCGCCTTGGCGGTGTTGTTGAGATAGTAGCCGAGCGGATCGCTCACCGATTCCGGCACGACGATCTTTGCGGCGAAATGGATGACTTCCTCGACGTCATGGCGCGCCAGCGTCTCGGTTACAAGATCGGTGTCGCCGAAATCGCCGACGACCAGCGTCGCCTTGTCGGGGACCGCCCAGCGGAAGCCGGTGGTGAGATTGTCGAGCACGACGACCTTCTCGCCGGCGTCGAGCAGTTCCAATGCCATGTGGCTGCCGATGTAGCCGGCGCCGCCGGTCACGAGAATGGCCATGAACGTCTTTCCGTCGAAACGATCTGTCGCAGGAACGATAGACCGGCTTGGTTAAGTTTCACTGGATTTTCGAGGAAAACCGCGCTGCTTGCCGCGCCCGACGTTCGGTCTTCCTTAAACACTCCCGGTTAAACTCCAAAAAGGGCCGCATTCCCAAGCGAATGCGGCTTTGGCGTATCCAGATGGACGAGATCATGACCAAACGCATCCGCAAGGCCGTCTTTCCCGTCGCCGGTCTCGGCACGCGCTTCCTGCCCGCCACGAAATCCGTGCCGAAGGAAATGCTGACGATCGTCGACCGGCCGGTGCTGCAGCACGTCGTCGACGAGGCGAAGGAAGCCGGCATCGAGCATTTCATCTTCGTCACCGGACGCGGCAAGCAGGTGATCGAGGATCATTTCGACATGTCCTACGAACTCGAGGACACGCTGCAGAAGCGCGGCAAGAAGAAGGAATACGACGCGCTGATGGCCGATCTGCCGGCGGCGGGCGCGACCTCCTTCACCCGTCAGCAGGCGCCGCTCGGCCTCGGCCATGCGGTCTGGTGCGCGCGCGAGATCGTCGGCGACGAGCCTTTCGCCGTCATGCTGCCGGACATGGTGACGAAGGCCACCGGCAAACTGAAGTCGCGCTGCCTGTCGCAATGCGTCGCGGCCTACGAGAAGCACGGCGGGAATATCATCGCGGTGGAGGAAGTGGCGCCCGAAGAGACGCATCAGTACGGCGTCGTTTCGATCGGCAAGGACGAGGGCCATACGTTCGAGATCACCGGCATGGTGGAAAAGCCGCCGAAGGGCACTGCGCCATCAACATCGATCATTTCGGGCCGCTACATTCTGGGGCCTGAAATTTTCAAGATTCTCGAAACGCAGGAACGCGGCGCGGGCGGCGAAATCCAGCTGACCGACGGCATGAAGACGCTGGCGAAGTCTCAAGGCTTCCATGGCGTGCGCTTCGACGGCGTGACCTACGACACGGGCGCGAAAATCGGCTTTCTGATGGCGAACGCAGCCTTTGCGCTCGATAATCCGGAACTGGCGGAAGCCTACAAGGCCGGGCTGAAGAAGCTGATCGGCTGAGCCTTCCGCACGTTTGCGAACAAGCGCGCCGGCGAGAGATCGCCGGCGTTTCTTTATCGCGCCATCGGGACGTTGCGCGTCGGGCGAAGGTCTTTTAGGCTTGAAGCATCTCGACCGGAGCAACCCATCATGCGTCCTGCGCTTCCTGCCGCCATCGCCCTGTCTCTTCTGACCGCCGCCGCGCCTGCGCGCGCAGAAATCGTGGTTGGTTTCATCACCGCGCTGAGCGGGCCGCTGTCGTCGATCGGGATTCCCAACTCGAAGGGCATCGCTGCGGGCGTCGCATGGCAGGACAGCGTCGGCGGCGAGAAGATCAGGCTGATCCAGCTCGACGACGCCTCCGATCCCGCGACGACGACGCAGAACGTGCGCAAGCTCGTCGAACGCGAGAAAGTCGATTTCCTGATCGGCACGTCGGGCGCGCCGCAGACCTTCGCGATGGCCAACGCGGCAGTGGAGCTGCAGACGCCGATGGTGGCGGTCTCGCCGATTGCGCCGCCGCCGGCGGGCGTCAACGGGCCGTGGGTGGTGCAGATCCCGCAGCCGCAGCCGCTGCTCGCCAAGGGCATCGTCGCCGACATGAAGAAGCGGGGTCTCAAGACGATCGGCTTCATCGGATTTTCCGACGCGCTCGGCGACCTCATGCACAATTCGCTGCTCGCCAATGCGACCGACGGAACGGTGAAGGTCGTGAACGACGAGCGCTACGCGCGCACCGACAATTCGGTTGTCGCGCAGGTCCTGAAAACCATGGCGCTCAAGCCGGATGCGATCATGGTCGGCGGCACCGCGACGCCCGGCGCTCTGCCGATGCTGACGTTGGCCGAGAAGGGTTACAAGGGAATCGTCTACGGCAACAACGGCGTGATGAGCCAGGATTTTTTGCGCGTGGCGGGACCGGCGGCCGAAGGGCTGATCGCGCCGACGGGCCCGGTCATCGTCGCCGAGCAATTGCCCGACGATAACCCGATCAAGAAAGTCGCGCTCGCCTATCGCGCGGCCTACGAGAAGGCGAATGGTTCGCAGCCGACCGACGGCTTCTCGCCCTATGCGTTCGACGGCTGGGCCGTGTTTATCGACGCGGCGAAACGCGCGCTGGCGACGGGCGCCAAGCCGCAGACGCCGGAATTCAAGACGGCGCTGCGCGCGGCGCTGTTCTCGAGCAAGGAAGTGATCGGCGCGCACGCCATCTACAATTTCACGCCGGCCAGCAGCTTCGGCGTCGACGACCGCGCGCGCGTGATGGTTCGCATGCAGAAGGGGCGCTGGGTTCTCATTCCGAACGAATGACGGCGCAGCGCAGAACGGCCTGTCGCCGTCCCGTCAGCGCTGCAGCCTGAGCCCCAGCAGGAAGATGTTGGACGTATAATCCGACCCAGGCACTGTCGTCTTCAGGCGTTCGAAAGCGTAGCTCGCCTTCACTACAACCGTCCGCGTGAGGCTGTATTCGGCCTTCACGCCGGCGCTGATCGTGCGTTCGTTCAATCCGGTGGACGCGCCGGTGAATGACGAGGCGATGTTCTCGCCCTGGTATGACGTGACCTGATAGCCCGCCTGGCCGGTGATTTTCACGTTGCGCAGCAGGTCGTGCGAAATTTCGAGTTGCGCCTTGCGCGTGATCGCGCCGGAGGCGTTGGGCACCGTCGTCTCATTGGTCGTCGTCGAGCCGCGCAGCGTCACGGTGGTCAGGGGCGTCGCGGTGTAGATCAGCGCGGCGTCGAAGGTCGGACCGCGCAGCCGCACGAGCCGCGGATCCTTGTATTCGCGCTCGACATAGCCGCCGGAAGCCTCGCCCTTCAGCTTGCCGTCGATCTCGAAACTGGCGCCGGCGCGCAAGGCGTAGCCGTGCGAATTGCGCTGGAAGCCGTTGACGTCCGCCGCGCTGTCGTAGGTGCGCTGGTCTATGGTCGCTTCCACGAAAGGCTTGAACAGCGGCGACACCTCGTAACTCACGCGGGGCCTTACGCCGACGGTCGTGTAGTCGTTGAGGTGCAATTGCTGCGTCGAGCCGTCCGAGAAAGTGGCGTCGCCGGTCTGCGCGCGTTCGATCGAGCCGCGCAGCGACAGTTCGAGGCGGTTGAACCGGTGCGTTGCGCCGGCGTAGCCGGACGCGCTCCAGTTCACCGGCTGGTTGGTCGAGGTGAGATTGCTCGAGCCCGGCTGGATTTCCGGCGAGCCGGACCGGATCGTCGTGACATTGACCGCGCCGCCGTAATCGAACGACGAGTCGCGCGTGATGTCGATACGCCCGTCGAGCTTGCCAGCGGCGTCCGGCCGGTTGACGTTCTTGACCTGAAAGAAGTCCGAATAGCCCGCGCGCAATTCGCCTTTCAGCGAATGGACGGACCAGAGAGATTCGACCGCCACGCCGACGTCGACGCGGCCGAGGGTCGAACCCTTCGACGGGTTTTCGACGCGGCCGGGATTGGTGTCGTAGCCGAAGGCGCCTTCCACATAGGGCTTGAGGCGCAGCGAGCCGACGTCGATGCCGACCGGCTCGAAGGGACTTGCTTCCGGCGGACGGGCCTTTCTGACCGGAATGGTCGGCACGACCGCGACGCCGGTCGGCGGCCGCTCCTGCGCCTGCTGGTCGTCGAGCGCGCGCTGGCGCGCCTGACGCTTGGCGGCGTAGGAATTCCTGTAGGGTTCGAGCTGCGGCAGGGCCGGTTTGCCGGTCCGCGGCGGCGGGTTGGGTTTTGGCAGGCGCACGGGCTTGCGGGCCTTGCCGTAGTTGATCGCGGCCTCCGGCCCGGCATCGCCGGTTCCCGCGGAATAGGTCGCGGGCAGGGGCGGCGCCGTCTGGCCCTTGCGGGCGGCGGCCAGAGCCGAATCGCGTTCGGCGAGCGGGCGCAGCTGCGGCGCGACCGCTCCGCGCAGGCCGGAGCCCGCGCCGGAATCCTGATCCTGATCGCCGGCGGTTTGCGCCAGCGCCGGCGGAAAAGACAGGGCGAGCGCAGCCGCGCCCGTTGCGAGCGCCGCGAAAATTCTCCCTCGCCTCGACCCTGACAGCGCCACGTCGACCCCGAATGGCGCCGAACAAGGAGGCGCCTTTGCGGGCGACAATGCGGTGGACATGGTTAATGCCGCCTTAAATCAGCGGCTTGAAAGCGCGCGTCGTAACCGAAAGTTAACCCTGAAGGGGTCTTAACTAGCGGCAGATATTCCCGCCGTGGGTCCGCCGTCCGCGGGGCCCCACAATTGACGGATTCGCCGGGCATTCACGCGCGCTCGCCGACGAACCCGGGCAGAAGCGAAGCCCGCAGACGCCGCTTCGCAAAGAGGAACGACAATGAATCCTGCCGAACTGGCCGCCCCGGTCGCCGAAGTCTCGATCTGGAGCATGTTCCTGCACGCCTCCATCGTCGTGCAGGCGGTGATGATCGGGCTGCTCGCGGCGTCGGTCTGGTGCTGGACGATCATCGTCGACAAGACGCTGCTGTTCCGCCGCACGCGCAAGGCGATGGACCAGTTCGAGGAGACGTTCTGGTCCGGCCGTTCGCTGGAAGAGCTCTATACGACGCTGAGCGAACGCCCGAGCTCGGGTATGGCTTCATTGTTCGTCGCCGCCATGCGCGAGTGGAAGCGCTCGTTCCAATCGGCGCACGCCTCCTTCGTCGGCCTGCAGGCGCGTATCGAGAAAGTGCTCGACGTCTCGATCGCCCGCGAGGTCGAGAAACTCGAATCCAATCTGCTGGTGCTCGCCACCGTCGCTTCGGCCGGCCCCTTCGTCGGCCTGTTCGGCACGGTGTGGGGCATCATGACATCGTTCCGCTCGATCGCTGCGTCGAAGAACACGTCGCTCGCCGTCGTCGCGCCGGGCATCGCGGAAGCCTTGTTCGCTACCGCCATCGGCCTGTTCGCGGCCATTCCGGCGCTGATCGCCTACAACAAGATGCAGGGCGACGTCGCCAAGACGCAGGCGCGGCTGGAGAGCTTCGCCGACGAATTCTCCGCCATCCTGTCGCGCCAGATCGACCAGCACGCCGGCGACCGGGCGGCGTGAGGGGGATGGTCATGAGAGACATCTCGATCATGTCGGGCATCTGCTCTCTCTCCCCTTGTGGGGGAGAGGTGGAGAGGGGGGGCGCGCAATTTTTCCATAGATTCGGCTCCCCCCTCCCCCTTCCCACAGGGGGGAGGGGAGCGCTCCCCATGCTCGCCGGACCGGAGACCCGCTGATGGGCATGTCGATGGCCGCAGGCCGCAAGGGCGGGCGCAGGCGCCGGGGCGTTCCGCGCTATGGCGCGATGGCCGACATCAACATGACGCCGTTCATCGACGTCATGCTGGTGCTGCTCATCATCTTCATGGTGGCCGCGCCGCTGCTGGCGACCGGCGTCGCGGTCGACCTGCCGCAGACAAAATCCGCGCCGCTGAACATCGAGCAGAAGCCGGTGTCGATCTCGATCGACGAAAAGGGCCAGATATTCCTGATGGACCAGCCGGTCGCGATGGAGCAGCTCGTCGACAAGCTGAAGGAAGCGGCCAAGGCCGGCGCCGACGAGCGCGTCTACGTGCGCGGCTCGAAAGCCGTGAACTACGGCCGCGTCGCGGAAGTCATGTCGCTCGTGACGGGCGCCGGTTTCAAGAAGGTGGCGCTCGTCACCGAGCCGGAGCGGAAGTGAGGCGCTGTTGCGCATTTCGCGAAAAGAACCAGGTCTGATCGTCTCGGCGGCTGCGCACACGACGCTGCTCGCCGTGACGTTGATCGCGTTCGGTTCGCCGGCGAAATACGACGACGCCAAAGAGGCGATCCCGGTCGAGATGATCACCGACCAGGCTTTCAGCCAGATCTCCAAGGGCGAGAAACACGCGAAGGAAGCCAAGCCCGTCCAGAAGGCCGACAAGGTCGCCGACGTCGAGGAACTCAAGCCGACGCCGCCGATCGCGGAGGCGAAGAAGGATGTGCCGCTGCCGCCGCCGCCGCTGAAGCGGCAGCGCGATCCCGGCGAGGACGACGCGCAGAAGCCCGAGCCGCAGAAAACCGCGGCGCTGCCGCCGCCGCGTCCGCCGGTGGAAGAGACAAAGCCGGCGCCCGAGCCGCCCAAGCGGCCGGAACCGCCGAAGGCGCAGGCCGAAACCAAGCCCGAACCCAAGCCCGAACCCAAGCAGGAGGCCAAGGCGGAGCCGGAGGAGGCGGAGACCGTCGCGCCGAAGCCGCCGGCGCGGCCCAAGATCGAGCCCAAGCCGGAGCCGAAGCCCGAGCCCAAACAGGAGGCCAAGCCTGCGCCGCCGAAGCCGCCGGAAAAGCCGCGCCTGAAGACCGACGAGGTGGCGAAGCTGCTGGCGAAAACGAACAGCCAGGACAAGCACGAGAAGCCCGCGGTCAAGCCGAAATCGGGCGAGGAGAGCGACGAGAAGAACTCGAAGTTCGACACCAATGCGATTTCGAAGCTGCTCGATCACGACAAGCCGCAGGCGACGGGCTCGCGCGGCCGCGAAGTCGTGCGCACCGCTTCGCTCGGCACGGCGTCGGGAACCTCGCAGCGCATGGCGCCCAACATGATGGACGCGCTCAACAGCCTGATGATGGAGCAGTGGATGCGCTGCTGGCATTATTTCGGCACTAGCGGCGGATCGCGTTACTATCCGCAGATCAGCCTGCGCTTCCGCGCCGACGGCAGTCTCGCCGCCGAGCCGGTGCTGCGCAATCCGACCTCCGATCCCGCGCTGACCTCGCTCGCCACCGCCGCGATGAACGCGGTGCGCGAATGCAATCCGATGCGCATTCCCGCGCAATTCGCGCCTTATTACGAGCAATGGAAATCGCGCACCGTCGAATTCCGGCCCGATGAAATGCGCTGACAGCAACATCCAGAACCTTCAGGACCGAGACATGCCCGCTACCTTCGACCGCCGCGCCTTTCTCGCCAGCGTCGCCGCGCTGACCAGCGCTCCGGCGATCACGCCTGTCTGGGCGCAGAGCGACGTCATCACCGTGCGGCCCGGCGGCGCCTTCCGTCCGGTGCGGGTCGCCGTCGTGCCCTTCGCCGGCGATCCCGATGCGGCGCGGCTGTTCACGTCGGTGATTTCGAACAATTTCAAGCGCTCGGTCTTCCTGCAGCCGGTCGATCCCGGCAGCTTCCCGGAGCCTGCGCTGGGGCCCGACCAGCCGCCGAACATCGAAGCGTGGAAGACAGTGAACGCGCAATATGTGCTCGCGGGGCGCGCGCAGCGTTCGGGCGGCGGGCGCCAGCAGGCCGAGTTCCGCCTGTGGGACGTCGCCAGCGGCCAGCAGGCGGCGGGCCAGCAATACGCCACCGACGCGAATGTCTCGCGCCGAGTCGCGCACATCATGTCGGACCAGGTCTTCTCGCGCATCACCGGCGAGAAAGGCTTTTTCGACACACGCATCGTCTTCGTCGACGAGACCGGCCCTGCCGAAAAGCGCCGCAAGCGACTGGCCGTCATGGATCAGGACGGCGCCGGGGTCCAGTATCTCACGCGAGGGGATGATCTGGCGGTTACGCCGCGTTTCTCGCCATCCTCGCAGGATGTCGCCTACATGGCGTTCGGCGGCGACGAGCCGCGGGTGATGATAATGAACCTCGACACGCGCCAGCGCGAGGCGGTCGGCAATTTTCCGGGCATGACGTTTGCGCCGCGCTTTTCGCCCGATGGGCAGAAAATCGTGATGAGCCTGTCGAACGGCAGCAATTCCACGCTCTACGCCATGGACCTGCGCTCGCGCTCGACGACGCGGCTCACGGATTCCGCGGCCATCGACACATCGCCGTCCTATTCGCCCGACGGCTCGCAGATCGTGTTCGAAAGCGATCGTGGCGGCACGCAGCAGATCTATGTGATGAGCGGGAGCGGCGGCGGCGCGAAGCGCATATCCTTCGGCGATGGCCGCTATTCGACGCCGGTCTGGTCGCCCAAGGGCGATTACATCGCCTTCACGCGCCAGTCGAAGAACGGTTTCGGCATCGGCGTGATGAAGCCGGACGGTTCAGGCGAGCGCATCCTCACCGAGGGCTATCACAACGAAGGCCCGACCTGGGCGCCGAACGGCCTGTTCCTGATGTTCTTCCGCGATCCCGGCGGCGGCGCCCCGAAAATCCACATGACGGACGTCTACGGCCGCTCGGACTTCGTCGTGCCGACGCCGTCTTTCGCGAGCGATCCGGCGTGGGGGCCGCTGCTCAACTGATCAACTGCACATAGTCACCTGATTCGAGCACAGGCCGCACACCCAGCCGCGCGCGCCGCCTTCGGCCTGCCCCATGAGCGGGAGCACGCCAGCACACGCGCGAACGGATGGTCGACGCCTCCGTTTCTGTGTCGGAACGCGCAGGCCGCAGCCCGCTGCGCCGGGCCGGATCAGAATTTCTGCGTCAGCCCGGCATAAACCGAGCGGCGGGGGCCGTATTGTGCGGCGAAGACGCCGATGCCGGACCCGTCGCGGATCTGGTAGGCGTGATCGAAGAGATTGACGACATCGACGCGCAGGGTGAGCGGTTTGCCGTTCACGCCGGTGAATTCATGTGCGAGGCCCGCGTTGAACTGCGCATAGGGCGAGACCTTTCCCGTGTTGAAGTCGCCCGCGCGCAAGCCGCTCGCGTAGATCATGTCGACGCTGACGCGCGTGCCGTTCCACTTGTAGGCGGCGCCGGCGGAGGCGGTCAGCGTCTGCGCGTGGTCGGTGTAGATGTAGTTCGAGGCGATGTAGCCGTATTCGTCCGCGCCGAAGAGATACTGGTTCGACGAGGGCAGGCGCGCGCGCTGGCGGCCCCAGGCGATATTGCCGTAGGCGCGGAAGTCGCCCATCGCATATTTCGCGTGGACCTCGACGCCGCTGTTGTAGCCACGGTCGTAGTTGAAGCCGGTGAGAACGAGCGCCGAGCCGAACTGGCCGTCGTCGGAGAGATTGCGCGTGCGCTTGAGATAGGCGTCGACGCCGACGTCGAGCCCGGCCGCGATGCGCTGGTCGATTCCGACGTCGAAGTAATCCGAGCGCTCCGGCCGCACCGGCGTGGCGAAGGCCACGTCGGACTGCTGCGTCGTATTGGCATAGAGCGCGAGATTGGGGGGCGCCGACAGGAGCTGCGACGGGGGCGTGAAGTAACGCGCATAACCCGCGTGAAGCGTCGTGCCCTCGAAGGGCTTGTAGACGAGGCTGGCGCGGGGGCTCAGCTGGCTCGCGCTCGCATAGTTCGAATAATGATCGAAGCGCAGGCCCAGATTGAGCGTCAGTTCCTTCGTCAGCCGCCATTCGTCCTGCAGATAGGCCGACAGCGTCACGCCGGTCTTCGATGAGGCGTCCGTCACGCGGAAGGGCGCGTCGACGGGATCGCCGTTGGCGTCGAGCGGCAGCAGCGTGTTGAGGCTGACCGCGCGCGTGCGCTCGACGCTCGCCATGAAGCCCGTGCGGATCGTGTGGTCCGGGCTCGCGCGCCAGGCGAGGTCGCCCTGCGCGCCGTTGAGAAAGCTGACGCGGCGCACGTCCGAGGCCACGCCGTTGAAGACGAGATCGCCGAGCGTGTCGGGGATGAAGTGCAGGTTGGAATAGCGCGAGAACAGCGCGAGCTGCATGTCGAGCGCGCCCGTGCTCTTCTGAATGGCGGCGACATTGAAGACGCTGCGCTCGATCTGGTTTTCGTCGAGCCGCGCAGAGTCGAGCACATTGACGCCGAAGGCCGCGAACTGCGGCTGCTGCAAGGGAGTGTTCGGAATCTGGTATTTGCTGACCCCGCCGCCCGACATGAGGGTGACGCGCGTGTCGCCGTCGAGCGCCTTCGACAGATAGATGAAATACGAGCCCTGCCGAGCGTCGTCATGGATGGCGTTGCGCGCGGGCGTCGTGTTGTCGAGGCCGAGCGATGTTCCGCGGATGCGGCCCGCGGCGAAATAGTCCCAGCCGTCCTTTGTCGAACCGCCGTATTCGAAGGCGGTGGTCGCGGTGCGGTTGCTGCCGCCGTAGATGCTGACGCTGCCCTGCGGCGTCGCCGTTCCGGACTTGGTGACGATGTCGACGACGCCGGATGTGCGCAGGCCGTATTGCGCGGGCAGGGCGCCGGTCAGGAGCGAGAGCGAGCGCACGAAGCTCGTGTCGAGCACCTGTGCGAAGCCCGCGACGCCGTCGGGCATCATGACGCCATTGACGCGATACTGAACGTTGCCGTGCTCGTTGCGGATGTGGAAGCCGCCGTTGACGCCGCTGTCCTGCGTGACGCCGGGCGCCTGCAGCAAAACGCGGTCGAGCGAGGCGTTGGCGCCCTGCGGCGCGGCCTCGATGTCGGCGGCCTCGCGCGTGTAGGTCGCGGCGCCTGCGCGGGGGTAGAGACGCTCGCGCACGGCGTCTGCGGCGCGCGTGGCTTCGGATGGCGCATCGACCGGCGGGAGAGCCACGGGCGTCGCCAATTCTGTCGGGGCGACGGCGGCGGGCGCTGGGCGGGTCTGGGCGGCGGCGTTCCGCCGTCTCACGACCGCAGGGCGCCGCGCGGGCTTGTTTGCGGCCGCCGCGCGAGGCGCTTCGACCTCCATCGTGGGCAACCTGACCTGGGCCGCCGCCGGGGCCGCGCCGGCGAGGATCGCCGAACCGATGAGGGCCGCCGCCCGATTTTGTCCGCCCATGCAACTGACCCTTCCTTCAAACCACGCGGACGATGTAACAATATAACATAACGTAGGCAAGCGAATGTTATAATGTTACATCGCGAGGCGGGGACCGGCCCGGCCTTCACGCGATCTCGCGCCGCGCGGCGGTATCGAACGGGCGAATCGCGGTCGGATCAGGCGGCTTGCCGGCGTGCGCCCCATTCTGGCCATCAACCAAGCGTTAACCACGCGGGCGGTTTGCTCGAATGCCACGCATTTCCCAAACCCGCGATCAAGGTTGACAGAACCTTCGCTTAACCATCGGTCGCTAGGACTGGGCTCGATTTCTCCGGAAACGAGTTCGAGGAGTACCGGAATGCTCAATCCCCACGGCGCGCGCGCGCTCAAATTCGCCACTGCCGTCGTTCTCGCGCTCGGCGCGACCGCCTGCGCCAAGAACGCGGCCGACGACGCCTCGATCGCGGGCGGCGCGGGCGGCGCCGGATATGGTCGGGGCGGGGCGGCGACGCCCGGCAGCCAGCAGGATTTCGTCGTCAATGTCGGCGACCGCGTGTTCTTCGAGTCCGATTCGACCGAATTGTCCTCGACCGCGCAGGCGACGCTCGACAAGCAGGCGCGCTGGCTGCAGCAATATCAGCGTTACAATTTCACGGTCGAAGGCCATGCCGACGAACGCGGCACGCGCGAATACAATTTCGCGCTCGGCGCCCGCCGCGCCGAAGTCACGAAGGAATATCTGGCCGCGCGCGGCATTCCGGCCTCGCGCATCAAGACGATCAGCTACGGCAAGGAGCGGCCCGTCGCGGTCTGCAACGACATTTCCTGCTGGTCGCAGAACCGCCGCGCCGTTACGGTGCTGAGCGGCGGCCAGTCCTGAGCCATCTCGGGTCGTATGGCGAAGGTCACGCCCCTGGCGTGACTTTCAGGCCTCATTTTCCTTGCGCAGCGGTGGCACGTTCGATCCGGGAAGTTTCCCGGGAGAACGCCCATGAGCGCATATTTCCTCTCCACCAGGCCGGCGCCTGCGATCTACGGGTTCGATGCCGCCGAACTGCGCCGTTCGGCCCGTAGGCAGCTCGGCGTCTCCTCGTTGATCCTCGCCTGTTTCGGCATCGGCTGCGCGCTGGCCTTCGCCCTCTGACGGGCTGCCGCGCGCCAATCGCGGCTCCGCCACGCTTCGGGCGGATTTTGGCGCCAGACGCTCTGTGATATGCGATGCGCAGAGTCCGCCGGATCCCCCTGAACATGTCCTTGCCGAAATTCGTCGTCAGCGCCGCACTCGCGGGCGTTCTCGTTGCGGCCTCCGCGCCCGCGCATGCCGGCGAGGGCCTGCTGCCGAACATCCGCATCGGACAATTGTTCAACCGCCCCTCGCCGCCGGCCGATGTCGATGACGGCGGAGCGGCGCGCGGCGGCCCCAACAATGCGGAACTCGTCGTGCGCATCGACCGGCTCGAGCGCCTGAACCGCGAGCTCACCGGCCAGATCGAGGAATTACAGTTCAAGCTGCGCAAGTTCGAGGAACAGGCGCGCGCCGGCGCGCCGTCCGCCGCGGCCGTCCAGCCGCTGCCGCAGGCGCAGCCCTTGCCGCAGGCCTCCTCGATACGGCCCGCCGGGTCCGCCCCGGCGGCGACGACGCCTGGCATGGCGTCTCCCTCGGACACCACGCACCTGCGGCGTGGCGACGCTTTCGATCCCGCCCAGAATCCGACCGCGCCCGGCGCGCCGCGCCAGCTCGGCACCACCCAGCCGAGCGCGCCGCTGCAGCAGGCCGGCGTCAATGGCCCGCTCGGCGGCCGCGATCCCGGCGAAGCGCCGAACCCGATGAAGCCGCTCGATCTCGGCGGCCCGCGCCCCACCGCCCCTGCGCCGCTGCCCGGCGCGGACGAAGCGCAGGTCGCTGCGGTCCAGCCGATGGGCCCGAAGGAGGAATACGAACTCGCCAGCGGCCTTCTCAAGCAGGGGCAGTACGAGGGCGCGCAGAAGGGCTTCGAGGCCTTCATCGCCAAGCACGCCAGGAGCCGCTACACGGCGGACGCCGTGTTCGGGCTGGGCGAGAGCTATTTCCAGCGCGGGCGCCATCGCGAGGCGGCCGAGCAATTCCTGAAGATCTCGACCAATTACGCCAGCTCCTCGCGCGGGCCGGAGGCCATGCTGCGGCTCGGCCAGTCGCTCAACGCGCTGGGCGCCAAGGAACAGGCCTGCGCCTCCTTCGCGGAGGTCGGCCGCAAATATCCGGGCGCCTCGAACACGATCCGCGCGGCGGACCGCGAGTCCAAGAAAATCTCGTGCTGAGCCGGGCCGGCGCGCCGCTCCCGGACCCCGCGGAGATTTTCGCGGGGCTGGAGCGGTCGGCCGGCCTGCTGATTGCGGTCTCCGGCGGGCCGGATTCGACGGCGCTGCTCGCGCTTGTCGACCGGTGGCGCGGCGACGCCGACGTCCCCGCCTTCGTCGCCACCGTCGATCATGGCTTGCGCGCCGCTTCGCGCGCGGAAGCGGAGGCGGTGGGCGCGCTCTGCGCCGCGCGCGGCCTGCCGCACGCGATCCTGACATGGAGCGGCGACAAGCCCGCGACCGGCCTGCCGGCCGCGG
>JASGFP010000038.1:0-31131 GCA_047605445.1 Rhodoblastus sp.
TAACGCTTCTTCTTCTCGTAAGGATTCTCGCCAACGCGTTTCGACAGGCGCAGCGGCACGCCGGGCAGATCGAAATGCTCGCGTAGCGAGTTGAGGAGATAGCGTTCGTAGCTGGTCGGCAGTTTGTCCAATTGATTGCCGAACAGGACGAAATGCGGCGGGCGCGCCTTGGGCTGGGTGATGTAGCGGATCTTGATGCGGCGGCCCGAGACGGCGGGCGGCGGCGTCTGGTCCAGCGCGCCTTCCAGCCAGCGGTTGAGCCGCGAGGTCGAGATGCGGCGGTTCCACGTCTCCTGCACCGCCATTACGGCGTCCATCAGTTTGTCGATGCCCTTGCCGGTCGCGCCCGAAAGCGAAATGACCGGCGCGCCGCGCAATTGCGGCAGCAGGCGGCCGGCTTCCTCGCGCAATTCGCGGATTTTCGCGCCGCCCTTGTCGTCGATCAGGTCCCATTTGTTGAGGCCGATGACGAGCGCCCTGCCCTCGCGCTCCACGAGATCGGCGATGGTGAGGTCCTGCTTCTCGAACGGGATGGTCGCGTCGAGCAGCACGATGACGACTTCCGCGAATTTCACCGCGCGCAACGCATCGGCGGCGGCGAGCTTTTCGAGCTTTTCGGTCACGCGGGCGCGGCGGCGCAGGCCGGCTGTGTCGAACAGTTTGATCTTGCGATCGCCCCACTCGAAATCGAGGCCGATGCTATCGCGCGTTATGCCGGCTTCCGGCCCGGTCAGCAGGCGATCCTCGCCGATGATCCGGTTGATGAGCGTGGACTTGCCGGCGTTGGGGCGCCCGACCACGGCGATGCGCAGCGGCTTGGTGATGTCGAGTTCGGAGCCGTCCTCGTCGTCGGCGAAGGTTTTGCGCTCGTCGCCGTCATCGTCCTCCGCGGGAAGCGTCTGCTCGGGCAGCGCTTCCAGCAGGGAGCTGTAGAGTTCGGCCATGCCGTCGCCGTGTTCGCCCGACAGCGCGACGGGATCGCCGAGACCCAGCGAAAAAGCGTCGAGCGCGCCGGATTCGCCGAGCCGGCCTTCGGCCTTGTTGGCGCCGAGGATGATCGGCTTGCCGGCGCGCCGCACGAGGCTGGCGAAATAGCGGTCATCAGGCGTCACGCCGGCGCGCGCGTCGATCAGAAACAGGATGGCGTCCGCCTGTTCGATGGCGGCCTCGGTCTGCGCGCGCATGCGGCCCGAGAGCGTGGCGGCGTCGCCCTCTTCCAGCCCGGCCGTATCGATGATGGTGAAGCGCAGGTCGCCGAGCTTCGCCTCGCCCTCGCGACGGTCGCGCGTGACGCCGGGCTGGTCGTCGACCAGCGCGAGCTTCTTGCCGACGAGCCGGTTGAACAGGGTCGACTTGCCGACGTTGGGACGTCCGATGATGGCGAGGGTGAAGGACATGGCGCTCTAGCCGCTCAACTGCTCTTTCACGCGCCCTCATCCTGAGGAGCGATCCGCAGATCGCGTCTCGAAGGATGGCCGCATGGGTTGGCCCGGCCGCCCTTCGAGACGCCGGCTGCGCCGGCTCCTCAGGACGAAGGGATCGTGTTTACCTCGGCTTGCTGTCCGAGCGCACCAGACCGAGAAAAGCCTCTGCGCGCTGCTTCATGGCGGCGGGCGCCTCAGTATCCGTCACGATCTGGTCGAACATGCGGCCGGCCTGGTCGAGATCGTTGAACTTCAGCGCGGCGAGGCCGAGCAATTCGCGCGCGGAGGAACGGAACGGCTGGCCGGCGGCGGCCAGCGGCGACAGGCGCTCCTCGATCTCCTTCATGTCGGCGTCGTCGACGCGGATCATGCCGGCGCGCAGGCGCGCGACGTCGCGAAACAGCGGATCGAAGGCGGCATCGCCAGCGAGCTTGTCGAAGGCGGCGACGGCGGCCTTGCGGTCCCTGGCGGCCAGTTCGGCGGCTGCGCGCATCTGGGCGATCGCCGCATAACCCTTCGGCGCGTCCTTGGCGAGCGCGGCGAAGGCTGCTTCGGCCTCCTGCGGCTTGCCCTCGCGCGACAGGGCGAAAGCAGCCTGCAGCTTTTCGTCGGCCGCATAGGCGGCCTTCATCTGCTGCGCCTGCCAGAAGCGCCAGCCGCCGGCGGCGATCACGACGATCGCGGCGAGTGCGACGATGATGTTCTGGTATTTCTTCCAGAATTCGAGGGCGCGGTCCTGACGGACCTCTTCGTCGACCTCGCGGAAAATATCGGCCATGCCTGCCTCGTGCGCCCGAAAGCGGTTTGATTTCGCGCCCGTCTAGCAGATGAAGGCGACGAAAGCGAGATTGGCCGGCGGATTGGCGGGGCTTGCGGCGCGCCCTACCTTGGCGGAACGAGAGGAAATCATGAGCGAACCGAGAATCGACTACGCCCATTTCGCGCAGATGGCGCCGGATGCGCGCAAGGCGCTGACCGCGCTCGGCGCGGCGGTGGACGCGATGGGCGTCGATAAGGGGCTGACCGAGCTCATCAAGGTTCGGGCGTCACAGCTCAACGGCTGCGCCTTCTGCATCGGCTTCCACCTCAATCTGGCGCGCAAGATCGGCGTCGATACGCGCAAGCTCGACCTCGTCGCCGCCTGGCGCGAGGCGGGCGTCTATTCGGAGCGCGAAATGGCCGCGCTCGCCTGGACGGAGGCGCTGACGCTGGCGCCGGCGACGGGCGGGACGGACGAACTCTACGCCAACCTGCTGACGCAATTCTCGCGCGAAGAAGCGCTGGCGCTGACGATCTCGATCGGCACGATCAACCAGTGGAACCGTATCGCCGCCGGCCTGCGTTTCACGCCGCCGGCTTGAGCGCGGCGTATTCTTCGGGCTTGAAGCCGACGAGGATCCCGCCGCCCGCCTCCAGCACCGGCCGCTTGATCATGGAGGGCTGCGCCACCATCAGCTTGATGGCCTTGGCTTCCGTCAGGCCTTCCTTGTCGGCGTCTGGCAGCTTCTTGAACGTCGTGCCCGCCTTGTTGAGCAGCTTCTCCCAGCCGACGATTTTCGCCCAGCCCTTCAGCTTCGCCTCGGTCACACCCTGCGCCTTGTAGTCATGGAAGTCGTGGGCGACGCCCTGCGCATCCAGAAAGGCGCGCGCCTTCTTCATGGTGTCGCAGTTCTTGATGCCGTAGATGACCGGTTTCGCAGACATGGGCAGGTCGTATCCGCGCAAGGGCGGCGCCGCAAGCGCCGAACCTCACGCGGAGCGTCACAAACCGGTTGCTCGCCGGCGCTCATCCGCTTATATACTGAACCATATGGTTCAGTATAATCACGCCCATCTCGACGTTTCCTTCGCTGCGCTGGCGGACGCCACAAGGCGCGGCGTGCTGGAGCAACTCGGTCAGGCCGACGCCTCGATCTCGGAGCTCGCCGAAAAATTCCACATGACCCTGACGGGCATGAAGAAGCACGTCGGCGTGCTTGAACAGGCCGGCCTCGTCGCCACGCAGAAGATCGGGCGGGTGCGCACCTGCCGGCTTGGGCCGCATGCGCTGCAGGAGGAAGCCGCGTGGATCGAGCAGCGCCGCCAGCTGTGGCAGGCGCGTTTTTCCGCGCTGGACGCCACGCTCGAGGACATGAAACGCAAGGAGAAAGCCGATGACCGAACGAAACGATAGCGCGCGCGAGACGACGATCGAACGCGCATCCGACCGCGAACTGGTCGTGACGCGCATATTCGATGCGCCGCAGCGCCTCGTGTTCGAGGCCTGGGCGCGGCCGGAGCTGTTCCGCCAATGGTGGGCGTCCGCCTCCTTCGGCCTCACCATTCTCTCCCATGAAGCCGACGTCCGCACGGGCGGGTCTTACAGCCTGACGATGCGCCACCCCTCGGCGCCGAACCCGATGACGTTCTTCGGCCGATATCTCGACGTCACACCGCCCACCCGTCTCGTCTGGACGAACGACGAAGGCGGCGAGGATGGCGCGGTCACCACCGTGACATTCGAGGCGCAAGGCGAGCGGACGCTGGCGATCGTGCGCGAACTCTACCCGTCGAAGGAAGCTCTCGACGAGGCGCTCGCGAGCGGCGCCACGAGCGGCTGGAGCGAGCAGTTCACGCAGCTGGACGCATTTCTCGGCAATGTCGACGAACGGTCGCGCTCGCATCCGTCCTAGTCAAAGGCCCGTGCGGATGTCTCGCAGGGGTCAAACTTGCGGATGAGATTGTCTATTGCGCTACCTTGACCATACAACCTCACTCCCACTCAATCGTCCCCGGCGGCTTGCTCGTCACATCGTAGACCACCCGGTTCACGCCCTTCACCTCGTTGATGATGCGCGTGGCCGTGCGGCCCAGAAAATTCATGTCGTAGGGGAAAAAGTCCGCGGTCATGCCGTCGACCGAGGTCACGGCGCGCAGCGCGCAGACGGAGTCGTAGGTGCGGCCGTCGCCCATGACGCCGACGGTGCGGACCGGCAGCAGGACGGCGAAGGCTTGCCAGATCTTGTCGTAGAGGCCGGCCTTGCGGATTTCGTCGAGGTAGATCGCGTCGGCCTTGCGCAGGATGTCGAGTTTTTCGCGCGTGATGGCGCCGGGGATGCGGATGGCAAGGCCCGGGCCCGGGAAGGGGTGGCGGCCGACGAAGGCTGGCGGCAGGCCGAGTTCGCGGCCCAAGGCGCGCACCTCGTCCTTGAACAATTCGCGCAACGGCTCCACGAGCTTCATGTTCATGCGCTCGGGCAGGCCGCCGACATTGTGGTGGCTCTTGATCGTGACCGAGGGGCCGCCGGTGAAGGAGACGCTCTCGATCACATCCGGATAGAGCGTGCCCTGCGCCAGGAATTCCGGCGCGCCATTGCCATCAGCGCCGATCTTCTTGGCCTCGGCCTCGAAGACCTCGATGAACAGGCGGCCGATCGTCTTGCGCTTGGTCTCGGGGTCGGTGACGCCGTCGAGCGCGTCCAGGAACAGTTTTGACGCGTCCACGTGGACGAGCGGGATGTTGTAGTGGTCGCGGAACAGGCTCACGACCTCGTCCGCCTCGCCCTGCCGCATCATGCCGTGATCGACGAAGACGCAGGTGATCTGCGCGCCGATCGCCTCGTGGATCAGCACGGCGGCGACGGAGGAATCGACGCCGCCCGACAGGCCGCAGAGCACGCGGCCCTTGCCGACCTGATGGCGGATGGCGGCGATGGACTCGGCGCGGAAGGCGGCCATGGTCCAGTCGCGGCGGAGCCCCGCGACCTCGTGCACGAAATTGGAGAGCAGCTTCGCGCCATCGGGCGTATGCACCACTTCCGGGTGGAACATGGTGGTGAAGATGCGGCGCTTCTCGTCGCTCGCCACCGCGAAGGGCGCGTTTTCAGAGACGGCCTTCACCGAAAACCCTTCCGGCAGGCGCGTCACGCGGTCGCCGTGGCTCATCCAGACCGGATATTTACCGCCCTTTTCCCATATGCCGCGAAACAGCGCCGAGTCTTCAACCACTTCCACCTCGGCGCGGCCGAACTCGGCGGCGTGTCCGCCCTCGACGGCGCCGCCGAGCTGGACGGCGGTCGTCTGCTGTCCATAGCAGATCGAGAGGATCGGCACGCCGGCGTCGAAAATGGCCTGCGGGGCGCGGGGCGAGCCGTCGTCGGTGACGCTGGCCGGGCCGCCCGACAGGATGACCGCCTTGGGATGCAACTCGGCAAAGGCCTTCGCAGCGCTTTGAAACGGATGGATTTCGCAATAGACGCCAGCCTCGCGCACGCGCCGCGCGATGAGTTGCGTGACCTGCGAGCCGAAGTCGACGATCAGCACCTTGTCGTGGCGCTCGACGATCTCGCGGTGGGCGGCGTCAGCGGAAAGCGCGGTCATCGGGAACCTCTCAACCAAAAAAGCGGATTAGGCGAAGCAAGCCGCCCGCGCAACGCCGAAAGCCCGGTTCCTAACGGGTTTATACCTCGATTCGACCGATCGGTTTGAAGGCCCGGCAACAGGCCCCGCCTAACGTTGCGTCCAACAGCCCGCCAGGGGCGAAGGACGAGGCGTTTATTGAAATGACCATCAGCCAGACAGACGTGAACCGCCTGATCGCCGGCCGCGCGCGGCTCGGCGAACTCGCCGCCCTGTTCTCGCCTATCGTGGACGCGCCCGCCCCGCTCTCGCCCCGCGCCCGCAAGGCGCTGCGCGCGCGTCTCTTTGCGGAAAAGCCGCTGGACGCGCTCAGGCGCATCTGGCGCGCCGCGCGCATGGTCGTGCCGCGCGACGGGCTCGGCGGCTGCCTTCGCGCCACCGAATTCATGCTGCGGGAAAAATCCATCGGCGCCGACGGCCTGCCGGACCCCTCGCGCGCGCTGGCCTCGCCGGAAGGCCTGTGCGGCGTGGCGGATGAATTGTCGGTCGCCACGATCATGGACGCCTATGAGCGCGGCCTTTATCCCAGCGGCCATCTGGGGCCGATGAAATGGTGGTCGCCTTCGTTGCGCGCCGTGGCCGCGCCGCAAATTCTGGCGGCGCGGAACGGCGGCGCGGACGCGGTGCGGATTTCCTTCGATCAGGATTTCGAGGCGGCGCTGTGCGAAGCAGATCGCGCGCAGCCGACTCCGCCGCGACTCAAATGGGCGTTCGCCGAATTGTTCGATGCTGGCTTCGCGCATTCCTTCGACATTTCGCGCCCGAGCGGAGAGCGCGTCGGCGGCGGCTTTGGCGTGGCGGTCGGGCGCGTCTTCGTGATCGAGGCGCTGCACTTCCGTGATGCGTCCGCGCGCCCCGCCGGGCTTGCAACGCTGGCCGAAGCGCTTGCGGCGCGCGGCTTTCAGCTGATCGACGCCAAACGGCTGACGGCGGAATCAGCCGCCGACGGCTTCGACGGCGCGCCGCGCATGGACTATCTGGCGCGGCTGAAGTGCGCGCTTGCGGTGGAGCAGGTCGGCGCGTGGAACACGCCGGCGCTGGCGGAAGCCGCGTAGTACGACGCCTTCGTTCAACTCCGCCGCATCGAGCAAACGAAGAAGCCGTCCGCTCCGATTTTCGAAGGGCGGAGCGTCATGCCGCGCACGCCGAACTCGGCCTGATCGGAGAGCGCGCCGAGACCGGCGCCTTGCGCTGCGGCCTTCATGTCGACACCGGAAAAATCGGGGTGCGCCTGAAGGAATTGCGCGATCCTGTCCGCGTTTTCCTCCGCCAGCAGCGAGCAGGTGACATAGACCAGCCGCCCGCCCGGCTTCACATATTTCACCGCGCGTTCGAGCACGGCTTCCTGATCCTTCATGCGCTGTTCGAGCGCGCCGGGGCGGATGCGCCACTTCGCGTCGGGGTTGCGGCGCCATGTGCCGACGCCGGTGCAGGGCGCATCGACCAGAACGAGATCGCAGCGACCTTCGAGATCGGCCAGCACGTCGGTCTTGCCGCGCGGCGCGCGCACCTGCACGTTGCGCGCGCCGGAGCGCTCCAGCCGTTCGTAAATCGGCATGAGGCGGCGGCCATCGGAATCGGTCGCGTAGATCTGCCCGCTATTGGCCATCAGGCTCGCGAGCGCCAGCGTCTTGCCGCCGCCGCCCGCGCAGAGGTCGAGAACCTGTTCGCCAGACCGCGGCGCGGCGAGAAGCGCGGCGAGCTGCGATGATTCATCCTGCACCTCCACCAGGCCCTTCACATAGGCCGGCTCGGCCGACAGCGCGGGGCCGCGTCCGTCGCCCGAAACGGCGATGCGCAGACCAAGAGGCGAGAATGACGTGGCGACGGGATCGAGATGGGCGAGCTCTTCGAGCGCTTTCTCGCGCGTCGTCTTCAACAGGTTCACGCGCAGATCGACCGGCGCGCGCTGCGCCAGCGCCCTGCCCTCGGCAACGACGTCCGCGCCGAAGGCGCGTGAAAAATACGGCGCCAGCCATTCGGGATAATCGCCCTGCACATGGTCGGGCGCGTCGTCGAGCGTGGCGGTATCGAGACGAACGCGTTCGTCATCCGTCAGCGGCGCGGGCGCGTAGCGCTCACCCGAGCAGAGCGCCGCGATTGCCGCCGTGTCCATGCCGCGCGCGCGCTTCAGCGCGCCGATGATTATGGCGCGCGGCGTCTCCGCGCCCATCAGCCACGCCGAAGAGGCGCGCGTGCGCAGGGCGTCGTAGATCAGGCTGGCGATGGCCGTGCGATCCTTGGCGCCGGCGTAGCGGTTACGGCGGCCCCAGTCCTTCAGCGCTTCGCCCACGGGCACGCGCAGGTCGCCGATGGCGGCGAGAATGTCGATGGCGGCGGAAAGGCGGGCTGCGGGCGTCATGGTCTCTTCTTTCGGGTCGCCGGTCTCTCACGCGCGGCCGGGCAAGGCAAGCAGCGGTAACCTCGTCGCAACAGCCGCCGCCTAGAATGCGCCCGTTCAATCGGAATTCTCATGAGCGAAACCGCCGTCGACGTGCGCGAGAACGCGACCGCTTCCTTCCATCCCGGTCCCGCCTTCGCAATCCTGGCGGCGCTCGGCTGCGGCGTCGCGATGACCTGGCCGCAGGCTATGAACGTTTGGACCACGGGCGCTTTCGGCGACACGGACGACGCCATGCGCATGGTCCAGGTGCGCGATCTATTGGCGGGCCAGAACTGGTTCGACATGGCGCAGCATCGGCTTGCGCCGCCCGAAGGCTCGTTCATGCACTGGTCGCGGGTCGTCGACGTTCCGCTGGCCGCGCTGATGAGGATTTTCGGGCTGCTGCTCGCGCCCGCGCAGGCGGAGGCGGCGACGCGGCTCGCCTTTCCACTTCTGCTGCTCGCCGGCCTCTATGTAGCGGTCGCGCATGTCGCGCGCCTGTTCGGCGGGCGCGCGGGCCAGATCGCGGCCGTGGGTCTCGCATTCGCGACGGCGCCGTTTCTGGCGCAATTCGTTCCCGGACGGATAGATCACCACGCGCCGCAGATCGTGCTGCTCATGCTCGCCAGCGGCGCGACGCTCGCGGCGCTCGACGCTTCCCGCGCAAAAGCCATGTGGATGGCGGCGGCCTGCATCGCCCTGTCGATGGCGATCAGCCTCGAGAACCTGCCTTTCTTCGTCGTCCTCGCGGCGATCCCCGTCGTCGCGTGGATCGCCGGCGGCGCAGACATGGCGCCGGCCCTGCGCATCTTCGCGCTCGGGCTGATGCTTGCGCTGCCGCTCTGTTTCATTGCGACCGTCGGCCCGACGCGCTGGACGAATGCGGCCTGCGACGCCTATTCCGCCGCTTATCTCATGCCCGGCGTCGCAGGCGCCGCAAGCCTGCTCGCGCTCGCCTCGTTCGGCAAGAAGCTGACAGGCATAGCCGCGCGGTCCGCGAGCGCTCTCGCGCTTTCGGCCATTCCGCTCGCGGTCCTGAAACTCGTCGCCCCATCGTGTTTCGGCGGGCCGTTCGTCGGTCTCGATCCTCTGGTGCGGACGGTGTGGCTCGAGCATGTCGCGGAGGTGCAGAAGCTGCTCGATCTCGGCGCCGCGCAACCGGCCGCGGCTTTGATGCTCGGCGCGCCGTTGGCGCTCGCGCTCGTCGCCACATTCGCGATGGCGGCGCTGTCGCGCGGGGTGCAGCGGGCGCGCCTGGCGGCGCTTGGCGCGCTGATCGCCATGGGCCTGGTCATGACATTCTGGGCTGTGCGCGCCTTCTCTTCGGTCGCGCCGCTGGCGATGGTCGGCGCGGCGGTCGCGGTCGTCGCGCTGGCGCGGCGCATCACGTCTGCCGGGCCGCTGCGGCCGGCGCTGTCTGCGCTGCTCTGCCTGCCGTTCGCGCCGATAAGCTATGCGCTGGCGCTGCCGAGCGTGTCGCAGGACGACGGCGCCCGCACCGCCGCCTGTCTCCAGCCCGCCGCCGTCGCGCCGCTCGATGCGGCGCCTGCGGGCCTGGTGCTGGCGCCGATCGACGAGGGCGCGC
Source organism: Rhodoblastus sp. (assembly GCA_047605445.1). Taxonomy (GTDB): domain Bacteria; phylum Pseudomonadota; class Alphaproteobacteria; order Rhizobiales; family Beijerinckiaceae; genus JAJXWB01. The sequence goes on from JASGFP010000038.1 coordinate 9,791, forward strand.
ATCTGCTCGCCTTCACGCATCATTCCGTCGTCGCTGCGCCCTATCATCGCAACAACGCTGGCAATCGCCTGTCGATCGACGCCTTTCTGGCGACGCCGGACGAAGCGCGGAAGATCGTTGCGGCCTCCGGCGCGGATTATCTTGTCGCCTGCCCGCTCATGCGCCGGATGCGCATCATCGCGGCGCGCGCGCCGCAGGGTCTGGCGGCCGAGCTGATTGCAGGCCGCGTTCCCGACTGGCTGGAGGCGCTGCCGATCAGGGCGGAGCCGAACGCGATCTATCGCATCCGTCGGTAGCGCGTCCGGGACAATACAAGGGAATTGTCTTCGTCGCCGCGCGTTTCGCGCGGGACGCTTGCTTCGTCACCGCAGTTGCGCGCAGTCGATGACGGCATAGGATTCGATCCGCGTGGTCGCCACCTTCTCGTCGGCGACCGCCATTTCCAGCCGAACGGCCGGCGCCGTCCAGAGCCGCGCCGCGAGCGCGGGATCGAGGGCCTCTGTATTTGCGACAGGCGCGATCACATAAGCGGGCGCATCGGCGCGCTTGCAGATATCCGAGACGCCGCGCGGATCGAGCTTCGCCATCCAGTTCTTCGGCAGTCCTTCGTAGCGGCGCACCAGCGCGCCGTTGTCGAGGCCGGCCGCGGCAAGCGCATCGGCGCGGTCGCGGTAGAGCATGGCGAGTTCGCGCGAGAAGACGATGCCGGCGCCCTGGATGTCGCCCAGCCAATGCGGACGGCGCAGCCAGACCCATGGTTCGAGCGAGCCCTGCAGCCAGAGGATTTCGCCTGTGCGCGGCGTGAGCTTGAGCAGATCGCTCTGCTCGGACGCTTCGGCGATTTCCCGCGCGTAGGAATCCGGATCGAACCACAGGCGCGCGCCGATGAGCGCGGCGACGCACGCGCCGGCGAGCATGGCGAAACGCGGCAGGCGCGCAAGGACCGATGGCGCGCCGAAAGCGGCGAGCGCGATCGCGCCGAGCAAGATCGTATCGCCGACCACAGCCAGCAGGCGCTTGGTGAAGACCGGCGCGAAGCCGACGTCCGCGGGCAGTTCGATCCATTTCGCCACCATGACGGCCGCGGGAAAAGCAACGACCGCGCAAAGACCGATCCACGCGTAGCGCGCGATCTTGTCGGAGATTGCGAGATCACGCGCGAAGCGCGGCGTGGCTGCGAACACGGCGATGGCGAGCGCAACGAGCACGATCGCGCCCTGGCTCGCTAGCGTCCACGCGGCCGCAAGCATGGCGAGCGCAAATTTTTCGCGCGACGTTCCCCGACCGAAACGCAGCGCGCAGATCGCGAGCGCGATTGCGGCGAGAACGCCGGTCAGCCACCACATGCGCCATGTCTGCGCCTGCAACAGCAGGAGCGACGGCAGGTAAGCGCCGGCGATCCAGGCGACGAGGACCCCGAGCGCGCCTGCTGCAAGGCCGGCATGGAGCAGGCGCTTCAATCGGCCTTCCGTTCGGCTTGCAGCGAGAAGGACGGTCGCAGTCTGGATCGCGGGCAGAACGAAATCGTCCGCTCTCCAGAGATGCGGAAAGAGATAGGCGTTGCGCTCGACCAGCAGTTTCAGCCATTCCGCATCGACCAGAATGCGCAGACGGCCGGCCACCGGCGCATCGAACGCGACGGCCGCGGCAAGCGCGACGCCCCCGGCGAGCGCGAGCAAGGTCCAGCGCCGGTCCTCGATGCAGAGCGTGAGGCCGATGGCCGCGATCCCGGCGAGCGCCATGATCGGGTGAATTGCCGCGGCGACGGCAAGCACGGCGAGCGCGAGGATGAGGCGCCCCGACAAAAAGATCGCCAGGGCCAGAAGCGTGAAGGCTTCCGCATAGGGGCGCGGCTCGGCCAGCGCTTCGGCGTAGAACAGCAGACGGTAGGGCCCGTACACCGTGGGCGCAGCGAACAGGATCGCGGCGACGGCAAGCGCCCTGCCCGCAGATATCCGGCGCGCCAGGGCGAGCGCGCCGCAGAACCACAGCGCGCCGCCGAGCGCCGCGATCAGCGCGGCGGCGGTCATGAACGGCAGATGCGCAACGAGCCAGCGCGCGGCCGGCGTGAACAGGCTGAACTGCGACTGTCCGTCCAGCCGGAACATGAGATCGCGGCCAACGCCTTGCGGATCCATGTCGGCGAGCGCGCGGCCCATATAGATCTTGGAATCGCCGATGACGCCGGGAAACGGATGTTCGAGCGCATAGAAGGCGGCAAGGCCGATCAACGCCGCCGCGCCAAGCGCAAAGCGCGCCGTGGAGGTCGCCCCGGCGCGCTGTGTGGAAATTTCTGAAGCCATATCTGCGTCGAAAGCGCTCATCGAGGCGTCTCGCGCCGCGCGCTCAGGCGGCGCGGCCGTGGAACAGGAGGAAGCGACGCGACAGGAAATTGAACAGGAAGACGAAGCCGACCGTCGGCGCCTTGGCGGCGGCGACGGGCATGCCGAGTTCGCTGACGAAGCCGAACATCAGCGCCTGATTGAGCGCGAGGCCGGCGAGGCCCGTGAGAAGAAAGCCGACGAGTTCGCCCCGCGCGCTGTAGCGCGAGCGCCCCTTGAATACGAGGCGCGTGTTGAGAAGATAGGCGACGACGAGGCCGAGCATGAAGGCCGTGAACGCGGCCGTCAGATAGGTCACATGAAAGACGCTGTTGAGGACGACGAGCGAACCGTAGTCGACGACGAGCGCGACAGCGCTCGCTGCGCCGTAGCCGACCGCGTCCCTCGCAAAGCCGGTCAGCGTCATGCGCGAAAGGCGCGCTGCGGGCAGCGCGCCTGTTGTTGCGTCGAGAGACATCAGGCGACCTTGCGCGGGACGAGACGCTCGCTCTTGAGAGCCTCCTGCGCGCCGGAGAGGCCGGCCTCGCCATATTCGGCGTCTTCGTTGACTTCCCAGACGTTATAGATCGCCTGGCCTTCAATGATGTTGAGCGCGGTCAGCATGCCCGTCATCATCGCGTGATCCTGGTTGTTGTACTTGTGCATGCCGTTGCGGCCGACCAGATGCAGGCCGGGATAGCGGCCGGACAGTTCGAGCCGGATCACCTCGACATTGCGGGCGTAGCTGTCGTCGTAAACCGGATAGGCCTTGGGCTGGCGCACGACGGAGGCGTCGACCACGTCCTCTGCCCGCATGAGGCCGATCTTGGCGATTTCCTTCTTGGCGAGTTCGACGAGATCCTCGTCCTTCGACGTCCACATGCCATCGCCCTCGAAGCAGAAATATTCGAGGCCGAGACAGGTGGATTCGGCGTCCGGGATGAGTTCCGGGGACCAGGAGCGGAAATTCTGCACCCGGCCGACCTTCACGTCCGGATCGTGGATGTAGACCCAATTGTCGGGCAACTGGACGCTGGACTTGCCGATCAGCACGACCGTGAAGAAATCGCGATACTTGAGATCGCGCGCATGCAGCAGCGAGAGCGGCGTCGGCGTGATAGCGCCCATCAGTTCGTTGATCGGCGCGGACGAGATGACGTTGCGTGCGGCGAATTGCTCGATCGCGCCGTCCTGACGGCGAACGGACACGGTCCAGATCCTGGTCTTTTCGTCGAAGGCGAGCGCCTCGACGGAACGGCCCATCTGCACGCGCCCGCCGAAACCGACGATCTTCTTGGCGGCGGCTTCCCACATCATGCCCGGGCCCTTGCGCGGATAGCGGAAGGATTCGATCAGGGATTTCGCGCCTTCGCCCTTCTTCTTGACGCCGAGCGAGCGGCGCAGACCGTCGACGACCGCCGCGCCAAGGCTCAGCCCCTTGATGCGCTGCGCCGCCCAGTCGGAGGAGATTTCGTCGCAGCCCATGCCCCACACTTTCTCGGTGTAGGTCTTGAAGAAGATCGAGAAAAGGCGCTCGCCGAACTGGTTGCGCACCCATTGATGGAAGGTTTTCGGCTCCTTGACGGGAAACGCCTTGGCGTAGGCGAAAGACGCCATGCACAACGTCGATTCCCAGAAGCCGAGATTGAACAGCGCCTCGAAGGCCTTGAGCGGATAGCCGTAGAACTTGTTGTTGTAGTAGATGCGCGACAGGCGCGGCCGGTCGACAAAATCGTCGGGCAGAATCTCGTTCCAGAGATCGACGATCTCCTTGGATTTCGAGAAGAAGCGGTGGCCGCCGATATCGAACAGGAAATTCTTGTAATTCACCGTGCGGCTGATGCCGCCGACGTAGACCGGGTCTTTCTCGAACACGATGACGTCGCGGCCGTTCTTGGCGAGCGTGTAGGCCGCCGTCAGGCCCGCGGGACCGCCGCCGATCACCGCCGTCTCAACAAATTCCATCGTTCGCGCCCCGGTTGAAATTCTGGGCGGATGATGGCTGCGAGCCGTTAATTTCTGCTTACCGAAGCGCGACGGGGCGGCGCTGCGTTAATGAAATCCGTGCGTTATCATCGACTACGCGATTTCGCCAATTCTCGTTCCACAGCAAGAGAATATCGCGACATTCCAAAGCAAAACATGAAGTAGAACAACGCTGCGAATATGTATCCCGTCGCGGTGATGGTCGGCCCCGCCCATTCCGGATCGAGTCGCGCCGTGTCGACGGTCCGCAGAAAATCGAAGATGCCGACGATGGCGACGAGAGTCGTGTCCTTGAACAGGGCGATGAAGGAATTGACGATGCCGGGAATGACGATGGTGAGCGCCTGCGGCAGAACGATGAGCCTCATGCGCTGCGGATAGCTGAGCCCGAGCGCCATGGCGCCTTCGAACTGGCCCTTGGGGATAGCCTGCAGGCCGCCGCGCACCACTTCCGCCATATACGCGGAAGCAAACAGCGCCACGCCGACCAGCGGCCTCAGCAGCCGGTCGGGCGCCCAGGATTCGGGCACGAACAATGGCAGCATGAGATTGGCCATGAACAGCACGGTGATCATGGGCACGCCGCGCATGACCTCGATGAAGCCGATCGAGAAGAAGCGCACGATAGGCAGGCTCGAACGCCGCCCCAGCGCCAGCGCGACGCCGAAGGGCAGCGAGAAGACGATGCCAGACACGGCCATGATGAGCGTGACGAGAATGCCGCCCCACATATCGGTCGGCACGATCGGCAGCCCGAGCGTCGTCGAGCCGCGCAGGAGCAGGACTGCCAGGATCGGATAGGCAATGAAGAACAGTAGCGCCGCCACGCCGCGACCGGGCGCGCGGCGAATCAGCAGCCAGGCGATCAGCAGGAAGCCGAGGACAAAGACGATGTCGACCCGCCAGCGCTGCTCGAACGGATAGGATCCGTAGGTGAAATAGCCGGCCTTGCGCCAGATGTAGGCCCAGCAGGCCCCTGCCCCCGGCGCCCGGCAGGCGGCGCCGTCCGGCGCGGTCCACACCGCGTCGATGAACAGGAAGCGCACGAGCGGCGGGATCGCCCAAGCGAGGAACAGGACAGCGAGCACCGTGAACACGGTGGAGAACGGTCCGGAGAAAAGCCGGTCGCGCAGGATGGCGCCGATGCCGGTGGACGACGAAGGCGGCGGCAGGGTTGGTTCGGGCGCGGTGCGGACGAAGGCCGTCATGTCAGCGCTCCCTCAGCGACATGCGGGCGTTGTAGGCGTTCATGATCGCGGACGTGACGAGGCTGACGACGAGATAGACGGCCATCGTCATGAAGACGATCTGCACCGCCGCGCCGGTGTTGTTGAGCACCGTGCCCGAGAAAACGTTGAAGAGATCGGGATAGCCGATGGCGACGGCGAGCGTCGAATTCTTGGTGAGGTTGAGATATTGATTGATGAGCGGCGGGGTGATCACGCGCATCGCCTGCGGCATGATCACGAGCTTGCGCGTCGGCGTCGAGCGCAGTCCCAGCGCGGCGGCCGCCTCGCTCTGGCCCTTGGGCACAGCCAGAATGCCCGAGCGGACGATTTCGGCGATGAAGGCGGCCGTGTAGAGCGTCAGCGCCAGCAGAAGCGCTACGAATTCCGGCGTCAGCCGCTGGCCGCCGACGAAATTGAACCCCTTGAGCTGCGGAAATTCGACGCCGACCGGGCGGCCGGCGAAGAAATACGCCAGCAGCGGCAGGCCGATCACCAACGCCGCCGAAATCCAGCCGACAGGCGCCTGATCGCCGGTCTCGCGTTGCCGCGCCGCCGCCCAGAACCGGAAGGCGACCGCGCCGAGCACGCCGACGGCGAGAGCTATGCCGATGGCCGCGCTGCCCGGCCCGAACACCGGCGCGGGCACGAACAGGCCGCGATTGGACAGAAAGGCGATGTCGAGGAAAGGCGCGGCCTGCCGGGGGTTGGGCAGGTTTCCGAGCACGACGTTGTACCAGAAGATGATCTGCAGCAGCAGCGGCACGTTGCGGATCGCCTCGACGTAGAGCGTGGCGAGACGGGCGACGAGCCAACTCGTAGAGAGGCGCGCGGTGCCGATGGCGAAGCCGATGATCGTGGACAGGACGATGCCGAGGCCGGAGACCAGCAGCGTGTTGAGCAGGCCGACCCAGAAGACGCGACTGTTCGGCGATGTCGCCGAATAGGGAATGAGCGTCTGGTTGATGTCGAAGGACGCCGGCCGGTCCCAGAAGGCGAAATCTGTCGGTATGCCGCGCGCCTGCATGTTGGCGCGGGCGTTGAGCACGGCGCCGACAAACAGGAACAGCACGACGACGAGCAGCGCGCCCTGGAAAAACAGTCCGCGCCAGAACGGATCGTTCCAGATTTTCGGCTTGGGCGCCGCGCTCGCCGTCGTCGCGCTCATTCCGCGATCCGCTGCTTCAGCGGACGGGCGGCGCGTATTGCAGACCCTTGTTGGTCCAGAGCGCATTGAGGCCGCGCTGGATCTTCAGCTTGGAGTTGGCGCCGACGTTGCGCTCGAACACCTCGCCGTAATTGCCGACGTTCTTGATGATGCGGTAGGCCCAGTCCTTGCCGAGGCCGAGACCCGTGCCGAAATCGCCTTCGACGCCGAGCAGGCGCTTGATCTCCGGGTTGGGGTCCTTGAGCTTTTCGTCGACATTGGCCTGCGTGACGTTCAGCTCCTCGGCGATCAGCATGGCGTAATGCGTCCATTTGACCAGGTTGAACCATTGGTCGTCGCCCTGGCGAACGACCGGGCCGAGCGGCTCCTTGGAAATCACCTCCGGCAGGATGATGTGGTCTTCCGGATTGCCGAGCTTGGTGCGCTCGCCGTAGAGCTGCGACATGTCGGTGGTGAAGCTGTCGCAGCGGCCGGTGTCATAGGCCTTCAGGCCTTCGTCGGCGGTGGCGAAGACGACCGACTCGTATTTCATGTTGTGGGTGCGGAAGAAGTCGGCGAGATTGAGTTCCGTCGTCGTGCCCTGCTGCACGCAGACCGAGGCGCCGGACAATTCCATCGCCGAATTCACATTCAGCTTCTTGCGGACCATGAAGCCCTGGCCGTCGTAATAGGTCACGGCGCCGAATTCGAAGCCCTGCCCCACTTCGCGCGACTGCGTCCACGTCGTGTTGCGCGACAGGACGTCGATCTCGCCCGATTGCAATGCGGTGAAGCGATCCTTCGCGCTGAGCGGCGTGAAGCGGACCTTGTTCGGATCGTTGAAGATCGTGGACGCGATCGCCCGGCAGAAATCGATGTCGAATCCCTTCCACTGGCCCTTGTCGTCCGGCAGGCCGAAGCCGGCGATGCCCGGGTTCGAGCCGCACACCAGCTCCCCGCGTTTCTTGACGGCGTCGATCGTCGGCCCCGCGAGAGCGACCGAAGCGGACAGCGCCAGAGGGGCGAGCGCGAGCAGCGGGGCGGAAATGCGAGTCGTGAGGCGGATGTTGGGGCGTCTCATGGGGCGTCCGTCGGTTCGAGAATTCGTCGGGCGGACGAGGAAGTCCGCCCACGCGGGCAATAACAAGCGTTTCGTTCGCCGCGGTCAAGCCGCGCGCGACGCCTCGACGCGTGGCCCGCGGGGCGCTACCAACGACGCATCGGAGAGCATTCCATGACCAAATCGACCAAGGACGGACGCAGCAAGATGGGCAGCCGCACAAGACTTGTGCACGCCGGCCGCGCGCCCTTCGAGAACCACGGCTTCGTCAACACGCCCATCTATCGCGGTTCGACCGTGCTCTATCCCAATGTCGAGGAGCTTTATGCGCGCCGGCAGCGCTACGTCTACGGCACCAAGGGCACGCCGACCACGGAGTCGCTGGAGGAAGCCTGGTCGGAATTGTCGGGCGCCGCCGGCACGGTGCTGGCGCCCTCCGGCCTGTCGGCGATCGCGCTCGCGCTGTTCACAGTGGCGAAGGCCGGCGGGCATGTTCTGGTAACCGACAGCGCCTATCGGCCGACGCGAGTCTTCTGCGATTCCATGCTGGCGAAGCTCGGCGTCGAGACGACCTATTTCGATCCGCTGATCGGCGAGGGCCTGGCCGCGCTGATGCGCGACAATACGGTTGCGGTCGTGGTCGAGGCGCCGGGCTCGCAGAGCTTCGAAATGCAGGACATTCCCGCAATCGCGGCGGTCGCGCACGACAGGGGCGTCTGCGTCATCATGGACAACACCTGGGCGACGCCGTTGTTTTTTCCGCCGCACGCGCGCGGCGTCGACCTCGCCATCGAGGCTGGCACGAAATATCTCTCGGGCCATTCCGATCTGCTGCTCGGCCTGGTGTCGGCGAATGCGGAATGGTTTCCACGGCTGCGCGAGACTTACGACACGATGGCGAATTGCGCAGGGCCGGAAGACGTCTTCCTCGCACTGCGCGGCCTGCGCACGATGGAATTGCGGCTGCGCGAAGCGGAGCGCCAGGGGTTGGCGCTTGCCCAATGGCTCGCTGCGCGGCCGGAAGTCTCCCGCGTCCTGCACCCTGCCCTGCCGAGCGATCCCGGCTATGCTGTCTGGAAGCGCGATTTCCTGGGCTCGTCGGGTCTTTTCTCCGTCATCCTGAAGCCGGCCTCGCGCAAGGCCGTCGCCGCCATGCTCGATGAACTTCAGCTTTTCGGATTGGGATATTCGTGGGGCGGTTTCGAAAGCCTCGTCGTCCCCTTCGACTGCGCGCCCTATCGCACGGCGACGGAATGGAAGCCCGAAGGGCCGGCCCTGCGCTTTTCCGTCGGGCTCGAAAACATCGAGGATTTGCAGGACGACCTGGCCAGAGGTTTCGCCCGCCTCCGCGCAATCAACGCGTAAAAAAAAAGCGCGATCGAAACCGCGCTTTTTCTTGTTTGACGTTGCTGCGTCAGGCCCGTCGAACGAGGCCGACGACGGCGGAGATGACGAAGAGAACGATCGCCGCCCAGAACAGCATCTGCGCGCCGCCCATGGCGGTGCCTGCGACGCCGCCGAAGCCGAAGAATGCGGCTACGAGCGCGACGATCAGAAAGATGACGGCGTAATGCAGAAGACTGCCCATGACACTTTCCTTCCTGTTGCCTCGGTTGACGAGGGCGTCGCCTCGAACCTGCTGCAATAACGTCGCAGAGCGGTCGCAGTTCCCCTTTCCCGCGCAAGATTCAGGAAAATGCCTGCATGAATTCGATGGAACCTGCCGCTGGATCGCTGGTTGATGAGACGGACGCGGCGGACAGCCGGTTCTCAACCCGAGAGCAGGAGTTTTCGATGAGCAGCACGACCGACAAGATCAAGGGTTACGCCAACGAGGCGATCGGCAAAGGCAAGCAGGCCGTCGGCAAGGCGATGGACCGGCCCGACATCGAGGCGGAAGGCGCCGCGCAGGAGCTGAAGGGCGAAGCCCAGAAAGCTGTCGGCGCAGGCAAGGAAGCCGTCAAGAAGGTCGTCGACAAGGCCTGATCGCACCCGAAGAGGCAATTGCGCCCGGCGACGCTCCGCGTCGCCGGGTTCCTTATGAGCTATGGGGCCGACCATGACTCTTTTGATTTGCGAAGACGATCCATTCATCGCCTTGGATCTCTGCGAAGAAGCCGAAAGGCGGGGCGCGCACAAGGTAGTGGTGGTCGGCGACTCAGAAGACGCGATGCGCGCGCTGGAAGGGCACGAATTCTCGGCCGCCATAGTTGACATCCATCTGGCGGACGGACGTTCCGGCCCCGCGATCGCCCTCCATCTGGCGAAGCGCGGGATACGCACCATCGTCTTGTCCGGCGGCGAACTCGACTGCGTGGAACTGGCGGATTGCGCGCACGTGTTCATTCGCAAGCCGACGCCAGCCGAAATTGTCATCGACTGCGCGCATATCGACCGCTCGGGCGCCATCGAAGCTGCTTAGCTCGCATTCACTGATACCGTCCACGCTAAAACGCCCGCCCCAGTCCCGGGGCGGGCGTTTTGTTTGCCGGAAGACTGTCTTCTGGCGTCTAGCGATACAGGAACATGATGAGAAGGATGATCGGGATCGGCACACCGACCAGCCACAGCAGAAGTCCACGTCCCATGACACTCTCCCTTCATTCGCGCGACGCTGTAAGACGAGGCAACCAACGAATGATCGCCAACCGCCGGCCGCTATTGCAAAACTGGTGGACGGACCGGATCCTCGCCCGTGCGGGGCAGCAGGTCGAGCGCATCTCCAATCCGTCCGATGCAGCAACACGCCGCCGGACGCCCGGTTCCGGTCACGAATGAAAATTAATCCGTGAGGCGGGTCGCAGGGGCGGCTCCCGAAATCCCCGCGCCGTTGCCGGAACCGAAAGGCCTTCCACGCGTTCGCACGCGTGGAAGCGCGGACGTGGCCGCCCGCCAAGCGAGTGACGAACATGACGACATGCGAACCCGCCCCCACCAGCCCCGAGACGCGCGCCAGGCAAGAAACTCTCGCCCGGTCGGAAAACTCGCCTGAAAGCAAAGGGCATTCGTTCGGATTCGCGCGCTTTTCCGCAACAGTCGCCGCGCTCGCCGGGCGTCCTGGCGCCTTTGCGCTCGCGGTCGCCATCGTACTTGTCTGGGCCGTTTCAGGCCCTATTTTCCGATGGTCGGATACGTGGCAGCTCGTCATCAACACCGGCACGACCATCGTCACCTTCCTGATGGTCTTCGTAATCCAGAATGCGCAGAACCGGGACGCGATGGCTATTCAGGTCAAGCTCGACGAACTCATCTGCGCGACGCGGGACGCGAGCGACAAGCTGGTGGGAATCGAGGATCTCGACGACGCCGTCGTGCAGAAGCTCAAGGCCGACATAGAAACGCGCACGAACCCGCCGCGCGGCGTCGCCAAGGTCGGCTGACTTCCGCATGATCCCGAAATCACGCCGTTTCATCGGCTACAATCTCCTGTTCCTCGCCTTCGGCGCATTGGCGCTATTCACCATCGTCGCGACGTCGGTGCTGTATTCCAGCCGTGTGCAGACCTACGCCGCAGAGGCGCTGAAGGCGACGCGGCTGAATACCCAGCTTCTGAAATACGAGGCCGATCTCGTCGACGCCGAAACGGCGGTGCGTGGATTTCAGCTCGTTGGCCGCGAAAGCTATCTCGATCCCTATTTCGAGGCCGTTTCAAACATAGAGCGCGACGCCAGCGACATTCGCCGCCATGTCGATTCTTTCGTGGAGAAGACGATCGACCGGCAGGAGATCGACAAACTGCTCGGTCTGGGCGAAGCGAAGCTCGCAATCGTCAAAACCAATCTGGAAGCTGCGCGGCGGCGCGAGCTGGACGCCGAAGCGCTCGGGACGGTTTCCGATCGCGGCAAGATCGCGATGGACGCCGTCCGCGCCAAGGTTGGGGACCTGCAGCAGGCCGCCGAGGCGATCGCGACACGCCAGGACGACAAAATGCGCGAGGCGTCAGCGACGCTGACCGTTCTGATTGCGCTGGGCGTCGGAATGATCGTCGTGCTGACCATCGCCGCCGGTCTGTTCATCGTCCGGCATTTGCGCGAACTCGGCCGCGCGCGCGAAGCGCTGGTCGAAGTCAACACGAACCTCGAGGAACGGGTGCGCGCCCGCACCGAAGGCGTGATGCGCGCCAACGAGGAACTGCAACGTTACGCATATATCGTGAGCCACGATCTTCGCGCTCCGCTTGTCAATATCATGGGCTTTGTCTCCGAACTCGAGACAGCGACCAAAATACTGCGCGAGCACATCGGAAAGTCGGACGACGACCACAACGATCCCGCCCTGGCCCAGGTCTATGAGGCGGCCGACACCGATATTCCCGAAGCTCTGGGTTTCATCCGCTCTTCCATGAACAGGATGGACCGGCTCATCAATGAAATCCTGAAATTGTCGCGCGCGGGCCGGCGCGTCCTCGAACCCAAGGCCGTCAAGATGGAGGCGCTGATGCAGACCTGCATCGACTCGATCCAGCAACGCTTCGAGGATGCCGGCGCCACCGTCTCCGTCGACGGCGCCCTGCCGAACATCGTATCCGACCCGGCGGCGCTGGAGCAGATTTTCTCCAACGTTCTCGATAATGCCGCAAAATATCTGCATCGCGACCGCCCCGGGGCGATAGTCGTGCGCGGCAGGACAAAGGGCGGCTACGCCGTGTTCGAGATCGAGGACAACGGCCGCGGCGTGGCTCCGGGCGATCAGGAGCGGATCTTCGAATTGTTCCGGCGCGCCGGCGTTCAGGACCGGCCAGGCGAAGGCATAGGCCTTGCCCACACCCGCCAGCTGACGCGCCGCCTCGGCGGAGACGTCACCGTGACAAGCGACGGCTCAAGCGGCACAATATTCACAGTAACGGTCGCGCGCGACCTGGGCGCGCTGCTGAGGAGCGAAATATCGTGATCAAAGACCCGAGACCCGTTTCGATCCTGATGGTCGAAGACGACGAGGGCCATGCGCGCCTGATTGAAAAGAACATCCGCCGCGCGGGCGTGAACAACGAGATCATCGCGTTCCGCGACGGCTCGAGCGTGCTCGAATTCCTGTTCGGGCCCGGCGGCGCCGGTCCGGCGAACCCGGCCCGCTCCTATCTGGTGCTGCTCGATCTGAACCTGCCGGACATGACGGGAATCGACATTCTCGCGCGCATAAAGGCCAACGAGCACACACGGCGCGCGCCGGTCATCGTGCTGACGACGACCGACGACCAGCGGGAAATCCAGCGCTGCTACGATCTGGGCGCCAATGTCTACATCACCAAGCCGCTGAATTACGAGAGCTTCGCCAACGCCATCCGGCAACTCGGACTGTTCCTGGCGGTCATGCAGGTCCCGGAGGCCGACTGAATTGCCGTTTGGCTCGGACATACTGGGGTCGATCGTCGTGCTTTATGTGGAGGACGACGAGGCGCTCGCCGCGCTGGTCCGCAAGGCGCTCAAACGCCGCGGCCATACGATGGCGCACGTCACCAACAGCGCAGCCGCCCTCGCCCGCATCGCGGAAGGCGGGATCGACGTTGTCGCTCTCGACCATACGCTGCCCGGCGAGACCGGGCTCGACATGCTCGATCGGGTCGGCCCGCGCGGCGGCCGCCCGCCCATCGTCTACGTCACCGGCTCGATGGACGCGCGGCTGGCGGTCGAGGCGCTGAAACGCGGCGCCGACGATTATGTGATCAAGGATCTGTCCGGCGAATTCTACGATCTTCTGATCGCCGCGCTCGAACAGGCGCTGGAGCGCGCGCGGCTGAAGCGCATGCGAGCCGAAAGCGACCGCGCCGTCCGCGAGGCGCGGGACCGCGCGGAGGCCCTGCTGTCGGAGGTGAACCACCGCGTCGCCAACTCGCTCTCGCTCGTCGGTTCGATGGTGCGGATGCAGAGCTCGATGATCGACGACGAGGCGGCGCGTCACGCGTTGCAGGAGACGCAGAACCGTATCGCGGCGGTCGCGGGCGTGCATCGCCATCTCTACACATCCTCCCAGGTGAACATGGTGGAGATCGCCGAGTATCTCGACCATCTCGTTCAGGAACTCGCCGCCGCCATGCGGGGCGTTCACGCGGGCGTCAGGGTCGAAACCGATTTCGGACCCGGCTCGATCAAGACCGACCGGGCGGTCGCGCTCGGGGTGATGGTCAGCGAGTTGGTGACCAACGCCTTCAAGTACGCCTACCCCGCCAATGCGGGCGGTCCGGTCCGCGTCGCATCGACCAGGACGGCCGACGGCGTCGTGCGGGTCACGGTCGAGGACGATGGCGTGGGATGGTCGGGCGAGGGCGTCGCCACGGGGACTGGGCTCGGCACGAAGATCCTCAAGGCGATGTCGCGCACGCTCAACGCACAGATCGAATATCGGGCCGCCGAACGCGGGACCCACGTCGCCATCGTATTTGCAACCGCTCCGCAGGCGGAAAAATCCGTCCCCGCCGCGCCGCCGCCACGCGATGAAAGCGCCTCCGGCTAGCGGCGGGCCCGTAGAGCTCGATGTCTCGGGAACGAACCGCCGGATCGCGCATTCAGATCACGCGTGAAATGCGGCGCAGGGCGGCGGTGGGGCGAATACATTCATGAACGGCGACAGGAAATCCCGGGAGCGGCCGCCCGAAGATCACGGCGATGTCGATTGGTCGGGGCGCCTTACGATCGGCGCACGGGTCTCGGCCATCGGATTGTTCGGCCTCGGCTTGCTGTTCACCTTGCATGAAGCCTCGTCGCTGCTTGCGCCGATGATCGCGGCCATCGTCGTCGGCATTGTCCTTTCGCGCATCGGCGAACGGGCTCAAGGGCTCGGCGTACCCCGGTTCGTCTCGGCGGCGCTGTTCGTCATAGCGGCAGGCGCGGGCATTGTTCTTGCGGCTGGCGCGTTGAGTTCGCGTGTCGCGTCGTTGATCGATCGCGCGCCTGAAATGCTGGCGAAGCTGAACGCCATCGCGATGAATCTCCTGCGTCCCCTGCTCGCCCTCAAATCCCAGATTTTTGGCGGTTCGAACCACGCGGAAATACCTGCGCCCTCCTTCGACATGTCGTCGGTCTCAGGGGTGCTCGGCGGCCTGACGCCCGCGCTGAGCGGCTTCCTGATCTTTCTGGCCACTCTCTTTTTCTTCATGGCCGGGCGCGGCGACCTGCGCCGCAAGATCGTGTTCGCCTACGCCTCGAGGGAGCACAGGCTGTCGGCGCTCCGCATCCTCAACGGGGTCGAGGAAGCGCTGGCGCTTTATTTCGGGAGCGCGGCGCTCGTCTACGGGGCGCTGGCCATCCTCACCGCCATTGTTGCCTGGATCGGCGACCTTGGACCGCCGATGCTCTGGGCGACTTTCGTTTTCGCCATGTGCTTTGTGCCGTTTCTCGGTGTGGCGCTGGTCACCGCCGCCCTGCTGGCGGCGGGATTTTCCACCTATGACGGCTTTCTGGCGGCCATCGCGCCCGGCGCATTCTACCTGATCGCCCATATGGCTCTCGAGAACGCGGCATTGCCGGCCATCGTCGGTAGACGGTTCGAGATCAACCCATTTCTCGTGTTCATCTCGATTGTGTTCTGGACGTGGATGTGGGGCGCGCTCGGCGCGGTGATCGCATCGCCGATGCTGCTCATCCTGAAAATCGTGGTGGAAGAACTGCGCGCCGTCGACAAGCCGGAATTGCCGGCATAATCGACCGGCGCGCGTTTCGTCCAGTTCGTTCAGGAATTGTGCAACGCAGGGGCGCGGCCGCCGGACACCGGCGAAATATCGGGTCCGAACTCGTCGATATTGTCGACCGCAAGCAATTGCATCAACCGCTGGCGGGCTCGATTGACGCGGCTCTTCACAGTGCCGACGGCGCAGCCGCAGATTTCGGCTGCTTCCTCGTACGAAAAACCCGATGCGCCGATCAGGATCAGCGCCTCGCGCTGGTCGGGCGACAATTGCTCGAGCGCAGCGTGAAAATCGGCGAGATCGAGATGACCCTGTTGCTCGGGATGGGACACGAGGCGTGCGGCCGCCTCCCCGTCTGTGTCCTGCACCTCGCGACGGGCTTTGCGATACTGGCTGAAATAGGTGTTTCGCATGATGGTGAACAGCCACGCGCGCAGATTTGTGCCCTCCGCGAAGGAGGCGTGCGCAGCCCAGGCCTTCATCAAGGTTTCCTGCACGAGATCGTCGGCCTTGTCTCCGCTGCCGGACAAAGAGATCGCAAATGCGCGCAACGATGGGATTTCCGCCAGAAGCGCATTTTTCAGCGCCGCGATCTCGGTCATTTCCGGGCCTCCGGACCGTCCTTCTGGCCGGCCCGCTCCTGTTTCTCCAATTCGTCGAGCAGGCTCGAGAACCGATCGGGAACAGGTTCGGAAACTATCGATGAAAAGTATTTTTTGAGCTGGTCACCTAGATGGGCCTGAATTGGTTGCTGCGGATCCTCGCCCCGCGCCAGGCCGGGCTGCTTCTTGCTTGACGACATCCTGACTTTTCCTCCGTCTCCCGCCCGGACAAGCCAGCGCGCGAGGCGTCAATAACTGCTTTTAAACTCGCCTGCGCGCGCCCGGTTCCGGCCGCGTCAAAATTATTTTTCCACCCTAAGGAACCCTGCGCGGGAGACGGCGTTATGCTGGCGACTGCGAGTACGAGCCCCGCCTCCCGACGACGCACGGAAAGAACCTTTATGACCATCACGTCCATGATTTCGCCCCAGCTTCCGCTCCTGCGCCGTTATGCCCGCGCCCTCAGCGGGAGTCAGGCGAGCGGCGACAACCACGTCGTCGCCATGCTGGAATCCCTGCTCGCCGATCCCTCCTCCTTCGACCGCGCGTTGGAGCCCCGCGTCGCGGCCTACCGGCTGTTTTCCAGCATCTGGAACGCCAATCCCATGAACCAGACGGAGGCTCCTGCAGCCGGCGTCGCCGAACGACGGCTGGAAGCGATAACTCCGGCCGCACGTCAAGCCTTCCTGTTGACCGCCGTCGAGGGGTTTTCGACCGCTGACGCCGCCAAGATACTCAAAGTCGAAAACGAAGACCTCGTCGTTCTTCTCGACGAGGCTGCGCGCCAGATCGGTGAACAGGTCGCCTCGCGCGTCCTTGTGATCGAGGACGAACCGATCATCGCGATGGATCTGGAAACGCTGGTGGAGTCTTTGGGCCACACGGTCGTCGGCAATGCCCGCACCCGCGACGAGGCCGTTTCCATGGCGCGCAAACACCGTCCTGGCCTGGTTCTCGCCGATATCCGGCTCGCCGACGGTTCGTCCGGGCTGGACGCCGTCAACGACATTCTCGCCTCATTCGAGGTGCCGGTGATCTTCATCACCGCCTACCCGGAATCCTTGCTGACCGGCGAGCGGCCCGAACCGACTTTCCTGATCGCAAAGCCATTTCGCGAAGAGACCGTCAAAGCGGTCGTATCCCAGGCGCTTTTCTTCGATGCGAGCGCTTCGTCGACAATGAAACGCAGCGCGTGAACGAGGCAGGTCCGCCAGCCGGACTTGCCCACTTACTTGCAGTCGAGGACCGACAGTGACCGGGCTGGATACGTCGCAGTTGCGTCTGGCGACGGACGCCATGATGCTCGTTGCATCCGCATCGGTCTGTCTCGGCTTCATTTGGGTTCTGTTGAGCATTCGGCCCCGTGTCGGTCCGCGACTTCGCCCGATGGCGCTGATGTGCGTCTTCATCGTCGCGGTGTCAGGCGCCAATGTCATGCGCGACGTTGCGAGCCTGTTTCCCGCCTTCTTCTGGCTCGAGGCGCTGACGACGCTGGTCGCCGCCGTCGCCGTCGTCATGGGGCTCGCCATCTGGCGCTACATACCCGGTTTGAAGAACGAGCCGACGCACAGCGAACTGGTGGCCGCCAACGACGCGTTGCGCGCCGAGCGGGACGCACGTCAGGCGGCTGTTCAGGAGCTGAGCCTCGCCCGCGATGAACTCGAACGCCGCGTCGAGGAGCGCACCAGCGCGCTGGAACTGGCGCGTCGGCGCTTCGAAACCGCGCTGCAGGGCACGGGGATCGTCGTCGCACATCAAGATTGCGATCTGCGATACACCTGGATGTACAACGCGCCGGAGCCACTGACGGGCCGGGATGTAGTCGGCCGCCTACCGCAGGATGTGTTGCCGACCGACCTCGCAGAGCTTCAGGCGAAGGTCAAAAACAAAGTTATCGAGACCCACGCGCCGATGAAATTCGATGCGGTCTACCCTGCCCCGAACGGACCGATCTGGTATGAGGGTCGTGTCGAGCCGCTGATTGTGGATGGCAAGCTCGAAGGCGTGATGACCGTGTCGATCGACGTGACGCGGCACGTGCTGCACGAACGGCAGATGTGCGAGGTGATGCGCGAGCTTACCCACCGTTCCAAGAATCTTCTCGCCGTCGTGCAGGGCATGGCGCGCCAGAGTTCGACGGGCGTAAGCGATGTGCGCGTCTTCATCGACGGTTTCGGCGCGCGCCTCGAAGCGTTGTCGCGCGCACACGAGATGCTCATCGATTCCAAGTGGCGCGGCGTTTCCTTGCGCGCGGTGCTCGAGCGGGAATTGCTGCCGTTGGCGTCCGGTCTCCATACGGTCCGGATCGAGGGTCCCGATATCCAGCTCTCGCCGGAAGCCGTTCAGAACTTTTCGCTCGCCGTGAACGAATTGTCCTCCGATCTGAGAGAGGCGCCGCCAGATACGCCCGTGGACGTGGTTGTCGCCTGGGTCATCGAGGGAGGCCTGCTTCAATTCGACTGGCGCCGCAGCGGTGGCCATGGCGCGTCGATCGACGGGTTCGGTCATAACCTGCTCAATCGCGTATTGCCGCGGCAGATCGGCGGACAGGCGCAGTTGGCGCACTCGCAGGACGTTTGGGCCTATGCGCTCAAGGGCGACGCCTCCTTGCTGGCGCCGATCGGACGGCGAATGCTGGAGGAATCCGGCTGGCAAGGCGGCGAGGCGGCCACGGGCGAAGCCATGTGGCGACCGCGGCAAACTCGGAATACGCCGGCCGGTCCGACTTCATAAATCAGTGAAATACGCGCGACAGGCTGTCGACCGCGCGCGCAATCGCGCCGCATTCAGGCTTGCGTCGCGTTTTCGCCCCGGTCGCGGAAATGTTCGTTGACGGCCCTGTGAAAGGCCGCAGCGCTCGCTGTTCGCAAAGGGCAAAGCCGCTTGCCGTGACGTTCGCAAAGCGACTTCACCGATCCGACCGCTCCGTGGCTGACGCAATCCACGGGAAACAGAACCACATCGGCCTTGCGCACCATTTCGCCGAGCACGCCGGCTGATTGCTCGATTCCGCCATCGTGATGCAGCAGTTCGCCGTTGCGTTTGCCGACCCATTCCCTGAGCTTGCAAATCGTTTGCGGACGTCCGCCGACATAAAGGAACCTGCGTCCGCACAGATCGCATCCGTTGTCGTCGCCGCATGGGGATTGCGGCGACGCGCCCTCCTCCTGCGATGGCGCGCCCACCGCCGCCATCAGGTTGCGGCGCTCGAACTTGAACGCATCCTCGTCGATCTTTTCCTTCAGATGCGCGTTCTGCAGTTCCAGCGCCCGGCAGCCGCGCCGCAGATCGCGGTTCTCGCGCCCCAGCGATGCGCATTGCCGCTCGAGTTCGGCGACACGCGCAGGCAGAGCGTTCGTGTCCAACAGGCCGCGTAGCCGGTCGCGTTCAGTCGCCGCGGATCGCAACTCGGCGATCTCGGCGCGCAGAGCGCACATGTCGGCGTCCTGCCGCCGCAGGCGTTCGTCCCTTTCCGCCACCCTGCCGGACAGGCGCCGCGCCACCTCCGCTCTTGCGCGTTGAGCTTCGGCTGCCGCGCGCGCATCGCCTCGGTTCGAGGCGCCGCAGATGTGCGACATCATGTGCACTTCGCCGAATATGCGCCGTTCGAATGCAGGCGAGATGCGGGGATGGGCGACACACGCCCAATAGGCGCCGGGCGCCAGACCATTGTCGAGCGCATCTTCCCAGAAGCTCGCAAACTCGCTGTCCGTCGCCAGTGGCTTGGACTTGCGGATGAGGCCCTCGAATTTCGAGTCGATATATTTCTGCAATGCGCGCGCGAAAGGATTGTCGTCCGCCGTGCGCTGAACTGCGAGGCCGTGCAGATCGTAGTCGGCGAGACGATGCGGGTCGTCCACAAGCCGGGCCTTTTTCGCGATCTTCCTCAGCTCGGAGAGGGTGACGCATGTGCCGACGATGGAGCAGGCCGAAACGGCGCGCACCTCCCAGATGTTGCGCCGCGCGGTCGAGGACGGCGCCTCGCCGCCCGCCGACAGCGCGCTGCTGGGCGTATAGACCAGCGGTCGAACAGCGATACCGCGCATTCCAGGCAACGCCGCTATGGCGCCGGCTTTCGTCATGCGCCCTGGCGGAACGCCGCCGCCGCCGCCTCGAACCTGGCGAGTTGGGCGGGATCGAGTTCGCGCGCGGCGTCGCGCCGCACGAAAATCTTGAACATGCCGACGCCGTCCGTGTCGAAAAACTGGATGGAGCACGAGCGGCGGCCGAAGAAGGGGCGATCGACGAACCAGATCGAACCGCAGCGTTCGGCCCGCAGATGGCCGCCGAGCGGCGCATCGCCGTGGATGTTGAAATAGCCCCGGCCGAAGGACCCCGGCGGCAGCGCCGTCTTGATCTCGAACACGCCGTGCTGATTGTGCAGCAAGAACAAAACGTCGCCCCAGGTCGTCAACTCGCGCCACAATTCCTCGAACTGCGCGCCGGCGGCGCGCGTCGCCTGCCCGTCCGGCAGCAGGCCGAGGATGTCGTGTAGCGTCAGCCCGTGCTTCTCGGCGACGGCTTCCAGCACGCCGTCGGGATTGGCTTCGATGTCGGCGCGCGCCGCCTGAAGCCGGACCTGATTGTCTTCGACGGATAGCGCGTGAACGCTCATGAACGTGTCCCTCTGCTCGCATGTGGCGCGGCGGCTGCCCCCTGCCGCCGCAAGCTGTGTCGCTTCGGCCGATCAGGCGGCCTGTCCCGGCGCGCCCTTGGCGTCGGTGTACTGGATCACCTCGAAGCCTTCGAACTGCGGATGGCCGGTGGTCATGCGCGGGCTGTTCTCGGCGCGCACGTGCGCGGCGCGAAATTGTTCGGACTGCGTCCACGCCTCGAAATCGGCCTTGGCCGCCCAGCGCGTATAGGAGGAGTACAGAACCGTTCCGTCCTCGGCCTCGGGACCGCGCAGCATCTGGAACTCGATGAACCCCTTGAGCTCGTGCAAACGCGAATCGCGCGTCAGCCACATCTGCTCGAACGCCTTGGCCTGGTCCTTCATAACGCGGAAGCGGTTCATTGCGATAAACATCATGGTCTCCTCGAACTGGCGGTCTCACCGCACATAGAAATTGACGGGCGCAGAGAAGACGCCTCTGGCGCCCGCGGGGTTGGCCGGAAACGGGGCGGCGCGGCGCACCATGTCGAGCGCGGCTTGATCGAGTATCGCTGCTCCCGACGATCTGATCAGCGAAACAGACGCGAGCGCGCCGGAGGGCGCGAGCGAGAAGGTGATGACCGGCTGGCCGGTGATGTTCTTGTCGCGCGCAGCAGGCGGATAGTGCTTGTTTCGCTGAAGCTGCGCCAGCACCATGCCGCGCCAGTTGGCGATCTGCGCCGCTCCGGCCGATGCGCCGCCGGCGCCGCCGCGCGCGGCGGCC
>JASGFP010000039.1:0-30716 GCA_047605445.1 Rhodoblastus sp.
CTCCGCTGGAGCCGCCGACCGCGCCGCCGATGAGGCCGCCTGCGACCGCGCCGGCGCCAGCGCCCAGCACCGTGCCGCCAGCCTCGTTCGGGCCGGAATTGGAAGCGCAGCCCGTCAGAGCGAGGCCGACGAGGCCGATACAGGCCAGGTTCTGAATTTTCACGTGCGAATCTCCTTGCGCCGAAGCATCGCTTCGGCTCGGCAGGTCGCATACACGAAAAAAATCGGGCGAAAGTCTGGCGTCAGGCGCCCGGCAGCCGCAAAACCGCGCGCAGGCCGCCGAGTGGGCTTTCCTCCAGCGTCAGGGCGCCCCCGTATGCCGCCGACAGGTCGGCAACGATAGAAAGGCCGAGGCCAGAGCCGGGCTTTGTCTCGTCGAGCCTCCGGCCGCGCCGCATTGCCTCCTCGCGCATGCCGGGCTCGAGGCCAGGCCCATCGTCGTCGATGGCGATCGTCAGGCGGGAGCGCCCCGCCGCCGCCGGCTCGAGGCCAAGCGAGAGCTCGACCTTGTGAGAAGCCCATTTGCAGGCGTTGTCGAGGAGATTGCCGACAAGGTCGTCGAAATCCTGCCGCTCGCCGAGAAAACGCACATCGGGAAAGAAATCGGGAAAAACGATCTCGCGTTCGCGATGGATCTTGCGGAAAGTTCGGCCGAGCGCCTCGAGCGCAGGGCCGATCTCGGTCGCCGCACCTATGGCTCCGGCGCGGGCCGCGGCGCGGGCGCGGTCGAGGTAGAAAGAAACCTGATCGCGCATGAGCGCCGTCTGCTCGCGGACCTTGTCCGCCAGCGGCTCGCCGGAATCGCCAGCTTCGTTGATGAGGACGCTGAGCGGCGTCTTCAGGGCGTGGGCGAGGTTGCCGACCTGGGTGCGGGCCCGCTCGACCACCTCGCGATTGGCGGAGACGAGCAGGTTGAGTTCGTCGGCGAGCGGCGCGATTTCGGTGGGGTAGTCGCCCTCGACCCGATCCGCCGCGCCGCGCCGGACGTCGGCCACCGCCGCTTCGAGCTGACGCAACGGGCGGAGGCCGAACGCGACCTGGAAGGCCGTCGTGGCAAGCAGCCCGGCCGCCAGCAACGCGAAGCTGACGATGAGGGCGACCTTGAAGCGGCTGATCTGGGCTTCCAGATCCTCCGTCGTCGCAGCGACCTGGACCAGATAGAGACCGGAATCGCCGACCGAAATCTGGCGCTCCACGATGCGCAGGGCGCGGCCGTCCGGTCCCGTCGCATTGCCCGCGCGCGCGCCGCCGAGGTCGGCCGGAACGCCATTGTCGGCAAGCTTCGGCAGACGCGCGGCAAACAGCGAGCGGGAAGCGCGGATCTGCGGCTTTTCGGTATCGAGGCGGGTGATCTGCCAATACCAGCCCGATTGCACGAGATCGAACTGGGGATCGCCGAGTTCGCCGGGATCGGTGCGCTGGTCCTCGCCGGAATTGGCGACGTCGGCGACCAGCGCGCGCAGATAGACGTTGAGGCGCTGGTCGAAACTAGCCTCCGCGGTGCGGCGGTAATAGGCGGTCAACAGGAAGCCCGCGAGACCGAGAATGACGAGAATCCAGCCAGCGGCCGTCAGGAAGAGGCGTCGGGCGATCGACTTCTGCGCGACGAGCGACGGCGTCATTATCTCGGACTGGCGCCCGATGCCCCGCCCTGCCCGTCCGCCGGCGCGACGAGATAACCGAGCCCGCGCACGGTCTGGATGATCTCGGCGCCGAGCTTCTTGCGCAGCCGGCCGACGAAAACCTCCACCGTATTGGAGTCGCGGTCGAAATCCTGATCGTAGAGATGCTCGACGATTTCGGTGCGCGAGACGATACGGCCGGTGTGATGCATGAGATAGGCGAGCAGCCGGTATTCGTGCGAGGTGAGCTTGATGGCGGCGCCGTCGACGTGAACCCGGCCTGCCTTGGTGTCGAGCCGCACGGGTCCGCAAACGAGTTCGGCGCTCGCGTGGCCGGTGGCGCGGCGGGTGAGCGCACGCAACCGCGCCAATACTTCCTCGAGATGGAACGGCTTGGTTACGTAATCGTCCGCGCCGGCGTCGAAGCCGCGCACCTTCTCGCTCCAGCCGTCGCGGGCCGTGAGGATCAGCACCGGCATGGTCTTGCCGGCCTTGCGCCAGGCTTCGAGCACGGCGACGCCGTCGACCTTGGGCAGGCCGATATCCAGCACCACCGCGTCATAGGGTTCGGTCTCGCCGAGAAACTGCCCTTCCTCGCCGTCATAGGCGCGGTCGACGGCATAGCCGGCCTGACCCAGCGCTTGCGCGAGCTGGCGGTTCAAATCCTTGTCGTCCTCGACGACCAGCAGCCTCACCCTGACGCCTCCCGACTAACGACGTTTCTGCTCGGCCGTGAGTCGGCCGGAGCGAGCGTCGATACGGCTATGTATCAGCCGGCCGTCGCGACGCAAAAGGTCGATTTCGTAGACATAGACGTCGCCATGCCTGCAAAGCTTGACCGAGATCGGGTCGGCGCGCTGCTCGGCGGCCTGCGCGCGCAGGAGCGCGAAGGGATCGGCCAGCGCGTGCGCGACGATTTTTTCGCGCGTCTCGGGCGCATTGAAACAGGCGCGTTCGGGAACCGGCCGGTCGATGTCCTCGGCCATTGCGCCGCCTGTAGCGGCCATGGCCAGTGCGATGAGCTGGACACCGAGGAAACGCATAGCGACAGTGTTTCCCGCCACGGATGAACGGCGGGTGAATGGCTGGCAGGAAAGCCCGGAAATGCAGTCAGTTCGCGCGCGGCTGGGGACCGCCGAGCGCGGCGCAGACGGCGGTCGACACCGCATGGACCTTGCCCGCCCGGTCGATTGCCGCATGGCCGGCGTCGACCATGCGGGCGATCTCCAGCGAGAGTGCGGCGCCCGAGACAACGATGCCGCAATCGAAGGCAGCGGCGGCCGTTTCGAGATTTGCCGCGACCTTCTGCGCCTTGTCCGAGGCCAGCCAGTCCGCCGCCTGCTGCGCCTGGACGCAGCCGGCGAGCGCCAGCGCGAGCGCGCCGACGAGTAATGTCTTCATGTCACGCTCCCGTGGAAATATTGCGTCCGTCCGCGCCGCCCGCCGCCTCGTCGACGCGAGCGTCCGGCGAAATCCTCATGCCGGCGCAGTCCCCGGCGCCTGCTTTCCCACCGGCGTCGTGGTGACGAGACGCATGAGAATCGAGACCGCGCCCGAGATGAAGAATGCGCCGGTCGGCCCGATCAACGCGCTCCAGTCGACCGCGCCGAGGTATTGCAGCGCGCCTGGGCCGATCGCGAGCGCAAGACCAATGAGAAGTGTGCGATAGCCTTTCATGAGATCCGTTCCTTGCAGTTGCACGATGTTGAGAACGCGGGCCCGCATCGCGTCCGGCGCGTCGAGGAAATGTGCGGGCGCGTCCGCCGCCGCGCGGTCGCCCAGGCGCTCGGCGGGAAGCCGACCAGTGAGGAACCAGGCGCGCTCGCGTTTGCGGCGTGCGACGAGGCCGGCAACGACGCGACCGCCTGCCCTGGTCCAGTCGAGAAATTTTTCGGCGGCCTTCGCCTTGTCGCCGGCGAGATAGGCGCGCAGCAGCGATGACGAGCGGAAAGCGCCGAGGCCGATGTTGAAGGCGAGATCGTCCAGCGCGTCGAATTCCCGCTGCAGGACCTCGCCTTTCGCCTTGTTCAAGGCTTCCGCGACGCCACGCTCGAACCGCGCGAGATCGCGCGACAGGATTTCGTCGGCTTCGGCTTCGGCAATCTTCATGCCGGCGGCCACGCGCGGCGCGCCCGCGCGCGACGTGTGGCCGTAGCCGATCGTCCAGACGCCGACGCAATCGCGATAGGCGGCGAGACGTTTGCCTTCGGAGGGTTCGGTGATCTTGCGGCGACATGCCGCCGACATGCGCATAGAAGCATCCATGACGATTTCCCCGGCGCGCCGTGCGGCGGCGCGGCGCTTGAACGAGAGCCGATTGAGGAGGCGCGCTCAGACGCGCGCAGTGCACGAGACGGGAGTACGGATGCTCAATTCAGTCGTCCCCGCGCGTCGATCCAGCCCCGCGTGTAGATGTAGAGCTGACGGGCCGCCGTATCGGCGCGCACGCGAATTTGAGCGTTGATGTTCGTGTAGATGCCGACAGACCGCTGCGCCTGTGTCGTCGAACCCTGCGCGAGCCAGCCGGGAGACGCCGCTATCGTCCCGTTGACAGGCGCATAGCCGGCTTCGTCGCCGTGGAATGCAAGCAATACGCCTGTGGGCGTCCCGATATCGAAAACTGGCCGCACACGGACACCGGTCGGGACGGTGAGCGTGTACAGCGCATTGGACGTTCCCATGTTCGTCGTCGCGACATCGACGATGGCCGCTGCGAAGTGAAAGGTGTCCTCGATTTGCAGGAAGGCGAGAATGGCCGCGGACGCATCCGTGCGGAATGCGCCGATGCGGCGGAAAGCCGAATAGCCCGAAGGCAAGGCCGGCGCAGTCGCGCTGAGCGAAGCAAGGAATGCCGACGTGCCGTCCGCTTTAGCGATGGCGAAAACGTGATACCAGGCGTTGGCGGCAAGCGCGCCGCCGTCCAGCCCATTGGCGCCGGCCACTGCGCAATTGATCGTGGCCGCCGCTGCGGAAATGAGCAAGGCGTTGGCGCTGTCGACGGCGACGCCCTCCATCACGTCGATTTTCGTTGAAGGGGTCGAGGGGTTGTTGGCCATACCGAATCCGGCGAGATGGCCGCGTAGCACAGAGGCCGGCATCTGCACCGGCGGAATCCTCGCCGCCGCGTCGAGCGTCGCCAGACCATTGGCCAGGCCCGCCGTCAGCGGCAGCGAAACCAGCCCACTCGACGGATCCACATTCAGCGCCTCGCGCCATGTCGCGCCGTTGGCGGAAACCTTGATACGAAAGCGATCGTCTCCTGTCAGGCCGGTTTCGGCGCGCCCGGAATAATTCGTCTGATAGAGCTGCGAGACCGTGCCGCCGACGAGGCTCTTGTTGAGCGTGAGGCGCAGATCGCCCGTGCCGCCCTCCCCACTCGCCCGAGCGGTGAAAAGCGCGCCGTTGAGCTTTGCGAGCAACGGATTGGAGGCGTCTGCGCTCGCGCCGACGCCGAGGCGGGAGAGGTTCTGCAAATTCTGCAGCGACAGGCCAACGTCCTTCCAGGCCGTCCCGTCGAACATGAGGAACAAGCCCTCGCTCTCGACATAGAGACGCCAGCCCGCGCGCGGCGAGAGAAACGCCCAGCCGCCATTGTCGAAGGCTGCGACCGCATTCACGCGACCGGAAAAGGCGCCGGTCGCGCCCGTCGGAACGAGATAGCGGTCGCCTTCGGCGGGCGAGCCCGGCGGCGCAGCGATGCTGCGCGACTTGACGGAGAGATGCACCAGCGCGTCGAGGTCGATCAGGGCCTCGTTATGCGTGACGTGCTTCTGCGATTGCGCCGCGTCGATGAAGGGCAGCGCAAGTCTTGTGCTGTTGGACATGTCGCCTCACTGGATGGAAACGTGGGCCGCAAGTGCGAAGCCCGGGCCGACCGACGCGCTGATCTGGCGGATCGTCAGATCGAGCGCCGCTGGCGTCGCGCCGAAATCGGCCGAGACGTCGGAAGTCGCGTAAAGAACCGTCGGCGCCGACGACGTCAGGACGCGCGGGCCGCCAGAGGGCCGTGCGATCTCGACGCGATAGCTTTCGTTGTCCTCGCCGATCGGAATCTCCATCGGCTCCCAGGCGTCGGCGTCGATGCGCCCGCGTCGCAGGAAAGAAATCTGGATTCCCGAAGGCGTGACGCGCGCACGCGGCCGCACGGGCGGATAGGGCATGAAAGCCTTTGCGGTCGCCGTAGCCGAGAGGGTCACGTAGGTCTCGCCGCCGACCTCGCGATCTGCGGGGCCAATGCGCAGGCTCTGTTCGACGCCGATGGACGAGAGGCCCGCGGCCAGCGGCGCGACCGCGCGATCGAGAAGAACGACCGTCGCGCCAGGCGCGACGGCGCGCGCAGCCAGCGCTTCCTCGCCACCCAGACCCCGTAGCAAGCGCGAGAGCCTGTATGTGTCGCGCGCGATCAGTTCGGCCTGCGCGAAGGCGAAGATTTCCCATGCGCCGTCTTCGCCCTGGATCGCCATGCTGGCGCGGCCCTCGAGCGCGAGCGCCTCGCCGACCCCGACGAGCGCTCCGCTGTACAGCTTCACCGTCAGCGTCGCCCCCCGATCGAAGCAGGCGACCGGGCCCGGAGCCAGACCGTCGAGCGTCTCGCCGATGGTCGCCGGGGCCGAGAGCGTCAGCAGCGGTTCGAACGAGAGCCCGTAGTTGCGATAGACGTTCAGCGCGCCGGGCCAGGGATCGGCGCAGGCGGCAATATATTGCGTGGTCGTCGGCTGATTGCGCGAAACCGCGAGATCGAGCAGCACGACGTGCGGCGGGCCGGGCGTGCGCAGCCTCGCACGCTTTCGCCGCGCAACCGTCGGCGGCGCGCGATCGTAGATCGAGGCGTCGATGGAACGCGCCACGCAATCGCGCGACGGCCCCTCCATGATGCGCGTGATGGCCCACGCGCGCGTATCGCCCGGCAGGGTCACGATATCGCCGGGTTCGATCGATGCCGCCTGCGGCGCAAGACGAAATTCCGCCGTTTCGCGTGCGCGCCAGAGGTCTTCCAGCCACACATCCGCGATACGTTGCGCCGTCGCTCGCGGAATCATCACCGCCGTTTCGCTTTCGCTGCGGCGCTGCGACCAGCCTTCGAGCCGCCGCGACAGAACGGTCGCTGCCTCGTAGTCGTTGTCGGCGTCGCCGAATGTCAGCGCCAGCTCATGCGGCAGTTCGCTCTCCTGCGCCCGCGTGGCGCGCACGAGCGCGCCGTCGCGGTCGGGGACGAGATCATTTTCATCGAGCGCGAGAGCCGACTTGCGTGCGCGTCTGAGAAAACGCACGACGCCGCCGGACACGACTGGATCGAAGGAGAAAGCGTCAGCGAGCGGTTCGATCGCCGCGCGCGCCGACATCGCGCGATCGAGCACGTAGCCGTCGACGAAGCCGCGCACGTCGGGCCGCGGCGCCGCGACGCCTGGCTCGATCGCGGGCGCGGCGAGTTCTGCGACGAGGCGATCCAGCGGCGCGCCTTCGAGCCGACCGTTGAGCCAATGACCGGTCTCCCAGTTCGGAGCGTCCGCCCATAGCAGTCCGAGGTCGGGAAAGGCCGGAAACGGTCGCGCGTCCCAGGCCCAGAAGTGGATGCGCGCGGCGTCCACCATGCGCGCGCCATACACGGGCGACTGCGGATTCCAGGCGGGGTCGAATCCCGGCGCGGCCTCGTCGAAACGCGCGAGCGTCGCCTCGATGAAGCGCGCCTGCATCAGATCGTCGCGAAAGCCGCGTGAAAAGTATGGCAGACCGCCTTCGCTTGACTTGAGGTCGGGAAAGACGTTCGGCGCATTGGCGCCACGGTCGACCGCCGGGCAGCCGGTCTCGACGAGCCAGATCGGCTTTGAACGCGCCGCCCATGCGGTGGAATTCAAGAGTTCTACGCCGCCGACGCGTTCGACGTGCGCATTGGACCACCAGCCGAGCAGATCCTTCTGACGAAAAACCCACGGCTTGCCATAGGCGCCGTCCGCGATCGGCGTGCGCGTCTGCGCGTTTCGCGCGGCGGCATCGGCGTAGAACCAGTCGTAGGCTTCGCCGGCGCCGATGCGGCGCGTGAGATAGGCGAGGTCGTAGACGTCGTCAGCCTCCGCTGCGTCGAGATGCAGGCCGTCACGCCAGTCGGACAGCGGCCAGTAGGCGTCGATGCCGACAAAATCGACGGACTGCGAGCCCCACACGACATCGAGCGGGAAGCGCACTTCGGCGCCGCCGTTCAGCACATGCGCGCCGTACTCGGTCCAGTCGGCGGCATAGGAAACCTTGGTCGCAGCGCCAAGCATCGTCTTGATGTCGCCGGCGAGCGCCGCGAGTTTCTGTGCGGCGGGATACACGCCGGACGACGAGCGCACGCGCGTGAGCCCGACGAATTCGGATCCGATCAGAAAAGCGTCAACGCCGCCGGCCTGCTGGCACAGGTCAGCGCAATGCAGGATGAAGCGGCGGTAGGACCATTCGCTCGCCCCCGGCGCCGCCGATCCGAAGAAGGATGCGACTTGCGATGCGGCCGCCGCCATTCCATCGACGCTGCCGGGTCGGCCCGGCGCGGGATCGCAGACGATGCGCCCGCGCCAGGGATAGGCGGGCTGCGCCGCCGCGCCGCTCCACGGATCTGGCAGCGCATTGTCAGCGGGAATGTCCATCATCACGAAGGGATAGAAGACGACGGAGAGGCCGCGCGCCCTCAGGTCCGCGATGGCGGCGACTATCCCGTCGTCGGATGGCGTGCCGCCATAGGCCGAAGCGCCGTCCACCTCGCTCACCAGACGCGCGGCGGCGCGCGACAGTCCCGCCACCGACCAATCCGCGCTCAACGGATTGGCGTTCTTGAAGGCATTGTCGACGCGCGGCGCGATCGTGCATTTGCCGGCGCGCAGATCGTCGCCGAACCAGGCGACGACCAGCGCGACGCTTTGCAGGTTCGGGCATAGCGCCTGCAGCGCGTCCAGCGAACCTCGCCAGTCGGTCGCAGCCCACGACTGGCTGCGGTTCTCCTGCACCGTGGTTCCCGGCCCGGGATAGCTCGCGTGCAACGTCGGCTGATAGCCGAACTCGGTCGCGGCGGGAATAAGATCGACGGCGCGGATATGCTGCGCGATCCCCTCCACCGGCCGCACGACCTCGAAGGAAAGCTGAGGCACGCGATTGCCGAAGGCGGCGAGCGGCATGCGCTCGAACACCACATAGGCGAGACCGCGATAAGCCGGTACGACGTCGCCGCCTTCCTTGGCGACGATGAGAGGATCAGGCTCCTGCGCGTCATCGCCTGTGTAGACGCGCATCGTCACCGTGGCGAGGTCGAGCTCCTGCCCATCCGCCCAGACGCGACGCACAAAGGCGATCTGGCCTTCGCACAACCCGACCGCGAAATTGGCGAAATAGGAATAGCTGACGTTGACCTGCGCGGGCCGCGCGGCGCCCGTCGCCTTGCCGCCCGAGCCGGGGATATAGGCGACGTTGGTCTGCTCCAGCAGGCGCGTCGACCAGATCATCTGGCCGCCGATGCGCGCGCGCCCGTAGACGCGCGGCACGGGCGCGCCTTCCATCGAGGCGAGGCCCGAGACCTTGGAGAGACGCGGACCGATCTCGACGCGCGTGCTGGCGGCTGCGCGCGGCTGCAGGAAGGCGCCGGCGAGACCGCCGAGCGCCTGGCCGGCGATGGCCCCGAGCGGACCCGCGGCGAATTCGCCGACGGCCGAGCCGACGGCTGCGAGAATGAGCGTGGCCATGAAAGTCGCACCAATTTTTTCGCGCCGAAGCGCGGGACACGCGGGAAGCCGCGCTCAGGCGCCGGCAAGCCCCGGAAAGGAAAAGACGCGCGCGATGCGGCGGCGCCAGACGCCAATTGCGACTTCAGCGACGCAAGCGCCGTCGTGCGCGTGGATCATGCAGCGTTCGTTGGTGGCGATCGCGACATGTTTGGCGGGCATGCGGTCGAAGAAGCGAAAGACGAGAATGTCGCCCTCGCGCCACGCGCCATCGCGCGCAGCGATGAAATGCCGCTGGCCGAGCTCGATCAGCGTTTCGCCGCCGCCAGCTTCCGCCCAGTCAGGCGAATAAGGCCGCATCGGCTCGGGCTCGGCCCCGATACATTCGCGCCACACGCCGCGCACGAGGCCTAGACAATCACAGCCGACGCCGCGAAGCGACGCCTGATGGCGATACGGCGTGCCCAGCCATTTTCGAGCGGCCGCGACGATGTCGCTGCGCGTGAGCGCGCTCATTGGAACAGGCTCCCGCCATCCATCGGCGGCCCGCTCGCATTGGGATAGGCCGCCACGACGCCGTTGCCGGGCATGTGCGGAAAGCCGCGAAAGTTGGCGATATTGTCGAATTTCTTCGCGCAGGATTCCGGGGTCTTGTCGCAGCCCGCCTTGAGCGCGACGCTCGCGCCGGCCGCGATCGAACACGACGACGCCCACAGAACGACGCGGTCGCCATTGGCGGTCTTCTCGTGCAGCTTGATCGCATGGCGTTCGCCGCCCGCCGACAGAAGCGCGCCATCGGTGAAAAAACCGGCGTCAAACGCGGCATCCAGCGTCACGACGAACGCGCCGCCGGGCTCTGCCGCCACGACTGTAGCGCTCGTCGAATAAAGCGCGGATGAGAGATCGACCTTGCATGCGGCGTCGCCCAGATCGGCTGCGCAATTGCGCTGGAACTGGCGGCCCTGCTCCTCGTCGAAGCGATGGGCGAGCGAGCGCAACTCCGCGACGAAGGACGAATCCGTGCGACGCACTTCGCCGATCGTCGCGACGTCCATCAGAAGACGCCGCGAAACATCGCTCCAGTCAACAAGCCAGATCTCGACGCTGGCGCCGTCGTAAACGCCGGAATCAAGATCGGCGTCGACCAGCGCGTCCGCGTCGAATGCGCCCTGCACTTCGCCGCCCGCGACGGCGAAGCCGGCCGCGCTTTCGGCCTGGGCGGCGTCGAGCCCTGCGGACGCACGAAACGTCGCGCCCGCAAAAGCCAGATCGCAATCGTGATCGGTGAAGCCGAGCACGGCGCCGTCGCGCCGCTGCAAGCGCCAGCAATGGCAGAGCGTTGTGGCGTCCGCCGCGAATGCGGCGGCGGTCGCAGCGTCCATGTCGCGCATGAATACCTCAGGGCAGGATTTCGAGGATCGGGATCTTCGGCATTTCGCCGGCTTCGAAACCGGACTGGTCGATCTCGAGATAGTCGGTGTCGAAGCGCGCCGGCGTGTCGAACAAAAAGCCCGCTGCAACGGCCGCGCCACTTGCCGGCGCCGACGAAAGAGTCACAAGACCGCTCGTCGTATCGACAGAAAACAGCGCGCTGGACAGTTCATTTCCCGCGATCGCGATGCGCACGCTGCCCGCGACGGGCTTTAGAATGTCGCGGACATAGGGCGCGAAAGCGCCGCCGTAGGTCTTGACGAGCTGAAACGATTTTCGCGCGCCGTCGCCCTGCCCGATCGTCTGGTCCGTTGGGGCCGGCGCGCGGCCAGGCGGCGCGGAGGAGTGGTCGGCGCGGTCACGCCAGCGAAAACCATAGAGCCGGCCGCGCCGCTCCTCGAAGAAATTTACGATCGCCGCAAGGTCGGCGAACGTCTTCACGCCGTAGCCGGCCTCCCATCGCCTGCGCGAGCGCGCCCATCGGGCATTGCGCTTTTCGCGATTGGAGCCGAGCGCGACGACTTCCGTGCGTCGCTCCGGCCCGCCGCGCGCGCCGAGCGCGATATCGAGCGGAAACAGGATTTCGTGAAACGAGCTCATGACGCGCCCCTCGCGCATATGCGCGGACTTGATCCAGAACAACGCGCGCGCCGGCGCGGCGAATAGGCTTCGGCCGAAATCACGAGGAGACGATCAGGCATGTCGCATGTCGCGCACGAATTGACCGACGAATTTCCAGCAAAGATCGAGGAGATCCATCAGTTGAAAGCCTCCAATGGGCATTTCGCTCGGATCGCCGAACGCTATCACGACCTGAACCGCACGCTGCACCGCATGGAAACCAATGTGGAGCCCGCCGACGACGCCACGATGGAAGAGCTCAAGAAGGAACGCCTCAAGCTCAAGGATGAGATCGCGAGCATTCTCGGGGCGTGACGATCACAGCCCGCGCCGGCCGCGCGCAACGGCGCGCGCGAGCGCGGCTGCGACCTGCGTCTCGGAACGACGGAAGCTCTCTACGTCAGGCGTCTGGATATTGACCGTGACATTGGCCGCGCGGCCCGGCGCGCCGTTGGCGACGACGCCGAGCTGCCCGTTCGGCCCGCGCGCCAGCGGCATGATGGCTTCCGCGCCGCGTTCGCCCATCAATCCCAGCGAGCCGCCGGCGCCGAAATAGGTGGGGCTCGCGACAATGCCGCCATCGGCGAAAGGCGCGGCGGGCAGGCTGCCGCCCGCGCCGCCGAACAGACCGCCGAAAATCGACGACATGCCCTGACTGAGGAAGCCCGCGCCGACGCTCGCCAGCATCTGCGACAGCGAGGCGGCGATGGTCGTGAGCGTCGTGTTGAAGGCGCGCCCGCTGGCGGATGCGCTGGTGAAGGCCTTGGTGAGCGAAGCCGAGACATTCCCGGCCGAGGCGTTGATTCCGTCGAGCTGCGCGCGCAGCGCGGCGAGATCCTGAATCGCGAAAGCCGAAAGGCTGGCAAGGCCGCTGCCTCCATTATCCGGCGAACTCGCGTAAGTCGCGTCATTCCTTGCCATGGATCACCTTGTCGGGAAATGCGCGCATCAACGCGTCGAGTTTCTTGCGCGAGGGCGAAGCGCCGCCGCGCGGTCCAAACAGGCCTTCCGCCGCCGCATGCAATTCGCGGGGGGTCGTGCGCCAGAAGTCGCGGGGGGCAAGCCGCAGGACGCCCAGGCCGAAGCGCATGGCTTCGCGCCACGGAAATTTTTCGCGCGCATGCGCGGGTTCCGTCGTCAGGCGTTCTGCGGCGCCGAAGGGCGCGGCGTTTCGCCCGCGCCTGCGAATGTCGCCGCAATCAGATCGGCGGCGATGCGCACATAGGCTTGCAGCCCGCCCTCGACACGCATGGCCGCGACGTCCGCGTCGCTCACATCCGCGCCGCCGCCGCGCAGGCCGCAACCGATAATGACGACGAGATCGCGCGCGGACAACCCGCCGCGCTGAAAGCGCTCGGCGAGTGCGATCACGTCGCCCGCGCCGAACGCGGATTCGAGTTCCGCCAGCGCGCCCAGCGTCAGGCACAGTTTGCGGTCTTTGCCGCCGATCTCGGCTTCGATCTCGCCGCGCAATCTGTTCGTCATGGCTCAGATTGCCGCGAAAGTGAGCGCGCCGGCGGATTCGAGCGCAATGTCGAACGTCACTTCGCTTGCATGCTCACCGCGCCAATCAAGGCTCGATATCTGAAAGAACCCGGAGATAATTCCGAAATCGGGGATGACGATCTGCCAGTTGCGGATCGCGCCGTCGAAGAAAACCTGGCGCACGAGCGCATCGGACGCCTGATCCTTGAAGATGCCGTTGCCCGCCAGACTCGCGCGGCGCACACCGGCTCCTCCAAGCAGTTCGCGCCAGCGGCCGACGGATTCAGCGTCGGTGGCGTCAACCGTATCGGCGTTGAGCGAAAGCCTGCGCGTGCGTAGACCCGCGACAGTGACGAAGACGCCAGTCCCGTCGTCGATCTTGACGAGCAGGTCCTTGCCTTTCTGGGCAGCCATGTGTTTCTCCTGAGAAGGGGCGGCGAGCCCTCAGGCTCGCAATGCATGTGCGGTCCGGATGCGAGCCGGAACGCTCGCGGTCCATCAGTTCGGCTCAGTCGTCGCGCGAAACCGCATGTCGGCGCGGGCATAGCGACCGTTCTGTTCGCGCTTCGTCGCCAGAGCGACGAAGCGCAGATCTATCAGCCTGTGGCCGGCGAGCGTCAGCGGCGCCTCGTCGAGCAGCGCAACGACGCGATCGGCGATATCGAGCGCCTCGCGCGTTCCACGCGCGCCGGACCAGATGGAAAGAACCAGAAACTGCTCCGCGCCGTGCGAGGATTGCGCGGACCAGTCGCGCGACTGCGTGTCCGAGAAAGCAATCCGTGGAGCCGGCGCGCCGGGCGGCGCTTCGTCATAGACGCGCGCGCCGCCGAGCAGGGCGGTGAGCGGCGCGTCGGCCGAAAGCTTGGCGAGAATGGCGCGGCGAAGCGCCAGGACAGGCGAGGACATGCAGGGCTCCGAAGCGTCACGCGGAAAATTCTTCGCAGGCGCAGACGAGGCAGCGTCGGCGTCCGTCCGGATCGAAGGCGGCGCGAATGAGAAGCGCGCGCGCGCCGATGCGGAACCGCATGGGGCTGGCGACGTCGGGCCGCCAGCGCACGATCACTTCGGACGTCAGCACGCTCTCCTGCGCGCCGGAGGCGAAGCTCTCGGCGCCGCGGCGCGGCGCGATCTTCGCCCAGACCAAGGCGACCGGCTGCCAGACGCGCACCAGCGCGCCGGCGTCGTCGACGGAATCGACGGGCGTCTCAAGCGTGGCGCGCGTGCGCAATTCGCCTTGCCGCGCAAGGCCGCTCACGCAAGCCTCCCGCGCCGGAATGGCGCGACGAGCGCGGCTGCGCGCGGCGGCAGATTGTTCGTATCGGTCGCAGCGGCATCGCCGCGATTGTCGAACCAGAAAGAGACGAGCGCGAGAATGGCGTGGCGCAACGGCGCCGGCGTATCCGGTGGATCGCCGTAGCCGGCCATGACGTCGATCTCGATGCCCGCCGTCTGCGCCCCCGGCTGCGGCGGCGGCGCGGCGAAGACGATGCGCGCGCGCTCCGGCGCGCCGACGAGACGCCAGCTGGTCGCCAGCACGGTTTGCGGCTGCCCCATCGAATCATAGACTCGGATCGCAGCGACTGATTGCACGGGGGCGAGCGGCAACTCGACCTGCGCCAGTGCGGCGGCGGGGCGGGTCGAAAGCAGTGTCCAGCTCCCATCGGCGCCGGCGGTCGGCCAAGCATCCATAATGATGCGCCAGGATTGCGTGACAAGCGCGCGGCGTGTCGACTGCTCGACCAGAACGCGGCCGGCCGAGATCAAGGCGGCGATTGTGGCGTCCTCGTCGTTCGTATCGACGCGCAGCCAGGCTTTCGTCTCGCCGAGCGTAACGGGTTCGGCCGCCGGCGGCGTGATCAATATGGATTGCATCGTCTGACGTCTCCGCTTTCGTCGCGCGCGCGAACATGGCAAGACAAGCCATGCTCAAATCGCGCCTGATCCTGTTCTTCTCCGTCGCCGCTGGGTTGGCGGGCGGCGGCGCCGCAGCCATGGTGGGCCCGACGGGCGACGCGGCCGCCTATTCGGCGCATGTCGTGATGACGCTTGCCCAGAACGGACGCGGCGCCGGGTTCTGTTCGGGCGTCGTGCTCGCGCCGAATGTCGTGCTGACGGCCGCACATTGCGTAGCCGCGCCGGCGGCGACGCGCGTGCATTTTCGCGATGGCGCCGGCAAGCCGGTGCTGATGGAGGTCAGCCGCGTCGCGCGGCATCCCGGCTTTCGCGCCGACGCCGTCGCGGCGCGCGCGAAATCGATCGACCTCGCGCTGGTCGAGACGAAAGAGCCATTGCCGTCGTCCTTTACGTCCGTGGCGCTCGGCGAGGCGCCGAACGAGATCGGCGCGGCGTTCGAGGCGACAGGATTCGGCGTAACACAACCGGGCGCCGCATCGACGTCCGGCGTATTGCGGCGCGCACGGCTTACGCTGCGCGCGCCGCTCTCTCACGTTCTGCTCTGGCTCGACAGCGCCGACGGCGCCGGCGCCTGCACCGGCGATTCCGGCGCGCCTGTTTTCAACAATGGCGCGCTCGTCGGAATCGTCGCCTTCGCGCAGGGCGCGCATGGGCGCGGCTGCGGCGGCCTTACACAGGCCGTTCGCATCGCGCCCTATCGCGCCTGGATCGAGCAGACGATCGCAGGCTGGCGCTGATTACGACACGCCGAACTTCAGCAGCTTGATCGCGTCGAAGTTCTGCACGCCGCCGCCGACGCGCTTGGTCGTGTAGAAGAGAACATAAGGCTTGGCCGAATAGGGATCGCGCAGCACGCGCACGCCGACGCGATCGACGACGACATAGCCGCGCTCAAAATCGCCGAAAGCGAGCGAGAGAGAGTTGGCGGCGATGTCGGGCATGTCCTCTGCCTCGACAACGGGGAAGTTCATCAGCGTCGCCTGTGCGCCCAGTGTCGTCGGCGGCTCCCAGATGTATTCGCCGGTCGTCGTCTTGAACTTGCGGATCGCGGCCTGCGTCTTGCGGTTGACGACGAAGCGCGCGTTCTGGCGGAAGCCAGCCTTCAGCGCATAGACGAGATCGTAGAGAACGTCGGAGGGATTGGAGGCGGCGAAGCCCGCCGAGACGCCGGTCGCGACATAGCCGATATTGCCAAAGGACCAGGTGGCCTGCGGCGTCGTCGTGTAAGCCAGAAATCCCTTCGGCTTGTTGACGCCGTCGCCCGACACGAAGGCCGCGCCTTCCTGCTCGGCGAAGACGACGGCGACTTCGTCTGCGATCCATTGCTCGATGTCGACGACGGAATCGTCGAGCAGCGTCTGCGTCGCCGCCGGCATGGCGTAGAGCTCCATCGCCGGGAAGGTCATATCCGCGATCTGCTGGTTGGCGGATTGCGGACGCGGATCGGCTTCGGCGACCCAGCCCGACGCCGGGCCGGTGGTCGAGAAGGCCCGCTTGAGCGAGGCGCCGGAGATTTCCACGATATTGGCGATGGCGCGGATCGGCGAAACGGTGGACATGCGGCGCAGGATTTCGCGTTCCGCGGGCACGGGCACGAGATAGCCGCCATCGGGCCCCGAGCCGCGGCTCATCGCCTTCTGTTCGATCGACTTCAGGCCGCCCGCCTCGCCGGCTCGCATATAGAGGCCGAACGCAGCCTTATGCTCGCGGTCCATATGGTCGCTCCTGCCGGAACCGCCGAGGCGCGGGCGCGCATTGTCCAGCGCGAAGCGGTCGAGACGGCTTTTCGTCTCGTCCAGCGCGCGATCGATGCGCGTGAGCTTTTCCTCGGTGACGACATCGGAGGTCAGCTTGCGTTCGATCTGGCCGAGGCGCTCGTCGTTCGTCTCGCGGAAGGCCGCGAAGGCGCGATGGAGTTCCTCGAAGGCTGCGGCCTCCGAGGCATAAGACTTGTTTTCGAGATTGGTCATCGAGTTCACCTCACGTCATATGCGCCGTCGCGCGAAAATGTCCCGCGCCGGACGGCGATGCGCGGTTCAGCGCCTGCGGGCGCAATTGCGTCGGTCTTCACCGCCGTCACACGCGCCTGCGGCAGCATGGGGAAGGTGACGAGCGAGATTTCCCAGAGATCGATTTTCTGCAGATGGCGCAGGCCGGTCTTGCGGTCCTGCGTCGCGCGCAACGTGCGGAAGCCGATGGAAAGGCCGTCGACCTGATCTTCGCGCATCAGGGCGAGAATCTCCCGCGCACGAGAGACCGCGAGGTTGAGGCGGCCTTTCACCTTCAGGCCGCGCGCATCCTCTTCGATCCCCAGCCACGCGCCGACGGGTTCGGCGGGATCGTGCTGCCACAGCATCTTGATGCGATCGGGTCCGCGCTTGCGCAAGCTGTCGCGGAAGGCGCCCGCCATCACCACGTCGCCGCCGAGATCTGCGATGCCGAACAGGCTGGCGTAGCCTTCGAATACGCCGGCGGCGCCGACCCTGCCGACAGCGAGCGGCGCACGTTTCATCTCCGGCGCGCGCGTGAGCGCGCGCGTCAGGGCGCGCGCCATCGCGGCGCGATCTAGGAATGCCATGTCGAACTCCAGGAAAGCTGGATCGCGAGCCTTCAGGCCCGATTCATGCGCCGCCGCGGCTCGCGCCCGAAGGCTCGCGTTCGGCGCGCTCGTGCAGCGCGAAACGTTCGAGCGTGCGCCAGAACGTCTTTATCAATACGTCGGGATCGCGCCGGCGAGGGCTGCGGCGCGGGCGATGCAGAAAGCGAAAGGTCATGTCAGCGCTCGCGGTTGAAACGGCGATTGAAGCGGGCGAGTTCGCGCAGGAAGAGGTCGAAGCGGCGATTGGATGCAGCCAGCTCGCGCAGCGCATACCAGAGCATGGTGGAGGCCGCGCTCGCCCAGAGGAACAGCGCGATATGCGCGAGATCGCCGCGCGCGACGATCAGAGCGAGGAGGTCGTTCACGATTTCGGACGGACTGCTTCATGGACCTGTCGCGCCGCAAAACCCAGCAGCTCCCGCTTCTCGTCGGCCGACAGAAACGTCGCGGCGTCCACACGCGTCCATTCGGCTGCGCGTTCGGCTGCGAGCGCGTCGATGCGGTCGACGTCGTAGTCGAAGCGCAGGCCGGGCCAGGCCGGCGCGAGCCAATGCTCGAAAGCGCGCTGCAGGCGCTGCACCATCGGGATCACGGCCTGGCGCCAGAAAGCGGCGTTGGCCTCGACATAATTGGCGCGCGTATTGTCGCCGGGCAGGCCGAGCACGAGCGGCGGCACGCCGAAGCACAGCGCGATTTCGCGCGCCGCAGCGGCCTTGGCCTCGATGAAATCCATGTCCTTCGGCGAAAGCGACAAGGCCTTCCAGTCGAGGCCGCCATCGAGCAGAAGGGGGCGTCCGGCGTTGGCGCTGCCGGAGAAATTTTCCTCCAGTTCGCTCTTCAATCTGTCGAATTGCTGGTCGGAAAACTGCGCGCCGTCGCTTGCCCCATAGACGAGCGCGCCGGAGGGTCGGGCTGCATTGTCGAGCAGAGCCTTGTTCCAGAAGCCCGCCGCATTGTGCGTGTCGATCGCTACATGGGCGGCGGCGAGCGGCGGCAGGCCATAGTGATCGTCGAGCGGATTGCCAAGGCGAATGTGCATGATCGGCTCGACACCCGCGCCCCGCATCTCGTAGCGCACACGGTCGCCGGCGAAGGCGTAGTCGTATGCCGCGGGCCATCCGTTCGGGCCCGGCGCAATCGTCATGCGGTCGCTGCGCAGCGCGTAGATTTCGCGCAGCCGTCCATCGACCTGCGCGCCCTCGACATAGGAATTGCCGAACAGCAGCAGATTGACGACGAGGCTCTCGATCAGATCGGTCGATGTCTGCGCGGGGTTAGGCCGCGCGAGGAGATCGAGCAGCGGATGGTCCGTCAATTCCGCCCTGCCCTCGTAGAGCCGCCAGGGAATTGTGGCGGCGCATTCGGCGACCATGCGGACGCAGCGATGCACGACGGCGTTGCGCTCGAAACCCTCGCGGGTGAGCGCCACATAGTCGCGCGGCGTCCAGCGCGCCGCGCCGACTGTGTGCAGCGCGAGCATTGCGCCTGCGCGCGAGCGTTTTTCTTCGCGCTGGGGCGCGCCGAACAGACGGGTGAAAAGGGACATGGGAAGCTTTCAATCTTGAGCCTCCCTCTCCCGCATACGGGGAGAGGGACATCGAATCCAGCGCGCCTACAGGCGCCGCACGCGCGGCGTCGCGCGCTTGCCGTCGAGCGCGAGATGCGTGATCGCCCAGACGAGCGCGTCGAGACGGTCCGGGCTCGCGCCGTTCAGCAGGCCGTCCGGTCCGAAGGAACACATTTCGTCTTCCAGTTCCGGGAAGGCGCCGACGTGGCGCACGCGGCCCTGCTCGTAGAGCAATGCGACCGGCGAAGCGCGCAGATATTTTCCGCGCGTCGCGCGCACCTTCACCACCGGCGTCGAACTGTCGGCCTGCGCGATGACGCTGGCGACCATGTCGCCGCCCTGATTGACCTCGACGACGAGCGCGTCGGCCTGCAATTCGTGATAGAGCGCCGTCGCACGCGCCGCCCATTCCGCGGGCCGCGCAGCGGCGAGCGTGGCGTCGGACAGGACATAGACGAGGCCGTCGGCGTCCACGCCCGCCGCAACGATGCCGCATTTATCGGCGCGCTTGTGCGAGGCCGCCGGCGGATCGACCGCGACGACGATCCGCGCCACCGGCGGCGCAATTGCGATGCGCGCACGTTCAATCATCTCGCGCGACCAGAGCGCGTCGGCGCGCTCCTCGACGATCGCGCCGTCGATCTCCTGACGGCCGAGGCGCGTGCCGCCGTAACGCTCTTCGATCGCGCGCAGGAAATCCGGCGGGAGGTGCGCGGCATTGGCGCGGGTCGAGGCGCGCGTCACGATGTTGGCGGGGTCGTTCATCAGCTTTTTCAACAATGCGAGCGGGCGCGGCGTCGTCGTCACCAATGCGCGTGGCCATTCGCCGAGACGCAGACCGAATTGCAGCATGTCCCAGACCTCCTGCGCATGGCGCCATTTAGCAACCTCGTCGCACCAGGCTGCGTCGAATTGCGGCCCGCGCAGGCTTTCGGGATCCTCGGCTGAAAACACCTGCGCGATGGCGCCGTTGCGCCACAAGAGGCGGCGGCGCGAGGCTTCCCACAGCGGGCGGTCCCACTTGCCGTGCGCGCTGACGATTCCCGATACGCCTTCCACCATCACGTCGCGCGCATCGGCCCATGTCTCGCCGATCAGCGCGATGCGGCCTGCGGGCCGGTGCGCGAAATCGAGAAAGCCGCCGGCCAGGCCCCGCACCCATTCGGCGCCGGCGCGCGTCTTGCCGGCGCCGCGTCCGCCGACGAAGAGCCAGGCCCGCCAGCGGGCGCCGTTGGCCGCAGCCTGCGGTGGTATCTGCTCGCCACGCGCGGTGAAATCGAACAAGGACAGGATCGCTTCGAGCTGGCGTGGCGCGAAACTCGCGAAGAGTTCAGGCGCCGTCCCGTTGCTGGCGCAATAGATCAATCCGTCGCGCAAGTTCGCGCCTGAGTTCGGCGAGATCGATGGGAGGCTCGTCCGACCCGTCGTCCCGTCGATCATCCTTGTCGGTATCCTTTTCCAGAGCCCGCAGCATCTGCAGCGTGCGCGTCAGACTGTTCAT
The DNA here is from genome assembly GCA_047605445.1 of Rhodoblastus sp. GTDB lineage: Bacteria > Pseudomonadota > Alphaproteobacteria > Rhizobiales > Beijerinckiaceae > JAJXWB01. Next base: position 20,429 of record JASGFP010000039.1, read on the forward strand.
GAGACGCGCGGTTTCCTCGGGGTCCGCGCCGGGGTCGCGCGCCTGGGCGGCGTGCAGGGCGCTTTCGAGCTGCGTGCGAATGCGCGCGATCAGCGTCGCCATGTCGACGACGCCGGGCGGCGGCGACGCCTCGCGCGGCTTGAGTTTTGATGGCGCAGTTTTATTCGGTCGCGCCGCAGACTTCTTCGGTTTCGCCTTGTGAGCGATTTTGCGCGCGGGCGGTTTCGGCTTGCGCGCGTTGCGCGGACGCCACTCGAACTCGCGCCGCAGCGCCTGCAATTGCGCCGGCGTCATATTCTCGTCGGTGGCGATCGACGCCAGCGGCTCGTCTGAATCCTCATAGCGGAGTCGCAGCCGCTCGATACGTTCGGGCGACAGGGTTACGGCAGCGGCCATCGCGCATTCCTGACGCGCTGCGGCGGCGGCGACCGCTTCGTCGCCGCCGCAGAGCGCAAATGTGGAGAATGCCCGGACCCTACCCGAGGAGCGACGCGGTGTCAAGGAAAAAAATCATATTATAGAAAATTCGACTGCCGGCCTGATCGCTCTGGCGGCAAGACGCCCGGATTTTCGGGCCCGAGCGCTTCTCGTCAACTCGGTCTTATTTTCCTATTGAACCAATCGCAAGGTCCCGGATGTCGCGGAGACCGCGATTGCGGAGAAGGCGTTCTGAAGCGAAGTTGAATCGGTCGCAACGTAGGAATTGCTCGCCTTGCTCGCGCAATTCTGCAGCAATGTCTGCGCGTCGCTCTGCTGCTGCGTGGTCAGATAGCCCGTGTGGTTGAACACGACCGTGTAGATGATCACGCCCGCATTTTTAGCGGCCGTGCAGGCGGCCAGCAGCCGGTTGTTCATCAGCGTGTTGAACCCGCTATAGGTCTGCACATTGTCGGCGTTCCACAGGCGCGTTCCACCGAGATAGCCGTAGGCCGAATAGTCGGAAATGTTGGCCGTGGAGTAGCCGGACGAATTGTTGGCGTTGTCGATCAGCTCGTTCACGCCGTCCGTCATCAGCACGATCACCTTCTGCAGGCCGGTCGTGTTGTAGGCCTTGCCGTCTGCGTAAGGCGCGTTGGGCGAAAGCGTGCGCCAGGCCCAGGCGAGCCCTTCGGAAATGACCGTGCCGCCGCTCTGCCAGTATTTGAGGCCGGCGATCTTGGCGGTCACCGCCGCCTTGCTGTTGGTCAGGCGGAGAATGGGATCCGGGCAGCCCATGTTGGGGCCGTAGGTGTAGCCGCTGGAATCCGGCGTCTCCTGAATGATGGCGGCGCGCGTCGTTCCGTCATATTTCAGGATGAACTTGCCGGCGCTCCACCACGTGTTGCTGTCGAGCGCCTTCCAGCCCCAGGTCGGGGGAATTACGCCGTCGCTCAGGTAATTGTTGTGGAAGCCCTGCGTCGAGGCCGAATAGGCGCCAGGAGCGACAGCGCCCCAGGTGAAGGGCGAATAGTCCGGTTCGTCCGGCGCGAAGTAGGGAATATAGAGCGAGGCGGGATCGCTTGTCGTCGGCGCGTCCTCGCTGATGTCGTAGTCGTTCGCCGCGGCGAGGCCCGCGCCCCAATTGCTGTTGAGCCAGCCTTGCTCCGACCTGCTCAGCCGCGCCTCGACGCAACCCTTCCACGCGACTTTTTGACCGTTCTGATCCACAACGCGGTTGAACAATTCGTACTGGCTGACGGTGGCGGGATTGGCGAGCCAGTCGCAACCGCCGGTCGAATAGGCGCCCCACACGTCTTTGGCCGCGGTCTGGAACCCGGCCGGAACCTGGTAGACGACGCCGGAGGTCGGCGACGTCCACGTGCTGGTGGAGAAGGGCGGAACGGTATTCGGCGTCACGTCGGCGGCATAGGCGGCCGACACGCCGAACAATTCCTTTGCGAGATGGCGGATCGGCTTGAGGATGTCGAGAATGTCGCGCGCATCGCCGGTGCCTCCGCTTCCCGCGCCGCCGCCGCCTCCGCCGCCGCTGGGCGGCCAGTAAGGCCAACGGCTGTGGGTGTCGGGGTTCCAGTTGCAGCCGTTGCCCGCGCCCCATGTGATCCACGCGCCGCGCTGCCAGACGCCGTTGAACGGGTTCTGCCCGGTCGTGTCGATGTAGTTTGCGATGCTGGCCGCATCCGTCAGACCCGGATTGACGGTCGCCACGTAAGGCACGACGCTGACGCGCGCCGCGCCGCCGCCGGCGCCCATGACCGTGTCGACCAGCGTGTTGGCGGCGGCCTTCAGGTCGGCCATGTTGGCGGACATGGAGCCGGTATTGTCGAGCGCCAGCGCCATTTCCAGCGGCTTGGAGTTGGTCACCCCGTTCGTCGTGGCGCGCGACGTGACCGAAAATTCCATCGACGACCTGCCCAGGACCCGCGACAGGACCGTGGGGATGTTGCCGGACACCGTGACCTGATAGAGACCCGCCGCAACATCTGTTTCGACGACGGACAGGTTGAGGTTGGCGGCGGCGGCTCCGAAATAGGCCGCAGCGGCATTGCTGGCGATCTGCTGCCTCGCCTGCTGGGTGGCCGTGGATTGGGCGCCGGCGGCGAGAACAGCGGCGTCCGCGGCCGCGCGCGCTTGCGTGACCGCTGAACTGGCGCGGGCGTAGTCGACTGCCGCGGCGACCAGGCCGAGAGCCGGAATCGCGACGACCGCGAAGATGACGGCGACCGAGCCGTGCTGGTCGCGGCGCAGACGCGCCACAGAGGACGCACAGGTGATGAAATTTCCGCACCGGAACATGGCGTTGTCCACAATGAAAATCGGTCTGCCCCTGTCACTACAGGATTTCTCTCAAATCCAAGTAAACCGGACGCCGGCACAGACTCTAAGCCGCGTTAACTCAACGCGGAATGACAAAAACTTTATATTCTTCATCAGCTTGTCTAAGGAATTGGCTGCGGGACGAGCGTGATGGCAAGCATCGAGAGCGGCCCGAGCTCCCAGATGCTCGCGCCGGCGAAATTCATCGAGCGGAATCGACGTGCGCGCACTGTCTCTATTGTCGCCGCCGCCCTCATCGCTCATGCCGTCCTTCTGGGTCTCGTCGCCTGGAGCGAGTGGACGGGGCAGGCGGACGTGCAGACGGCGGCTGACGAAATTCCGGTCGAAATGGCGACGCCCGAGGAGGCGGAAGGCCGCGCCGGACCTCAGCAGGCAAAGCCCGCAAGCCCGCCCGCCGCGATCGAGCCGCGCGACGTCGGGAGCGACAAAACCCCGGCGGCGCAGCAGCCTGCCGCCGCCGCGACGAGCGATGGCAAGGTTGTCGAACGGCCGAAGGAATCCGACCGCCCGCAGGCGGCCCGCACGCGCGGCGCCGACGCAAAGCCTCCCGAACGACAGGATGAGACGGGCAATCCGTTCGGCGGATTGACCGCGGTCGAAACGCCCGCGCCGGCCGAACGCCTGCCGACCTTCGCCGCGCCGCAATCCATGATGACGGCGGCGCGGCCCCGCCCGGCGCAGGACCCCACCAACGACAATTACCGCGCGAAAGTGCTCGGCAAGGTCGCCGCCAACATGATCGACCCGGAACGTCCGAGGCCGAAGGCGCTGGCGATCGTCGGCTTCCGCGTCGATGCGCAGGGCGGGCTGGAGTCGGTCTGGCTCGCCCGGCCGTCCGGGCACGCCGATCTGGACGCGGAAGCGGTCGATATGGTGCGCCGCTCGGCGCCCTTCCCCGCGCCGCCGGCCGGGGCCGACCGCAATTTCGGGGCGGCGATCGCCTTCGGCGAGGAGGGCTAGCTGCGGCCCTTGCCGCCCAGGTCCAGGATATAGGCGGCGAGCGCGTCGACCTCGTCGGCGCTCAGCATCAGGTTCGGCATGTTCCGGTGCGAGGAGCGCAGGAACACTTTCAGCGACAATTCCGTGGTCGAGGCCATCCTGGCGATGTCGTGGAAGCTCGGCCCCTCTTTGCCCGACGCCGGCTTGCCCGCGCCGACATCGTGGCAGGCGGCGCATTGCGCAAGGGCGATCGTGCGTCCATCGGCCGGCTGGCCAAACGCCGCGCCAAGGCTCAGCAACAGGCTCAAGCCGGCGATCAATGTTCTGGACATGGCGGCGCCTTCGAAATTCGCTCCACGATCATACAGATAACGCGCACAGGCGGGGCGCGCATATCGCCGCATGCTCAACCGCGGCGCGGCTTGCGCGCCCTGCCCGCGCCCTTCGGCCATTTGCCGGGCCAGGAGACGATGAAATCGGGCATGTCGTCGATTGCGACATCCTCCTCGAACGCCGACACTTTTCCGTGGCAGGACACGCCGGCGCGGCGCACGCTGTCGGGGTCGCCGGAAACCAGAGGGTGCCAGTCCGGCAGGTCCTTGCCCTCACGGCGCAGGCGGTAGGCGCAGGTCGGCGGCAGCCACGGGATCTGCTCGACGTTTTCCGGCGTCAGCCGCACGCAATCGTGGACCTTTTGCGCCCGACGCGAATAGTCGCGGCAGCGGCATGCGCCGGCGTCGAACAATTTGCAGGCGACGTCGGTGAAATGGATCTTGCCCGTATCCTCGTCCTCCAGCTTGACGAGGCAGCAACGGCCGCAGCCGTCGCACAAGGATTCCCACTCGCGCCGGGTCAATTGCGCGAGGGGCTTGCGCCAGAAAGGCTCTTTGGCGGTCTGGCCGCCGCTCTTGCGTCGCATTTGCGTCATTCTGGCGCCGAACCCGAGGGCATGAAATGTGCTTCCTGGCACGACCCGCGCAATGCGCGTCGTTGCGCCCGGCGTCAAGTCGTTTAGAAAGCGTTGATCAGGAGACGGACGTTGCGGTTCGAGGGCGACGACAGCGGCATTCTCGCCAGCCTGCGCAAGCGCGTCGGCCGGGCGATGCTGGCTGTCGATTCCTTCTTCGATTCCTGGTTCTTCGAGAGCAGCCGGCGCGCGCGCGACAATTACGCGGGCTTCGCCGCCTTCATGGACCGGTTTCACGTCTCCGGCCTCAAGCGGATCGGCGTCGAGCTCGCCTGCGAGACCTTGACGCTCGGCCTCGCGGGATTTCTGGTCGCCCTCACCTTCGCCCAGCTCGCCTTCCGCGAGACGTCGGACGACTGGCTGAAGAAGCAGGACCTCGCCGTCACCTTCCTCGACCGCTACGGCAAGGAAGTCGGCAGACGCGGCATCCTGCATGACGATTCCGTCTCGCTCGACCAATTGCCGGACAATCTCATCAAGGCCGTGCTGGCGACCGAGGACCGCCGCTTCTTCGATCATTGGGGCGTCGACCCCGTCGGCACGATGCGCGCGCTGACCGCCAATGCGCGCGCGAGCGGCGTCGTGCAGGGCGGCTCGACGCTGACGCAGCAGCTTGCAAAGAATCTGTTTCTCTCGAACGAGCGTTCGCTCGAACGCAAGATCCGTGAAGTGTTTCTGGCCATGTGGCTGGAGGCGCGGCTGTCGAAGCGCGAGATCCTGAAGCTCTATCTCGACCGCGCCTACATGGGCGGCGGCACATTCGGCGTGCAGGCGGCTGCGGAATTCTATTTCGGCAAGTCGGTGAAGGATGTGAGCCTCGCCGAAGCCGCGATGCTGGCGGGCCTGTTCAAGGCGCCGACCAAATTCGCGCCGCACATCAACCTGCCCGCCGCCCGCGCGCGCGCCGCCGACGTGCTGAACAATCTGGTCGATGCGGGCTTCATGACGCAGAGCCAGATTTTCACGGCGCTGCGCAATCCCGCGACGCCGGTCGAACGCGAGCGCATCGACTCGCCGGACTGGTATCTCGACTGGGCCTTCGCCGAAGTGAAGAAGCTCGCGCTCGAGGGCAAGCTCGGGTCGGACCGTGTGCTGACCGTGCGCACGGCGCTCGATTCAGCCGTGCAGGCGAAGGCCGACGACGTGATCGAGGAGCAATTGCGCGAACACGGCCGCGCCTACCACGCCAAGCAATCGGCGATGGTGGTGATCGATCCCTCGAGCGGCGCCGTGCGCACGATCGTCGGCGGCCGCGACTATGGCGCCAGCCAGTTCAACCGCGCCACCGACGCGCTGCGCCAGCCGGGCTCCTCGTTCAAGCCCTACGTCTATCTGACGGCGCTGATGAGCAACAAGTTCAACCCCAACACGATCGTGGTCGACGGCCCCGTATGCATCGGCAACTGGTGCCCGAAGAATTACGGCGGCAGCTATGCGGGCTCTCTCCCGCTGACCAACGCGCTCGCGCGCTCGCTCAACACGGTGGCCGTGAAACTGTCGATCGCCATCGGCGATCCGAAGAAGGGCGTGTTTCAGGCCGCCAAGGAAGGCCGCGCGAAAATCGTCGACACTGCGCGCAAGCTCGGCGTGACAGCGCCGCTGATCGATACGGTCTCGATGCCGATCGGCGCCGACGAGGTCACGCTCATCGAGCATTCGGCCTCCTACGCAGCCTTCGCCAACGGCGGCAAGCGCGTGTTCCTGCATGCGGCCGTCGACATCCGCAACAGCAAGGGCGACGTCATCTACAGGTTCGACGACAACGGCCAGAAGCCGGTGCGCGTATTTCCGGAGAACAAGATCGCCGAGCTCGACAGCATGCTGACGCAGGTCGTGCAGGCGGGCACCGCGCGGCGCGCCGAACTCGGCCTCGGCTTCTCGCAGGGCGGCAAGACCGGCACCACCAACGGCTACAAGGACGCCTGGTTCTGCGGCTTCACAGCCGCGCTCGCGGGCTGCGTGTGGTTCGGCAACGACGACGACACGCCAATGGCCAACATGACCGGCGGTTCGCTGCCCGCGCAGACCTGGCACGACATCATGCTGTTCGCCCATCGCGGCCTGGAGCCGAAACCGCTGCCCGGCGTGCCGCTGCCGAGCGCCACGCCCGTCGCGCAGGCCGCGCCTGCCGCGCCCAAAGGCCCGGACGGTTTCGTCGTGACCGCGCCCTCTACGCTGTCGCGCCAGACGGACGAGGCGCTCGGCGCCGTGCAGCGCCTGTTCCGCTCAGCCGACGGGCGCCGCGCCGATCTTGGCCGCGACAATGGCCGGCGGTTTCGCGCCGTGGGCGAGGACGAGTAGCGCTGCATGAGCGTCGCGCAGTTCCGGACCATCGAGGAAACGCGGTCGCGGCTCGGCGCCTACGCCAAATCGGCGATCGCCGGGCTCGTCGGCGTCGGCCTCGGGCTCGCCGCCACCTATGTCGCGACATCGGGCGCGTTTCCGTTCGGCGCGGCGCGGTCGGGACCGTGGACGTCCTGGCCGAAGGCGGGCTCGGCGGACTCCGACCCTTATGCGCGCGCGATCATCGCGCGACAGGCCGAGGCGCCGCTCGGCAATGGCGAAGGCATCGCCTTCGTCGCGACGACGGACGATGCGGGCCGTCCGCTCGACGGCGCCTGCGACTACACGCTCGCCGGCTCTCCGCCGGTCGCGCGGCTGTGGACGCTGAACCTGTTCACCCCGGAAGGCGCGCTGCTTGCGCCTGGCCCCGGCCGCAGGTCGATATCGTCCGACCAGCTTCTGCGCGCATCCGGCGGCGGGTTTGAAATCTCGATTGCGCCAGCCGCGCGCGCCGGCAACTGGCTGTCGACGCCAATCCACGCGCCGTTCGCCATCGCGCTCAACCTCTACGACACGAACGTCAGTCCGACGCAGACCTCGCTCGAAGGTTTGGCGCTCCTGTCGATCACGCGCGGAAACTGCCGGTGACGGACTTTCGCCAACGCGGGCCTGTCGTATTGCCCTGGGCGCTGGGCGCGCTCTTTCTGGCGGGCATCGTCCATATATCGTCGATCTTCCTGATGCCGCGCCTGGCGGGAAACGACGCCTATGTGCGGCTCGGCGGGCAGATACAGGGCGTGACGGCGCTGCCGGACGCCTCCACGACGCAATCCCTGCCCTTCCAGGACCAGCGCGCGGAATATTCCGTGTGTCACTACGATCTCGATCTCGGCGCGACGCGCGTGCGCTCCAATGTAACGTCCGATGCGCTGGTCGCCATTTCCTTTCACGATCGCACCGGGCGCATCTTCTATTCGACGACGGATCGCGCCGCGCTGCGCGGCAGGATCGACGTCCGCCTGCTGACGGCGCGGCAGCTCGACGCGGTGGAGGCGAGCGATCCCGAAGACCAGACGCCGCAGGAATTGCGTCTCACGCCGCCGACCTCGATGGGATTCGTTCTGGTGCGGGCGCTGATCGAGCAGCCCGGCGGGCGGGCTGCGGCGCAGGAGGCGGCGAAGGCCGTCGTCTGTCAGGTCGAGAAAGAATAGCGCGCAGGCAGCGCGGAGCGCTGTCGCAGGAAGGACTCAGGCCCGCTTGCGCGGCGTGCGGCGCGGGGCCGCCTGCTTTCCGCCGCGGCGCGGCGCCTTGCGCACGGCCGTATCGATAGTGTCCGCGTCCTCGATACGCATGTAGCGAACGCCGGTGAAAAAAAGAATCTCGGCGCCTTCGGCGCGGTGGGAACCGGCTTTCCGTTCGCTGCGGGGTTTCGCCCGAAAAACAAGGATCTCGGCCATGTGCTCGTCTCCGATGCGCGCCATGAAATTCGGCCGGTGGCGCGCTCTGGGGCAAGTCTCGAACGGCGATGGTTAACTTTGTGTCAACAGATGCGATTCAATTGTGGATTCCATCTTCGCTGACGCAGGCGTGCAACACAATGGACCAGACGTTGCGGAAACGCCTCGAGGCGCTGACAGCCGCAGGCAGGGCGCAGTCGCTCGACTTCGAAGGCGTCGCCGCGCGCGTCGCCACGGATCGCTTCATCGGGCTCGCTGCGCCCGACCGGGAAGCCTGCGCGCTCTATGACGAGGTGATGCTGCGCGCGATCCCGCATCTCGACGACGCGACCGCCCATCACATCGCCGCGCAACTGGCGTCCTGCCCGGCCGCGCCCCCGGCGACGGTGGCGCACCTGATGGCGCGCGATTGCCGGAGCGCGGCGCGCATTCTCGCGCTTGCTCCCTCGCTTCCAGCCGCTCTCCTGCTCGACTTCGCCGGCGACGGCGACGCCTTGACGGCGGCGGCGGTCGCAGCGCGGGCCGATATCGACAGGGCGGTCGTCGGCGCGCTTTCGCGCCGCCTCGAGCCGGAAGTCCTGCACGCGCTCGCCGCAAACAAAGACATCGCCATCGACCGCGGCGCGCTGATATCGCTCACCCAGCGCGCGCGCCTCGACATCGAACTCGGCCGGCTCCTGCTCGCGCGCGACGAACCGTCAATCGACCGGCTCGTGCTGTTTCTCGCCGCCGATTCCACAGCGCGCCGACGCCTGCTGCTCGATGCCACGCGCGCCTTTCCCGCACGCCCGACGGGGTCGGCCAATGGCTTCGACAACGTTCGGGTCGAGGCGCTCGCGATTGCGGAGACCGGCGACGTCTCCCGCTTCTGCGCCTGCATCGCGCGCAACATGCGCGTCGCGCGCGTCACGATCGAACGTCTGGCCTGCGATGCGGGCGGCGAGCCGCTCGGCCTGATCTTCGCCGCCATGGGCTTCGCCGCCACGGAAAGCGAACGGCCGATTCTGGCGATGCGCGCCGACCTCGCCGCACCGCTCGCCGATCCCATGTCCGGCGTCCGCCTGGCTCTGCAAACGCCGCCGAGCGCCGCCGCCGCGATCGTCGCCGCGCTCCTGCCTGCAAAACCGAAGCTCGCGGTCGGCGAGTATCGGCGCACGCGGGATGGCGCGCAGCATCAAGAAACGGAGACGTTCACGAGCGGCGCGACGGCGCGAAAGACCGTCAATCGGTCCTGAGGAAATCGCGACCCTTGCGATCCTCGATATCGACGATCCAGAGATCGGGATCGAAGTCCATCTCGCGCCGCAGTTTGTCCTCGACAGCGAGATTGTCGATCCATTCGTCCTTGTGCATACGCTGGAACAGCCTGTCGCCGTCCTCGTTGATCTCGCTCTGCGGCGCGGGGCCGAACAGAGCCGAGGTTCCATCGAGCCGGTCGAGGCGCACGAAGATCGCGCCGGCTTCGGGCGCCCCGCGGCGTCGCAAGGTGGCGTAGGCGCCTTCGACCTGCGCGCGTCGGATCAGCGCTGCAATGAAAATGTCGGCGCGCAGCCGCACGTCGTCAGGTCTCGCCGGACGAAAGCCGCGCCAGTTCGCGCTTGACCGTCGGGGTCAGTTCGCCGCGCTCGGGCATTTTGTGCTCGCGCTCGAATTGCGCGATCGCCTGGCGGGTCGCCGTATCGAACACGCCGCTCGGCCGCACGACAAAACCCAGACGCTGCAGCGCGCGCTGCGCGGCGCGCACGTCGTCGGCGCCGGCGGCTGCGGCGGCAGGCTCGCGGGCCTTCGTGGACGACGACGCGGCGGTCTTCTCGATCAGGCCGCCGATCGCGTCGCTGCGACGCGGTTCGGCGCGCTGCTGCGCGGG
>JASGFP010000040.1:0-30133 GCA_047605445.1 Rhodoblastus sp.
GCGATGTCATGCCGATCAGCGGCCGGTCTCCCGCGGGCGGACGCGCGGCGCGGCAGGCGCCGACGATCGCGCCCGCAGCCTGCGCCAGCGTCGACCGGCACAGCGCGTTGAGTCCGTAGAGCCCGCCCGCCCACAGCACCGTCATGAGATCGGGCGTGATGCGCTCGGGCGGCAGCAGATGCGAATGCGCGATCGTGGAGACCAGGCATTTGGGGAAACCGAGCGGCAGTGCGGCGGCGACATCGAGCGCGAGATCCGTGCCCATCGTGCCGCCGAGCGCCAGCATGCCGTCGATCCGGCCCTGCGCGCGCAGGCGCGTCGCAAGCAACGCCGCGCCTTCGGCCATTTTCGACATGGCCTTGTTCTCGTCGCCATAGGACTTGATCTCATCCAGCGTGACGCCCGCGGCGGCCGCGACCTCGCCATTGCCGACATCGGGCGCATAGGCCCCTGGCGCCAACACGCCGACATCCATGAAGATCGCCGCGCCGCCCACTTCCGCGATGCAGTCGCGCAGGAACGAAAGCTCCGGCGATTTCGTGTCCGCCGTCCCGATCAGCAGAATATTCGCCCGGCCAGCCATCAAATCCGCCCTGCCCTGTCGCGCCCGCGCGGCCTCAGTCTATAATCACCCGCGAGCGCGCCCAAGAGCGCACCCAAAAGCGCCGGCAGGACGAACACATGAACGAGCTTTCCTCCAATTTCCTGCGTGAGAACAACGCGCGCCACGTCTGGCACCCGATGGCGCATCCCGCCGAAATGGAAGCGACGCCGCCGCGCATCATCGTCTCCGGCGAGGGCGTGAACATTGTCGACCTCGATGGCAAGCGCGTGATCGACGCCGTCGGCGGCCTGTGGAACGTCAACCTCGGTTATTCCAACCAGCCGATCAAGGACGCCATCGCCCGCCAGCTCGCCGAGCTCCCCTATTATTCCGCGTTTCGCGGCACGACCAATCCGCGTCTCATCGAACTGGGCGCCCGCCTCGTTGACCTTTTGAAGCCTGAGAACATGCGCCGCGCGCTGCTGACCTCTGGCGGGTCCGATTCCGTCGAGACGGCGCTGCGCATCGCCCGGCAATACTGGAAAGTGCGCGGCAAGGCCGACAAGACGAAATTCATCGCGCTGAAGAAAGGCTATCACGGCACGCATTTCGGCGGCGCCTCGGTCAACGGCAATTCAAACTTCCGCCGCGCCTACGAACCTCTGCTGCCGGGCGTCTATCACGCGCCTGCGCCCTACGTCTATCGCAACCCCTTCAACGAGACCGATCCCGACCGGCTCGCCGATCTCTGCGTGGCGGCAATAGAGGACGAGATAAAATTCCAGGGCGCCGACACGATCGCGGCGTTCGTCGCGGAGCCCGTGCTCGGCGCAGGCGGGGTGATCGTGCCGCCGGCGGGCTTCTACACCAAGCTGCGCGCCCTCTTCGACCGGCACGACATTCTCATGATCGCCGACGAGGTCATCACAGGCTTCGGCCGCACGGGCGCATGGTTCGGCGCGCGGCTCGACGGCTTTGCGCCCGACATGATGTGCATCGCCAAGGCGATCACCTCGGGCTATTTCCCGCTCGGCGCCTGCGTGGTCAACGAGAAGATCGAAAGCGCCTTCATGGGCTCGGACGACGCCTTAGCCGCGATCTATCACGGCTACACCTATTCCGGTCATCCCGTCGGATGCGCCGCCGCGCTCGCTTGCCTCGACGAAACCTTTTCGCGCGACCTGCCCGGCAATTCCGCACGCGAGGGCGCTTTCATGCTCGACGCCTTCCACGAGCTCGCGCAGAAGCACGAAACGATTGGCGACGTGCGCGGCAAGGGGTTGATGCTCGCCATTGAATTCGTCTGCGACCGCGCAGCGAAAATGCCTGCGGGAAAAACCTACATGGCCGCGCTGGCGGACGCCGCCTACGAGGCGGGCGCGCTGGTGCGCGTGTCGGGCAACAACATGATCATGTCGCCGCCTCTGGTGCTGGAACGCAAGGATTCGCAGACAATTGTCGATGCGGTGACCCACGCGCTCGACAGCGTGCGTCTCGACCCCGCGAAATGAGCGCGCAGCAACGCGGCCTGCTGCTGGATTTTGGCGGCGTCATTTCCGTCACGCTGTTCGAGCGGCATCGCCTGAACGAACGGCTGCTTGGCCTGCCCGCGGGAACGCTGACATGGCGCGGCCCCTTCGATCCGCAGGGCGACGAAATCTGGCGCGACATGCTGGACGGTCGCATCAGCGAACGCGACTACTGGGCGTTTCGTGCAAAGGAGACAGGCGCGCGCGTCGGCGAGGATTGGAACATGCTCGCCATGATACGCCACACGATGGGCGACGATCCCAATCTGCACATACGCCCCGAGGCGCGCGATTTCATCTACCTCGTCAAGGCCGCCGGTCGGCGCGTCGGCATTCTCTCCAACGAACTCGAATTGTTCTACGGCGCCGACACGATGGCGAAGCTCGACATTCTCGAGCTGATGGACAGCATGGTCGACGCCACGCATACGAAAATCCTCAAGCCCGACCCGCGCGCCTATGCGCTCGGCTGTGATGCGCTCGGCCTTGCGCCGGCAAATGTCGTGTTCGTCGACGATCAGGAGCGCAACATCGACGGCGCGAGGGCCGCGGGCCTGATCGCCATCCGCTTCGACGTCGCCAACCCCGCGCGCTCCTTCGCCGAAGCCGCCGACGCGCTTGGACTCTGAAGGCAAGCCGATGACCGACGCCTGGCTCGACGATCTGAACGCCCGCCTCACGCTGCCGCTGATCGCGGCCCCGATGTTCCTCGTCTCCGGTGTCGATCTCGTGACGGCGGCCTGCACGGCGGGCGTCGTCGGCGCATTTCCGACCGTCAACTGTCGCACGGCGCAGGAACTCGACGCATGGCTGACGGAAATCGTGCGGCGCAACGCGCAAACCGGTGCGCGCGCCCCCTGGTGCGCGAACCTCGTCGTCCACAAGTCCAACGCGCGCCTGATGGAGGACGTCGCCGTTCTCGTCCGCCACAGGCCGGAACTCGTCATCGCCTCCGTCGGTTCGCCGGCGCCCGTTATCGGCCCGCTGCACGCCGCCGGCGCGCGCGTGCTGGTCGATGTCGCCACCATCCGCCACGCCGAGCGCGCGGTCGCCGCCGGCGCGGATGGGCTGGTGCTGCTGACCGCCGGCGCGGGCGGCCAGACCGGCTGGCTCAATCCGCTCGCCTTCGTGCGCGCCGTGCGCGGCTTCTACGACGGTCCGCTCGTGCTAGCTGGCGGCGTCAGCGACGGCGCTGCGCTGTTCGCGGCCGAAGCCATGGGGTGCAGTCTCGCCTACATGGGCACGAAATTCATCGCCACACGCGAAAGCATGGCCAAGGACGCCTACAAGGACATGCTGGTCGCCGCGCGAGCCGACGACGTGCTGCTGACGCGCGCCTTCACCGGCCTCGAGACCAACATGCTGCGGCCCTCGATTGTCGCAGCAGGGCTCGATCCCGACGACCTGCCCACGCGCGGCGCGATCGACATTGCGAAAGACATCAGCATCGAGGCCCGCGCGAGCAAGCCCGAGCGCTGGCGCGACATATGGAGCGCCGGCCACAGCGTCTCGGGCGTGGACAGGGTCCGCAGCATCGCGGACCTCGTGGCGCAGACCGTCGGGGAATACGAGTCTGCGCGTGAAACATTCGAGATCAGAAGATCGAATAGGCGCCGTCGATGAGAAACATCTCCGCCGTGTGGTAGGACGAGCCCTTGCTCATGATGTAGACGGCCACCGCCGCGAAGTCCTCCGGTCTGCCGAAGCGGCGCATCGGGATGCGCGGCATGACGTTGGCCACGAATTTCTCGTTTGCGAACAATCCGCCCGTCATCTCGGATTCAATCCATCCCGGCAGCACGCAATGCGCAGTCACGCCGTAGCGCGCGAGCTCGACGGCCAGCGCGCGGATGATGGAATTGAGCGCGCCCTTGGTCGCCGCATAATGCTCGTTGCGCGCGGTGCCGGAAATCGACGCGAGGCTGGAGGTGGCGACAAGGCGGCCGAAGGCGTCGCCATTGCCGGCGCGGTCGCGCATGTGGCGGGCGGCGTGTTGCAGCGTCAGCACGGCGCCATCGAGATTTGTCGCCAGCATCTCGCGCCATTCGCTTTGCGGCCGGTCGATGAACGACGAGCGTCCGCCGCCGCCGATGCCCGCATTGGCGAAACAGCCGTCGACGCGGCCATATTTGGCGAGCGTGTCGTTGAAGGCGCGCTCGATTGAGGCGGGATCGGACACGTCGCAAGCGCGCGCCTCGCACTTGCCGTTGGCGAGCGTCTTCAGCGCCGCGGCGTTCTTCTCTGCATTGCGCCCCCAGATGGAAACAGCCGCGCCAGCCGCGGCCATGCCCTGCGCCATGCCAAGGCCGATGCCGCCATTGCCGCCGGTGACGACGACGACGCGGCCCGTGAGATCGAAAAGCGACACCTGTTCCTCCTGAAACGACTTCTTGTCCGCCTCATTCTAGGCCCCGCGCGCGAATGTTCAAATGCAAACCGTCGCTCCTGCGTTCCGTGCGATGTGCCGTTTGGCGCATCGCGATCCGAGCCGACTTGCTAGTCGTCTGGTTGCAATGGCGCTCGGCTGATCGGCGCCATTCAGATTGGGGAACGACCATGATCAGGACACTTGCAACCATCGCGATCGCTACCGCCTGCACAAGCATGGCCGCAGCGACAGCCGCCAACGCGGCGCCGCGCGGCGAACGTTGGTACGAATGCCATCAGGGATGGCAAAACCATCAATGCACGCAGGACGGCATGAGCGTGGCGCAGGGCCGCCGCATCGCTTTCGTGCGGCCTCCGCCGCCGCCTCCGGCGCCCGAAGTTCCGCGTCTCGAGATCAAGCCCGAGGGCAACGGCGCCTTCGTGGCCGGCGGGGGCGGAGGCGGAGGAGGCGGCGGCGGTGGGGGCCGCTGACGCCTGACCGGCGACGGGACGGATGCAATTTGCGTCCGTCCCGTCTGCGTCGGCGACGATTGACAATGGTCGCTGCGTCCCGATTCTGTTGCGCGAAACAAAACGGGAAGCGCCAATGGCCTACGAAACGATCCGCGTCTCAGTCGAAGACCACGTCCAGACCATCACTTTGCACCGTCCGGAAAAGCTCAACGCGTTCACCCGGCAAATGATGGACGAAATGATTGCCGCCTTCGACGAGGCCGACGCCAATGACGACGTGCGCGTTGTCATCGTCACCGGCGAGGGCCGCGCCTTCTGCGCCGGCGCCGATCTCTCGGCGGGCGCCAGCACGTTCGAGCTTTCCGCGCGCAAGGATCGCGCGCAGCCGACGGAAACCGGCGACGGCAAGATCAATTATTCCGACGAGGCGATCCGCGACGGCGGCGGCCGCGTGACGCTGCGCATCTTCAAATCGCTCAAGCCGGTCATCGGCGCCATCAACGGCGCGGCGGTCGGCATCGGCGCGACCATGACGCTGCCGATGGACATTCGCCTCGCTTCCACCGAGGCGCGCATCGGCTTCGTGTTTTCGCGGCGCGGCATCGTTATGGAAGCGGCGTCGAGCTGGTTCCTGCCGCGCCTCGTCGGCCCGCAGCAGGCGCTGGAATGGGTTTATTCCGGCCGCGTCTTCAACGCAGACGAGGCGCATCGCGGCGGTCTGGTGCGCAGCGTCCACGCGCCCGCCGACCTGCTGCCGGAAGCGCGCAGGATCGCCAAGGAAATCGTCGACAATACATCGCCCGTCTCCGTCGCGCTGATGCGCCAGATGGTCTGGCGGATGCTGGGCGCCGACGATCCGATGGAAGCGCACAAGATCGACTCCCGCGGCATTTTCGAGCGCGGTCGCTCCGGCGACGTGAAGGAAGGCGTGATGAGCTTCCTCGAAAAGCGCCCGGCGAAATTCCCCGACAAGGTGTCGAAGGACATGCCGGCCTATTTCCCGTGGTGGGAAGAGCGGAAATACAAGTGACACGAGGCGTCATCCCGGACAGCTCGCGGGGCTGATCCGGGATCTACGCGTCCGACGTCGATGCGTGATGCTGGCTCCCCGCTTTCGCGGGGATCCCATGTGGCGCCTTACTGCGCCGGCTGCGCCTTGCGTCCGCCCGTGCTCGACAGCCCCATCTGCTTGGCGATCACCTGCAACATGATCTCGTTCGCGCCGCCGCCGATCGCCGTCAGCCGGATGTCGCGCATGATGCGGGAAATGCGCGATTCCCACATATAGCCCTGGCCGCCCCAGAATTGCAGGCAGGCGTTGGGAATTTCCAGCGCCATCTTGCCGGCGAGATATTTCGCGATCGAGGCCTTCTCCGTCACGTCGCCGCCTTCGACATAATGCTCGCCCGCGCTCCAGGTGATGGCGCGCAGCGCCTCGACCTCGCTGTGCATGGCGGCGAGCTTGTGCTGGATCGTCTGCATGTCGATCAGCGCCTTGCCGAACGCCTTGCGCTGGCGCACATAGTCGACGGTGATGGAGATCGCCGTCTCCAGCATGCTGACCGCCTTTGCGGCGGCGTAGAGACGCTCCTCCTGGAACTGCTCCATCTGATAGACGAAGCCGCGCCCTTCCGCGCCGATGCGATGGCGCACCGGCACGCGCACATTGTCGAAGAAAATCTGCGCCGTGTCGGATGCATGCAGGCCCAGTTTCTTCAGCTTCCGCGCGACTTCGACGCCCTTCGTCTTCATCGGCACGATGATCAGCGACTTGTTGCGGTGCGACTGGCCGTCCGACGTATTGGCGAGCAGGCACATCCAGTCGGCCTGCACGCCGTTGGTGATCCACATTTTCGAGCCGGTGATGACGTAATCGTCGCCGTCGCGAACAGCGCGTGTGCGAATGGACGCGACATCGGAGCCGGCGCCCTCTTCGGAGACGCCGACGCAGGCGACCATTTCGCCTGCGATGGCCGGCGCGAGAAATTCGCGCCGCAATTCGTCCGAGCCGTGCTTGGCGAGCGCCGGCGTCGCCATGTCGGTCTGCACGCCAAGCGCAGTGGCGACGCCGCCGGCCAGTGCACGACCCCATTCCTCCGCCGCGATCATCGAATAGGAATAATCGAGCCCCAGTCCGCCGAAAGCTTCGGGTTTGCTGATGCCGAGAAATCCGGCCGCGCCCGCTTTCCGGAAAAGCTCATGCGCGGGAAAGATGCCGGCTTCCTCCCACGCGTCGGCATGGGGATCGATTTCCGTCTGCACGAATTTGCGCAGGGAGCGGCGGAGTTCTTCGTGTTCCTGGGTAAAGATCATTGCCTCGCATCCGCGTCTGTCATCCCCGCGAAAGCGGGGATCCAGACGCCACACCCGCATTCATCGACCAGTAAGGCTGGACGCCCGCTATCGCTGGCGCGCTACCCTACCCCGGCAGGTCCAGCACCTGCTTGGCGACGATGTTCCGCTGCACTTCGCTCGACCCGCCATAGATCGTCGCCGGTCGCGACAGCCAGTAATGCGCGAGCGCGTCGAGACTGTCGTTGCCATACGTCACCGGCTCGTCAATCGAACCGTTTTCGGCGGACATTTCGACCAGCGCTTCGGTAATTTTCTGATAGGTGGCGGTCGCGAAAATCTTGAGGATCGACACGTCAGGCCCAAGCGCCTCGCCGCGCCGCAGAATGTCGGCGAAGCGCGAATAGGCTTCCGTGAGGTCGGCGACGTCGAGCCGCAATTGCGTGAACTTGTCGCGGAAACGGTCGTCCTCGAAGGCGCCGGTGGCCCGGCCGAGCAGCGCGAGACGGTTGAGCGCGACCTGCGACAGTTTAGGCGAGCCCAGGAAGATGCGCTCGAATCCGAGCAGCGCCTTGGCCATGGTCCAGCCTTCGTTGACCTTGCCGACGATATTGTCCTTCGGAACGCGCACATTGTCGAAGAAGGTCTCGCAGAATTCTTCATGTCCGCCGAGCGTCATGATCGGACGGCGCGTAACGCCGGGCGTCGCGAGATCGACGAGCAGGAAGGAAATGCCCTCCTGCTTCTTCGCGCTCTTGTCGGTGCGCACCAGCAGGAAAATCCAGTTGGCGTCCTGCGCCAGCGTCGTCCATGTCTTCTGGCCGTTGACGACCCAATGGTCGCCGTCGAGCACGGCTTCGAGCCGCAGCGAGGCGAGGTCGGAGCCGGCGTTCGGCTCGGAATAGCCCTGGCACCACACGTCCTCGCAGGCGAGGATGCGCGGCAGATAGGTCTGGCGCTGCTCTTCCGACCCGTAATTGATCAAGAGCGGCCCGAGCATGACGATGCCCATGTCCGGCGCGCGCGGCACGCCGGCGCGGTCGAGTTCTTCGAGATAGGCGATCTGCTTGCCGACCGACATGCCCATGCCGCCGTATTTCTTCGGCCATTGCGGCGCGAGCCAGCCGCGCTTGCCGAGTTTCTCGCTCCACGGCTTGACCTCGTGCCAGCGGATGCGGCGCGGCAGGTGGCGGATTTCGGCCGGGCATTCGGCCTCGATGAAATCGCGGACCATCCTGCGGAAGTCCGCATCGGTCATCGCGTCGTAATCGTCTCGTGCGACTGCAGTCATGGCGGCCTCAAACCTGTTCGAGCGCGGGCGAGAGCGCCGCGTAGCGCTTGCGATGCTGCGCGCCATTGCCGAGCCACGCGGCGAGTTTTATCGCGCGCCGCACGAACAGACCTATGTCGTGTTCGTCCGTGTAACCAATGGCGCCGTGCATCTGGATCGCTTCTTTGGCGATCAGCAGCGCGCCATCGGAGCAGCGCGCCTTGCAGGCCGATGCGACAAGCGCCTTGTCGCGCGCATCCGCGCCATCGAAAGCGCGCGCGGCGCGGTCGATCGCCGCGCGCATCATCTGCGTCGTGACGTAGAGATCGACGGCGCGGTGCTGCAACGCCTGGAACGAGCCGATCGCCTTGCCGAACTGCTTGCGCTGGCGCAGATAGTCGAGCGTCATGTCGAGCGCGCGCTGCGACAGACCGAACATTTCAGCCGACGCTGCGATCCGTGTCTCGTCGAGCGCCGCGTCCAGAGCGAATTCGCCTTGTCCGGGCGGCGCCACACAGGATTCCGAGGCGACCTCGACATCCTCCAGATGCACGCGGCAGCAGGTCGTTCCGTCCGTGAAGAATCGCGTTTCGACTTTCACGCCCTTCGCAGCCGGCTCCACATAGAAAAGGCCGACGCCGTCGGGCTCGCGGGCGGAGACGATCAGGCCGTTCGCCTGCGCCGCGCCGTGCACGTAATCCTTCGCGCCGCTCAGCCGCCAGCCGTTCGCCGTCGGCGTAGCGCGCGTCTCGCAATCGCCGGCCTGCAGCGCGCCGGCCTTCTCCTGCCAGGCGACCGCGATCACACGCCCGCCGTCCGCAAGTCCCGTCATCAGATCGGCATTATGCGCTCCTTCGCCCTCCGCCAGCGCGCGCATCGCCAGCACGCCGACAGCCGACAGCGGCTCGGGCCCGATGCCGCGGCCGGTCTCGGCAAGCAGCGCCGTGCATTCCTCGAGGCCGAGCCCCATGCCGCCGGCGCTTTCGGGGGCGCGCAGGCCGACCCAGCCGAGCTGGATCATCTCGTTCCAGCGTTGCGCGTCATAGCCTTGCGGCTTGTGGCGCCAGGCGCGCACATCGCGCGCCATGTCGGAGCGGTTGACATAGTCGGCCGCGCTGTCGCGCAGCATGCGCAATAGTTCCTCGGTTTCGCCCGAACTCATCGTTCTCGTCTTTCTGTTACTTGCGGCCCCTCACGCCCACGAGCGACGCGACCTTGCGCGCAATCTCGACGAGCCGTGGCCCATAGGTTTCCTCGATGTCGCGCGGCTTGAGCAGATAGGCCGGTCCACCGCAATTCAAGGCGTAGAGGCCAGCGCCGTTCGGCAGCACCAGCGCCGCGCCGGCGCCGTTCACATCTTTGCGCCATTCGCCAATCGAAGTGCAGAAGCCGCGCTTCTCGATATCCTTGAACGACTTTTCCATGCCGCGCAGGATCTTCGCCTTGTCGTCGGGATATTTGCGCAGCACCTGATCGATCAGCGGCGCCCGCTCACGCTCGGACAGCGCGGCCAGATAGGCCCGCCCCATCGCCGAGACGCCGAGCGGGATGCGCGATCCCACGGTCACGCGCAAAGCGACGATATTCTGGCCCTCGCAATTCTCGATATAGAGCATGTTGAGCCGGTCGCGCGCGCCGAGCGCAACGGCGGCGCCGCATTCGTCGGCGAGTTCCTGCATCAGGGGCCGCGCGACGCGCCGCACATCGAGCTGGGCGAGGGCGACATAGCCGAGCGCCAGCACACCGCCGCCCGGCGAATAAACGCCGAGCTTGCGATCGCAATTGAGATAGCCGAGCTGCGTCAGCGTATAGGTCAGCCGCGAGATCGTCGGCTTCGGCAGGCCCGTGCGCTTGGCCAGTTCCTGATTGCCGAGCGGCCCGTCCTCCGGCCGGAAGACGCGCAATATATCGAGCCCGCGCGCCAGCGCGGTCACGAACTGGCGATCGTTCGCGCGCGCGTGATCCGGTCTGTCGATAGCCGTGTCCATGGGCTTCCTCAGTCTTTTCGCTTCTTTGCCGCCATTTCGCGAAAACATCAAGAGCTTTCGCATTGCGAAATAACGGGTTCGCAAATTGACGAGGCGACGACCGGGTGTAATCTCCCGCCGCAAGAAGGAACGATACCGGGGAAACGTTGGATGGCGCTCGACTACGACAAGCTCAAGAACTGGCCGCTGCCGGAGATCCGTCAGAAGCTCGAGCCCAAGGACACGATGCTCTACGCCCTCGGCCTCGGCCTCGGCGCCGATCCGCTGGACGCTAAGCAGCTTCGCTTCGTCTATGAGGAAAACCTTCTCGCGCTGCCGACCATGGCCGTCGTGCTCGCGCCGCTCGGCTTCTGGATGAAGGACCCGGCCGTCGGCGTCGACTGGAAGAAACTGCTGCATGGCGAACAGGGCTTCGTGCTGCACAAGCCGATCCCGACGCAAGGCGAGATCGTCGGCCGCTCGCGCATTGTCGAGATCGTCGACAAGGGCGCGGGCAAGGGCGCCCTGGCCTTCATCGAACGCACGATTTCGGACGCTGACACCGGCGAAACCATCGCCACGCTGACATCGACCAGTTTTCTGCGCGGCGATGGGGGATTTGGCGGGCCGCCAGGACCGACGCCCGCGCCGCACAAGCTGCCGGAACGCGCGCCGGACAGGGTCTGCGACCTCGCCACCCTGCCGCAGCAGGCGCTGATCTACAGGCTCAGCGGCGACTACAACCCGCTGCACGCCGATCCCGAAGTCGCGGCGGTCGGCGGCTTCAAGGCGCCGATCCTGCACGGACTATGTTCGCTCGGCGTCGCCGGCCACGCCATTCTGAAAACCGTGTGCGACTACGATCCCGCGCGCCTCGCATCGCTGAAGCTGCGCTTCTCCTCGCCGGTCTATCCCGGCGAGACGATCCGCACGGAAATGTGGATCGACGGCAAGGACGTATCTTTCCGCGCCCGCGTGGTGGAACGCGACATCGTCGTGCTCGACAACGGTCTGGCGACGCTGCGCTGATCAGAGCGGGATGAAATAAACCGCAAGGCAGAACAGAACGAGCGTCATCAGCGCGAACACGCCGTTCCAGCGGATCGTGATCGTCTCGGACGGCTTGCCCATCACGCCGCCGAGCAGCACCATGGAGCTGTTCAGCGGCGACATGCCGTTGCTGAGCGACCATGCGCCGACGATCACGAACACGAGCTTCAGCGGCGAAAGACCGGTCGCCGGGGCATGCGCCAACGCGCCGACCAGCATCGTCACCGTGACCATCGCATTGATGCCGACGACGCTGAGCGCGGCGATGACCAGCACGATGGCGACGCTGAGCACGGCGGGCGTCAGGTGAAGGTTGGTGATGATCGCGACCAGCGTCTCCTCGCGCAAAACGAGAGGAGTCATCGCGCCGAGAAAGCCGGCCGTCGCAAACAGCGTCACTTCGTTGGCGTAAGAAGGAAAACCGAGCTTGGATCGCTCGATCAGCGTGGCGATCGAGCGTCCGAGCGATTGCACGGGACCCAGCGAAACATTTTGCAGCATCAGCCAGCCGAGCGCGAAAAGCGGCACGACCGCGAGAATGTGAATGGTGAACTTCACACCGGTGATTTGCTCCAGCAGCAGCGCGATCAGCGTGATCGCCGTCACCTGCGCCAGCATGGCGAGCGCCGCCCGCCAGCCGCCGGGGTCGTCATTGTCCGGCGCCGATCGCGCGCGCGGAAATTGCACGAAATCAAAAAGCCAGCCGAGCGACAGGAATACCGCCGTCAACGCCAGCCCGTAGGGCGCATACTCGCTCCAGTGCGCGCCGGGCGTCAGCGAGAACAGAAGCGCCATGGTGATGGACAGCGGGCACCACATGGCCATCGAATGAAAGCCGCGCAGCACGGCGAGCGTCATCCGTTTTTCGCGCAAATCGAGGCGCGCCTGATCGCCGCCAGCGGCCGCGAGCGTGTTGGTCTGCTTCAGCATGGAGGCGAGCAGCGCGAGCCCGCCGAGATTGAGCAATATGCCGAACACATGGCCGCCGAAGGTGAGCGCGGCGTAGCGGCGGCCCGGCGGCTGCGCGACGAGATAGCGCCCGGCGCGCTCGACCATCGGCGAGGAGGCCGCCGCATCCCGCAGAAAGCTCAGCGCCGCGAGGAACGCTGGGTAAAAGCACGACGACGCCAGCCCGTCGCCGACCTTGCGCCAGGCGCCGGTCGAAAAGCCCGCATAGAGGCCGAGCGCCACGCAAGCCGCGACGAGAAAACGAGCATTTCCGCGCAGCCGCGGCCATTCCAGCGCGATATAGGCGACCAGCGCCGGCGCCGCGACGTAGCCCGCAGGCGCCCAGCCCGTATAGGCGTGCACCGTCGCGCCGGCGAGCGTGATCGCCAGCAACGCAGCCGAACGCGCGCGCGCGTATTCCAGCAGCCCCGAAGCCATGCGTTCTGCTTAGCAGCGCCTTGCAACGGCGAACAGTTGCGAAACGCGGTTTCGTCATGCGAAGTTCGCGCATCCCCCTTTCCTCTTCTTCACAGCAGACGATCCGCCCCTTGAAAACGCCACGACGCCTCTCGCCTTCCGCCGCGCTGGCCCTTCTCGAACCCGGCATGCGCGTCTTCGTTCATGCCGGCCCGTCGGAATGCATGACCTTTGTCGAGACGCTGAAATCCGATTCTGAACGCGCGCGCGCCGTCGAATTCGTCGGCGTGTTCATTCCAGGCCTCAACACGACGGACTATTCTGCGCTGGCGCCCGATGCGCGCATCGCCTCCACCTTCGTGTCGCCGCCATTTGCCGACGCCTTCGCGGCCGGCCGCTTGCGCTATCTGCCGCGCGCCTATTCCGGCTTTGCTGGCACGCTCGCGCGCATGAAGATCGATCTCGCCGTGCTGCGCGTCTCGCCGCCGGGCCCGGACGGCCGCATGTCCTTCGGTCTCAATCAGGATTACGCCCCCATCGCCGCACGCGCTGCGACGCGCGTGCTGGCCTTCGTCGACCGGAACATGCCGCATGTCTCGGGCGAACCGGGCCTGCGCGCCGAAGACTGCGACGCCTTGGTGGAGATCGACGAACCGCTGCGCCCGTTCCCCGCCGCGACGGCGAGCGGGACGCTGGAGAAGGTCGGCGTCAACGCCGCGCGTCTCATCCGTGACGGCGACACGATCCAGATCGGTATCGGCAAGGTGCAATCCGCCGTTCTCGCCAATCTCTTCGACCGCAGGCATCTGGGCCTGCATTCCGGCATGATCGACGATTCCATCGCCGCGCTGATGGACAGGGGCGTGCTCGACAATTCCGTCAAATCCGCCGACCGTGGCCTTGGCGTCACCGGCATGGCGATCGGCACACAGGCGGCGTGGGCCTGCGCGGCGCGGCCCGACATGCGCTTCCGTTCGGCGGACTACACACACGCCGCCGCTTCGATATCGGCTCAGGACAATTTCGTCGCCATCAATTCCGCGATCGAGGTCGACCTGCTCGGCCAGTGCAATGCGGAAATGCTCGGCGGAAAGCAGATCAGCGGCGCCGGCGGCTTTCACGATTTCCAGCGCGGCGCGGCGGGCTCGAAGGGCGGTCGCGCCATTGTCGCGCTTCCGTCTTCGGCTGGCGGCGCAAGCCGCATCGTTGCGCGTCTGCCCGCCGGCGTCGCGACTGGCCCGCGCAACGACGCCGACTATATCGTCACAGAACATGGCATGGCTGCCTTACGCGATCTCGATCTCGACGCGCGCGCCGAGGCGTTGATCATGATCGCCGCGCCGCAGTTCCGCAGCGATTTGACCGCTGCATGGAAGGACATGCGCGCGAAATTCTGAAGAAGTCGCCCTCGCGCGACGAAACGAAGCCAAGAACGAGAAGATCATGACCGGAGGAAACAACGACGGCCTTGTCAGCGGCGATCGCCGCATGACGCGCGCCGAACTCGACGACCGGGCGGCGCGCGCCGCGCACGGATTTCGCGACATCGGGGTGAAGCCAGGCGATTCCATCGCGCTCTTCCTGCGCAACGATTTCGCCTTCTTCGAAGCCTCCATCGCGGCCCAGCGCATCGGCGCCTATGCGGTGCCGATCAACTGGCACTTCAAGGCGGAGGAGGTCGAATACATCCTGCACGATTGCGGCGCGCGCGCCTTCGTCGTCCATGCCGACCTGTGGCCGCGCGTCGCGCACATCATTCCCGCGGGCGTCCAAGTCTTCATCGCGCCGACGCCGCCGGAACTGGCCGAGTCCTACGGGGCGAGCCCGCAGGATTGCGTCGTACCCGCCGAAGCGCAGAACTGGAACGACTGGGTGCACGCGCAGCAGCCCGCCGAAAACCTGCCGCCGCCGGCGACCGACAGCATGATCTATACCTCCGGCACGACCGGAAACCCCAAAGCCGTGCGCCGCAATCCGGCGACGCCCGCGCAGATGGAGAAATCGGCCTGGGTGCGCCGCACCGTCTATGGCTTCACGCCCGACATGGTCGCGGGCCTGCCCGGCCCGCTCTACCATTCCGCGCCCAATTCGTTCGGGCTTCGCGCCGCACTCACCGGCAAAGGCGTCGTACTCACGCCGCGCTTCGACCCCGAAGGCCTGCTGGCGCTGATCCAGGAGCATCGCATCTCGCACATGTTCATGGTGCCCACCATGTTCGTGCGGCTCCTGAAACTGCCGAAGGACGTGCGGGAGAAATACGACATATCCTCGCTGCGCTACATCATTCACGCGGCAGCCCCCTGCCCGCCCGAGGCCAAGCGCCAGATGATCGAATGGTGGGGGCCAATCATCCACGAATTCTACGGCTCGACGGAATCGAGCGCAGTCACGCTCGCCAACAGCGCCGATGCGATGAACAGGCCCGGCACTGTCGGCCGACCCGTCGAAGGCGCGGAAATCGTCATCGTCGGCGAGAACGGCGAGGCGCTCGGGCCCAACGAGACCGGCGAGATTTATACGCGCATCAACGGCATGCCGGACTTCACCTATTTCAACAAGCCGGAGAAGCGCGCCGAGATCGACCGTAACGGGCTCATCACCTCGGGCGACGTCGGCTATCTCGACGACGACGGCTATCTCTTCATCAACGACCGCAAGCGCGACATGGTGATTTCCGGCGGCGTGAACATCTATCCCGCCGAGATCGAAAGCGTTGCGCTGCATATGCCCGACATCAAGGATTGCGCAGTATTCGGCATTCCCGACGCCGAATTCGGCGAATCGCTGATGGCCGTCGTCGAGCCGCAGCCAGGGCACGACCTGAAGGTCGAGGACGTGCGCGCCTACCTCAAGCAGCATCTCGCCGACTACAAGGTGCCACGCCACATCGAGATCGGCCGCGACCTGCCGCGCGAAGATTCCGGCAAGATATTCAAGCGCCGCCTGCGCGATCCCTATTGGGCGAAGGCGGGGCGGACGATTTGAGGATCGGACGCATTGTGTCAGTCCGGCGAAAGCCGAACTCCAGACAGCCGCGGCGCCGACCTTCGGCTGGATCCCCGCATTCGCGGAGATGACATTCTTCACTGGCGTTAAGCGCGCGCAATAATATCCGCCGCGCGTTCGCCCGAGCGGATCGCGCCTTCGATCGTCGCGGGCAGGCCGGTCTGCGTCCAGTCGCCCGCAAGCGCCAAATTGCGCCAGCGCGTCTCAGCCCGCGGGCGCAAGGCGTCTTGCGCCGGCGTCGCCGCGAAGGTCGCGCGCTTCTCCTTGACGATGCGCGTCGGCGGCGCTTGCGCGGGCTCGAGGCCGGCAATGCCGGCGACTTCGCGCCAGACGCGCAATCCGATGTCGTCAGGCGCAGAATCGATGAAGGCGTCCGCCGCGCTGATCGTCACGGAAAGACGATCGGGAAAGGCGAACAGCCATTCGCTCATGCCGCCGACGAGGCCTGTCAGCATGGGCATGCCCTCCGGCGGCGCGACAGCGAAATGCGCGTTGAAGATCGCGCAATGCTCGCTTGGCGCGATCACGCCGGGAATGATCTCGAGCGCGCTCCACGCCGGCGCCGCGAAGACGAGACAATCTTCCGGGCCGAGCGCGATCGTATCCTCGCCGAAGTCGAGCGCGACGACGCGATCGTCGGCGAATTGCAACGCCCGCAGCCGCGCGCCGAACCGGATTTCGGCGCCGTGCGCCGCAAGAAATTTCAGCGCGGGATCGACGAACGCCGGCCCGAGCCCATGCGCGGGAACGCGCGGCCGCGCCGCAGCGCCACCTGCGCCGAGGCTTTCGCGCACCACCGCCGCCGCCAGGCGCGCCGATGCAATGTCGAGCTTCGTGTTGAGCGCAGAAACCAGCACCGGCTTCCACAGCCGTTCCCATAAGACGCCTTCGGTCGCAAGCGTCTCGGCTACGGTCGCCTGCGCGCCGGCAGTCAGAAGCGAAAGGCCGCCGAGATAATCGCGCGCGCCGGTTCCCGGAACGCGGCGCTCATCGGAGAAAATCCACCAGGGAATGCGCCCGCCGTTCGGCCGCAACCGCCATCTCTGGTTCCTGGCGACATCGACGAAATCGAAAACGCATTCGTCCGGGCCCGTCAGCGCATCCTTCGCGCCGATGCGCGCGAGATAGGCCATAGCCGCATGATTGCAGGCGAGCAGTAGATGGTTGCCGTTGTCGATCGTCAGGCCGAGCTGGCTGTCGAAATAGGAACGACACCGCCCGCCCGCCATGCGCGCGGCCTCGTGGACGACAACGCGTCGGCCTTCGGCGGCGAGCCGCGTCGCAGCCGCCAGACCCGCCAGACCCGCGCCGATCACATGGACGGCGCCGCTCAAAACAGGCCCCAGCGCAGCACCGCGCCGATCAGTTTCACCTTGTCCACGCCGACGCGAACGCGTGGGCTGGCGAAGCCGCGCTTTTCCAGCCGCGCGAGTACGTCTGCATAAGCCGCCTTCATGAGTCGCGGCGCCTTGACCGCGGCGCGTGGCGCTCGATCCATGATCGCCTGCGCGGCGGAGAAATGCGCGTGCGCCTGCGCGATCAGCGGCGCGCAGGCTTCCGCAAGGCGCGAGTGCGCAACGACGGCGGCTGGCGACAGATCCGTCATGCCCGCCGCCAGCAACGCCTCGCGCGGCAGGTACAGCCGGCCGAGACCAGCGTCCTCGTCGATGTCGCGCAGAATGTTGGTGAGTTGCAGCGCACGGCCGAGATGATGGGCGAGTTGCACGCCCGCGGCATCCTCCAGCCCGAAAATGCGCACCGACAGGCGCCCGACGGCGCTCGCCACGCGGTCGCAATAGAGGTCGAGCGTGGCGGCGTCCGGCGCGATGATCGGCCCGCGCAAATCCATTTCCATGCCGTCGATGACGGCCAGAAAATCCTCGCGCTTGAGGCCGTATTGCGCCACATGCGGCGCAAGATGCGCGGCTTCGCCCGCAGGACGCCCCGCATATACGGCGTCAATATCGGCGCGCCAGCGCTGCATCGCGCCCGCCGGATCGTCCCGATGCGCATCGCCGTCGGCAATGTCGTCGACCGCGCGGCAAAAGGCGTAGACGTCATACATCGCCTGCCGTTTTTCACGCGGCAATATGCGCATGCCCGCGTAGAAGGACGAGCCGGACGCGGCTTTTTCCGGTTGGTCGACGGGCCCGCTCAAGCGTTGCGCTCCCGGGATCGCGCGCCGAATGGGATGACGCGGCGAGCAAGGACCGCGCCCGCCGCCCGGAGCGCCGTCACGAAAAACGCCGACTTCGAGGCGTGCACATTTTCCGAAAGCGGATCGTGAACGATGAGGCCCGCCGTCAGTTTCTCCGCGAGCTTCTGGATCGCGCCGACGTTCATCGCGAGACGCAGATTGCGCACCTGCATCGGAAAGGCCGCGCTTTCGGCGAGCAGACCCTGCGTGCGGCGCGCGAGATCGGCGATGACCGCCTGCAATTCCGGCGCGGCGCGGTCCGCGCCCAGCATGTCCACGCGCGCGCCATGCGCGGCGAGCGCATCGGCGGGGATGTAGACGCGATCGAGACCGCGAAAATCCTTCCCGCAATCCTGCAGATGATTGATGATCTGCAAGGCCGCGCACAATTTGTCGGAAGCCGCCCACGTATCGCGGCTCTCGCCGTGCAGATCGAGCACATAACGGCCGACCGGCATGGCCGAGAGACGGCAATAATCCATCAGATCGTCGAAATCGCGCGTGCGGTTTTTCGTGACGTCGCGCTTGAACGCCTCGATCAGGTCGAGCGCGTGCCTGGTGGAGATCCGGCGTTCGGACAATGTTCGCTTCAGCGGCTCCGCCACCGGATCGTCGGGACCCTGGCCGGTCAGCGCGCGGGCGAGCCCGTCGAGCAGGTCGAGTTTCTTCTCCGGCGCGAGCGTGGCGTGATCGGCGACATCGTCGGCGGCGCGCACGAAACGATAGAAGGCCAGCACCGGCGCGCGATAGCGCGGCGCGAGCAGCGCGGCGACCGGAAAATTCTCGTCGCGATCAGATTTGCCCGAGGAAGCTGCGGCGACTTCGCTCATCGCGCGCTCCCCGCCGCCTGGTAGCGGCCTTTCCACGCGCCGCCGCGCCCGCGCATGTGGACAAAGGCGGATTCGAGCGTGAAGGCCATGTAAAAGCCGGCGACGACAGGCAGGAACAGGCCGCGCCAGCCGCTCAGCCCATAAAAGCGCAGCATCGGACGGTAGGAGAGAACCATCATCGCATAGGCGGCGAGGGCGATCATGCCGGTCGTCGGATCGGCATGGCCTGCGAGCACGGCTGGCGCGATGAAGGTCAACGCCATGCCGAGCGTCGCGCCGGCGAGCTTCAGCGGCGAATAATCGAGCTCGGCATAGGCGGAGCGCACGACCATGCGGCGGATGTCGGCCAGATGCGGATAGGGCCGCAGGCTTTTCACACGCCGCGTCAGGCCGAGGAAGACCGGGCCGGTCTTCTTCATCGCCGCGCCGAGCGCGCAATCGTCGATCAGCGCGTCACGGATGACTTCGAGCCCGCCGGCGCGCACCAGCGCATCGCGCCGCACGAGCATGCAGCCGCCGGCGGCGGCGGCCATGCGGCGGCGCGAATCGTTCACCCAGACGAAGGGATAGAGCATCTGGAAGAAATAGACGAAGGCGGGAACGAGCCAGCGCTCCGCGCGGCTGTCGCAGGCGAGCTTCGCCATCAGCGAAACGAGCGTCAGCCCGCCTTTCTCGGCGCCGCCGACAAGGCGCGCCAGCGTGTCGGGCGCATGTTCAATATCGGCGTCCGTGAACAGCACGTAGTCGGGCATGGACAGCGGGCCTTCAGGCTCGCGGTCCATGTGTGCGCGCGCCTCCACGAAGGCGAACCCCGCGCGCATGGCGTTGATCTTTCCCGTCCAGCCGGGCGGCGGGTCTTCGCCGCGCAGCACGGTGAGGCGATGCGCGGCGTTCGCGGACTGCCCCGCCGCGCGCGCAATGTCGCCCGTGCCATCGCTGCTCTGGTCGTCGACCACCACGACGTCGAACGCGACCTCGCAATCCTGCGACAAGAGGCTCGTCACGCAGCGCGCGATCGTCTCGGCTTCATCGCGCGCCGGCACGATCGCCGTCACGCGGATATTGCGCGCGCGTTCGGCCGATACGGGCGTCAGCAATTCGTCGGTCTGGCGCGCCTGCCAGAAATAGCCGCGCGCGAAAATCAGCGTCAGCCAGATCGCCAGCGTGAGAAACGCGATCGCGATCATCTGATGTAGCCCGCGCTGCGGAACCAGACGATCGCATCCTCCAGTCCCTGCGTGTAGGGACGCGTCGAATAGCCGAGTTCGCGACGCGCCTTGGCGTCGCTGTAGAACATGAACTTGCGCGCCAGACGCAGGCCTTCGCGCGTGGCGAATGGCGTGCGTCCCGTCACATGAGCTATCGCCTCTGCGCCGACCGCGATGGGATAGACAAGCCCGAACGGCAGGCGAATGCGCGGCGGCTTGCGCCCGACGATGCGCGCGATAGCGCAAAGCAGATCCGAGAGCGCGACATTTTCACCGCCCAGAATATAACGTTCGCCGACGCCGCCCCGCTCCAGCGCTGCAACGACGCCGGCGGCGACATCGTCCACATGCGCGAGATTGAGGCCCGTCTCGACGAAGGCGGGCATGCGACCTGAGGCCGCCTCGACGACAATCCGGCCTGTCGGCGTCGGCTTGATGTCGCGCGGCCCGATCGGCGTGGACGGATTGACGATCACGGCCGGCAGTCCGGCGTCTCGCACCATTGCATCCACGAGCCGCTCAGCAAGAATTTTGCTCTTCTTGTAATTGCCCATGTCCGGCTCGACGGCCGCCACCATCGTCTCGTCGGACGGCGCCTCCTCGCCCGGGCGGATCGTTGCGGTCGAACTGACATGCACGATCCGCCGCGCGCCCACTGCACGGGCGGCCTGCATGACGAGGCGCGTTCCCTCGACATTGGCCCGCAATGTTTCCGAGGGGTCGCGCGCCCACAGACGATAGTCGGCGGCCGCATGCACCACATGGTCGACGCCCTCCAGCGCGCGGTCGAGCGACGCGGCGTCCAGAATATCGCCGACGGCGGTTTCGTCCTGCGGATCGAGGTTGCCACGCGGCGAGGTCGCCCGAACGAGCGTTCGAACGCGATAGCCGCGCTTGCGGAGTGTGTTCGCAACGGCCGCGCCGACGAACCCGCTCGCGCCGGTAACGAGAACCCGATCGCCAGGCATCCTGTTTTCGCTTGGCGGCGCCAGGCGCGCGCTCCCCGTTTGTCGTGGCGGCGCGACCTCCTCGCTCCGCGCCTGTCGGGATAGAAGATTTTGCGCCCCGGGCCAAG
Source organism: Rhodoblastus sp. (assembly GCA_047605445.1). GTDB lineage: Bacteria > Pseudomonadota > Alphaproteobacteria > Rhizobiales > Beijerinckiaceae > JAJXWB01. Next base: position 21,175 of record JASGFP010000040.1, read on the forward strand.
CGCGGCAGGCGCCCGCGTTGCGACTTTCCATCGCTCACGCTTCGCACTATCTTGTCCGACAATCCGGCGGTCGAATGCCGCCGCCGACAAATTCATCCGGAGGAACGCATGAAAGCCCTCATCAGCCGCGAGGTCGGAGGTCCCGAGACCCTCAAGCTCGAGGATCTGCCCGATCCGCAAGCCCGCCCCGACCATGTCGTCGTCGACGTGAAGGCCTGCGGCGTGAACTATCCGGATGCGTTGATCATCCGCGACATGTACCAGTTCAAGCCGCAGCGGCCGTTTTCGCCGGGCGGAGAGATTTCCGGCGTGATTTCCGCTGTCGGCGCGGAAGTGCAGGGCCTCAAGGTCGGCGACCGCATTCTGGCCTCCTGCGGCTGGGGCGGCATGGCGGAAAAGGTCGCGATCGACGCCACGCGGGTCGTCAAAATCCCCGATTCCATGCGCTACGACGAGGCCGCCGCCTTTCTGATGACCTACGGCACTTCGCACCATGCCTTGAAGGACCGCGCGAAGCTGAAAGCGGGCGAGACCCTGCTGGTGCTGGGCGCGGCCGGCGGCGTCGGCATCGCAGCCGTCGAACTCGGCAAGGCGATGGGCGCCAAGGTGATCGCGGCCGTCTCGTCTCAGGAAAAGGCCGATTTCTGCAAGAAGCACGGCGCCGACGAGGCCATCGTCTATCCCGCCGGCCCCTTCGACAAGGCCGGGACCAAGGCGCTCGCCGATCTCTTCAAGAAGGCCTGCGGCCCCAATGGCGCGGATGTGATCTACGATCCCGTCGGCGGCGATTACGCCGAGGCTTCGCTGCGCGCCATAGCCTGGGAAGGCCGTTTCCTCGTCGTCGGCTTCCCCGCCGGCATCCCGAAACTGCCGCTTAACCTCACGCTCCTGAAGGGCTGCGATGTGCTCGGCATTTTCTGGGGCGATTTCGTGCGCCGCTTTCCGGAGCGCCACCAGCAGAACCTGCGCGAGATGATGGACCTTTACGCGCATGGCAAGATCCGGCCTTACGTCTCCGAGACCTTCCCGCTCGACAAGGCGGGCGCCGCCATCGACTGGCTGTCCAGCCGCAAGGCGATGGGCAAGGTCGTGGTGACAATGGGCTGACGCGACGATCGAGGAGCAAACCGATGACCGATCTCGAAACGTTCCGGCGCGAGACGCGCGCCTGGCTCGAAGCCAATTGTCCGTCGGAAATGCGCACGCCGCCCGAGGACGACGAGGACCGCTGCTGGGGCGGGCGCAACTGGAAGTTCAAGAACGAAGCGCAGAAGCAATGGCTCGAGCGCATGGCCGCGCGCGGCTGGACCGTGCCGGACTGGCCGAAAGAATACGGCGGCGGCGGCCTCTCCAAGGACGAGACGAAGATTCTGCGCGAAGAGATGCGCGCGATGAAATGCCGCTCGCCGCTCGATAGTTTCGGGATCTGGATGCTCGGACCGGCGCTGCTGAAATACGGCAACGAGGCCCAGAAGAAGGAGCACCTGCCGAAAATCGCGCGCGGCGAAATCCGCTGGTGCCAGGGTTACTCAGAGCCGGGCGCCGGCTCCGACCTCGCCTCGCTGCAGACCAAGGCCGAGGACAAGGGCGACCATTATCTCGTCAACGGCCAGAAGATCTGGACGAGCTACGCCAACTACGCCGACTGGATCTTCTGCCTCGTGCGCACGGACCCCAAGGCGAAGAAGCACGAAGGCATTTCCTTCCTTCTGTTCGACATGGCGACGCCCGGCGTCGAGACGCGGCCAATCCTGCTCATCTCCGGCAAATCGCCCTTCTGCGAGACCTTCTTCACCGACGTGAAGGTGCCGAAGGAAAATCTCGTCTACACCCTGAACAAGGGCTGGGACGTCGCCAAATATCTGCTGACCCACGAGCGCGACATGATCGGCGGCATGGGCCTCGGCGGCGGCCGTCCGCTCGGCCAGATCGCCGCGCAATCGGTCGGCGTCGAAAACGGAACGCTGGCCGATCCCTTGCTGCGCGCCGACATCGCCGAGTTCGACGTCGATGCGATGGCCTTCGCGCTCGCGATGGAGCGCGCCGGCGACATGATGAAGGCGAAGCAGGCGCATCCCGCCTATTCGTCCTTCCTCAAGTACTACGGCACGGAGCTGAACAAGCGCCGCCACGAACTCGTCATGTCCTCGCTCGGCTCGGACGGCCTCGAATGGGAGAGCGAGCGTTCGCAGGACGGCGAAGCGCCGCGCGCCTGGCTGCGCACCAAGGCGAATTCGATAGAGGGCGGCACCAGCGAAGTGCAGCTCAACATCATTTCCAAGCGCATCCTGGAACTGCCGGGGGCTTAACCCCCTGCCGTTCCGCAACCGTCATTGCGAGCGAAGCGAAGCAATCCATCCAGCTGACAATCCGCAGGGATGGATTGCCGCGTCGCTTCGCTCCTCGCAATGACGACCAAAGACCAAACAATGGTGTAATCCATGGCCCTCGTCCTCACCGAAGAACAATCCATGCTCCGCGACAGCGCGCGCGGCCTCGTCGCCGACCGCGCGCCTGTCGCCCATCTGCGCAAGCTGCGCGACAGCCGAGACGCCGACGGCGTCTCGCGCGAAATCTGGAAAGAGTTCGCCAACATGGGCTTTGCCGGCATTCTCGCGCCGGAAGACCACGGCGGCTCCGGCCTCGGCCATGTCGAGGCGGGTGTCGTGATGGAAGAGATCGGCCGAAACCTCACGCCGTCTCCGTTTCTCTCAACCTCCGTGCTCGGCGTCACCGCGCTGAAGCGCGCGGGCGGCGCGCGCGCCAGCGACCTGCTTGCGAAGCTCTCGGCCGGCGATCTCTTGACCGCGCTCGCCCTCGACGAAAAGCCGAAGCACAGCCCGAAGCACATCGAGACCAAGGCGACGCGCGCCGGCAACGGTTTCACGCTCTCGGGCGCCAAAACCTTCGTCGTCGATGGACATATCGCCGATCTGCTGATCGTCACCGCGCGCACCGCGGGCGGAGTCGACGACAAGGAGGGCGTGACGCTGCTGCTGGTCGACCCGAAGGCGAAGGGCGTCTCGATCGAACGCACCATCATGGTCGACGCGCATAACGCCGCGCGCATCACCTTCGACAATGTCGAGGTCAATGCCGACGCGGTGCTGGGCGAGGTCGACGCCGGCGCGCCGCTGGTGGAAGCCATCCTCGACGCCGGCCGCGCCTGCGTCGCCAGCGAACTCGTCGGGGTCAGCGAGGAGGCCTTCGGCCGCACCGTCGCCTACCTTAAGGAGCGCAAGCAGTTCGGCAAGGTGATCGGCGAATTCCAGGGCCTGCAGCACCGCGCCTCGCATCTGTATTGCGAACTCGAGATCACGCGCGCCGCCGTTCTGAAGTCTCTGCAGATGCTCGACAGCGATCCGGAGAAGGCGCGCCCCTACGTCGCGGTCGCCAAGTCCCGCGCCTGCGCCTCCGCCGATCTCGCCGTGCGCGAGGCCGTGCAGATGCACGGCGGCAACGGCATGACTGACGCGATCGACGTCGGCCTGTTCATGAAGCGCGCGCGCGTCTGCCAGGAATTGTTCGGCGACGCACGGTTCCACGCGAACCGCATCGCCAGGATCCGGGGATACTGAGAATCTCACCCCAACCCTCTCCCCGCAGGCGGGGAGAGGGAGCAGAAACTATTTCCTTGGCTTTGCAAACGGATGCGTCGACGACAATCCGCCGTCGACCGGAAACGCCTGCCCGTTGACGTAGGACGCCTCGTCGCTCGCCAGAAACAGCGCCATCGCGGCGATCTCTTCCGGGCGACCCGCCCGTTGCAGCGGGTTCAACTGCCCGATCTTGGAATCCGTGCCGCGCGCCCGCGCATTCTCGAAGATCGGCCGCGTCATGCCCGTCTCGATCAGCCCCGGGCAAATGGCGTTGATGCGCACGCCGGTGCCGATCAGCGCATTCGAGCAGGTCTGCGCCAGCGAGATCACGCCCGCTTTGCTCGCGCTGTAGAGCCCGTTGCCGGCGTTGGCGCGCAAGCCCGCGACAGAGGCCGTGCAGATGATCGAACCGCCGCCCTGCTTCACCATATGCGGCGCGGCCTTCTGGATCGCCAGGAACGGCCCGATCAGGTTGATGCGCAGGATTTCAGTGAACTGCTCGACCGTCGCCTCGAACAACGTCGTCATACCGCCGCTGATCCCGGCATTGGCGTAGACGACGTCGATGCGGCCGAACTCATGCAGCGCCGTATCGATCAGCTTCTGCACGTCTTTCTCGCTGCCCGCGTCCATCGCCAGCGCGCTGGCCGCATGGCCGTCCTTCTGGATCATTTCCAGCGTCTGGGTCAGCCCGTCCTCGGCGCGGTCGGCAATCAGCAGCCGCGCGCCCTCCTTGGCGAACAGCCGCGCGCTGGCGCGTCCTATGCCGCTCGCCGCGCCCGTCACGATCGCGGATTTTCCAGCAAGTCTGCCTGTCATCTGTTCCTCCGGTTTTTGTGCAGAATAGCGATCCGCCGGACGCCGCGATAGCTTGCGCGCCGCACGCGCCGCGCATAGACCAAATGCAGCTTTTCAGGGAGAGAAGACGTGACGCAGCCGACCGGCACCGCCTTCAGTTCGACGCACAAACCGCTCGGCCTCGAGGATTTCGCGACCACGCGCTTCTGGTGGGTGCGCCACGCGCCGGTGCGCGAGGACGGCGGCTGCATCTACGGCCAGCGCGACCTGCCCTGCGATTGCAGCGAGACCCATGTGTTCGAGGCGCTCGCGCGCGTGCTGCCGCGCGACGCCGTGTGGGTGACCAGCAATCTCGGCCGAGCGAAGCAGACCGCCGCCGCCATCTTCGCCGCGGGCCACCCGGACGCGCATCTGCAACCCGAGGCGATGGCCGAATTCGCCGAGCAGCATCTGGGCGACTGGCAGGGCCTCAACCGCGCCGAATTCTTTCGCAACGTGAAGCCGTCGCCATCAGGCCACTGGTTCAACGCGCCGGAGGAACGCGCGCCCAACGGCGAGAGCTTCGTCGATCTGATCGACCGCACGCGCACCGGCATCGACAGGCTCGTCGCCGATCACGCGGCGCGCGATATCGTGGTGGTCGCACACGGCGGCACGATCCGCGCCGCCATCGGCATCGCGCTCGGCCTGGCGCCCACGCGCATGATGGCGTTCACGACCGACAATTGCTCGGTCACGCGCCTCGACATTCTGCAGAACGAGACCGACAGCGGCTGGCGCGTGCAGATGATCAATCATCAGCCCTGGGTGGGCGTGCCGCAAGAGAGCAAGCTCGCGTAGTGGGGCTCTCTCTCCCCGCACGGGGAGAGAAGGGAATCGCCTCACTCCACCGCCGCGTAAACCAGATTGCGGAACAGCATGCGATAATAATCGCGCTGGCCCGGCGCCTGGATCATCATCATCGCGAACAGATCCTCCTGCGGGTCGATCCAGAAGGTCGTCCCCGCGATGCCGCCCCAGTAGAACAGCCCTTCGGAGCCCGGCACGGACGCCATGCCGGTGGCCGTGCGCACGGCAAAGCCGAGGCCGAAGCCGTGGCCCGGCGGCAGCAGATCGGAGCCGCGCCGCACCTCCGGCCCAAGATGATCGCTCGCCATGAATTCGAGCGTCAGCGGGCCGACGATCCGTTCCTTGCCGAACGTGCCGCCGCCCGCCAGCATGGCGCAGAAGCGCGCGTAATCCGGCGCGGTCGACATCAGTCCGCCGCCGCCGGACTCGAATTGCGCGGGACGGCGCGGGTTGAACAGTTTCACCGGCTGCTGCGTATCGGGATCGACCGGCAGCGGCTCGGCGATGCGATCGACATTCTTCTCGGCCACGTTGAAGGCCGTATCCTTCATGCCGAGCGGGCCGAGTATCTGCTCTTCCAGCGCGGCGCCCAGCGTCTTGCCGGTCACGATCTCGACGATGCGGCCGAGCACGTCGGTCGAGCGGCTGTAATCCCACGTCGAACCGGGCTGGTTCAGCAGCGGCAATTTGGCCAGCGCGTCCACCTGATCGGCGTTGGTCTGGTCGGGCCGCGCGAGATTGGCGGCGGCATACAATTTCTGCACGGGATGTTCGCCGCCGCCGACGAAATCGTAGGTAAGGCCGGACGTGTGCCGCAGCAGATCCTGGATCGTGATCGGCCGCACGGGCGCGACCAGCGTCAGTTCGCCGTCGCGCACGACGCCCACCTTCGTCTCGGCGAAAGCGGGAATATATTTCGACAGGGGATCGGCGAGCAGGATGCGGCCCTGCTCGACGAGCTGCATGATCGCCATCGAGACGATCGGCTTGGTCATCGAAAAGACGCGGAAGATCGAATCGTCCTGCATGTCGTCGGACGACGCGGGATCACGCTTGCCGAAGGCCTTGAAATAGCCGACTTGTCCGCCGCGCGCGATCATGGCGACGGCGCCGGGCACGCGCCCTTCGCCGATCTCGCGCTTCAATGCGTCGCCGAGGCGATCCAGCGCATCCGCGTTCAGTCCGACCTTGCCGGGTTTCGTCCGGTCGAGCCCCAAATCCTTGCCCATTTCGCGCATTCCTCTTGTGCGGGCGCTGTGCTTGCCCGCATTTCGACGCTCATCTAACGTCGCCGCCAATATCGGCGCAACCGCCGTTTCGGGAGGATGCTGAAAAATGAACAATGTCGAGGCTCTGGACAAGGATTTCGGGCTCGTCGCCGATCTGGTGAAACTGACCGCTCGCGACCTGCCGGACCGCGCCGCCTTCATTCTCGACGGACGCCGTCAGTCCTATGCCGAAACCGTCAAGATGATGGCCCGCGTTGCGGCCGCCCTCCAGCGCGACGGCGTGAAACAGCGCGACGCCATTTCCGTCTGCGCCTCGACGTCCATTGAATACGCTACGCTGTTTCTCGGCGCCCTCTCCATCGGGGTCGTCACCGCGCCGCTCGCGCCCTCGTCCACGCCGGAACAACTCGAAGGCATGGTGAAGGATTCCGGCGCCAAGCTGCTTTTCCTCGACGCTTCCACCGCCGACAGTTTGAAGAACGCCGGCGACGCCAGCACCATCCGCATTTCGCTCGACGGCTCCGACTGCGGCAAGCCTTTCGCCGACTGGCTCGCGCCCGAAGGCGCGTCCGTTACGCCGGCGACCATCGACCCCGCCGATCCCTTCAACATCATCTATTCCTCGGGAACCACAGGCATACCTAAGGGCATCGTGCAGTCGCACCGCATGCGCTGGGCGCACGTGCAGCGCGCCAACGCTTTCGGCTACGACCGCACGGCGACCACGCTGCTGTCGACCCCGCTGTATTCCAACACGACGCTCGTCTCCTTCTTCCCGACGCTGGCCGGCGGCGGCACGGTCGCGCTGATGAAAAAATTCGACGCGCACAAATTCCTGGAGCTCGCATCATCGCTGCATGTCACGCACGCCATGCTGGTGCCCGTGCAATATCATCGCATCATGACGCAGCCGGATTTTGATTCCTACGATCTCTCGAGCTTCCGCATGAAGTTCTGCACTTCCGCGCCCTTCTCCGGCGCGCTGAAGACCGACATTCTCAAGCGCTGGCCGGGTGGGCTCGTCGAATATTACGGCATGACCGAAGGCGGCGGCTCCTGCGTGCTCGTCGCTCACGAATTTCCCGACAAGGTCGACACGGTCGGCCGTCCGGGCGAAGGGCACGACGTTCGCCTCATCGACGAGAACGGCGTGGAAGTCGGGCCCGGCGAGATCGGCGAAATCGTCGGCTGGTCGGGCGCGATCATGAACGGCTATCACAATCAGCCCGGCAAGACCGCCGAAGCGCAATGGGTGGCGCCGGACGGCCGCATCTTCATCCGCACCGGCGACGTCGGCCGCTTCGACGAAGATGGCTTCATGAAGCTGATGGACCGCCGCAAGGACATGATCATTTCGGGCGGCTTCAACATCTATCCGAGCGACCTCGAAGGCATTCTCGCCAAGCATCCCGCCGTGCAGGAATGCGCCGTCGTCGGCATCAAGTCGGTGGAATGGGGCGAGACGCCGCTCGCCTTCGCCGTGCTGCGGCCGGGCATGAAGGCGACCGCGGACGAATTGCGCGAATTCGCCAATTCCAAACTCGGCAAGACGCAGCGCATCTCGAAGATCGAGATCGTCGAAACCCTTCCGCGCTCGGCGATCGGCAAGATTCTGAAGCGCGAGCTGCGCGATGAATACGAGGCGAAGCGGGCTTAGTCTCGCGCCTGCGCCCCTGTCATTCCCGCGAAAGCGGGAGTCCAGAGCTCTACCTCGATGTTGCGTTCTGGATCCCCGCTTTCGCGGGGATGACGTGCCGACCGGAACTTCATGCACATGACGAAAATCTTCGAACACCACACCGACGTCGGCTGGTTCGACCTCGACGCCAACCGGCACATGAAGAACGTCGCCTACATGGAAAAGGCGGTCGACTGCCGGCTGCGTTTCTTCAATGCACAGGGCGTGACGCCGGACGTCTTCGCAAAATGGAAGGTCGCCTTCGTCGTGGTCGGCGACCGCACGACCTATGCGCGCGAACTCTTTCTGGGCGACAGGATGCGCGTGCAGATGCTGTGCGGCGGCGTCAACGCCAAGGGCACGCGCTATCTGATCGTCAATCGCATCCTGACGCCCGAAGGCGAGCGCGTTTATGAAATCCGTTCGATGATCGTCTGGCTGGACACGGAAACGCGCAAGGCGACGACGCCCCCGGCGGAGCTTGCAACGATCCTGCGAGACATGGCGCGGACAGAGGATTACACGGCGCTCTGAAACGAAAAGCCCCCGCCGAGGCGGGGGCTGATGTGCGCGATCAATCGCTCACTTCTGCTTGGCGATGATCTTGTCCTTGATGTCGTCGTAGACGCCCTGCGGCACGATGTTCTTCTGCACCAGCTCGTCCTTGCCCTTGTAGGGTCGGCCCTTGACGATCGCCGCTGCGCGCACGTCGCCGACGCCCTTGAGCGCCTTGAGCTGGTCGAGCGTCGCGGTGTTGATGTCGAGCAGGTCCATCTTCATCGCCGGCGCGGGCGCGGGCGTCGCAG